>CAYIKF010000001.1:0-55663 GCA_964363945.1 uncultured Gammaproteobacteria bacterium
AGTAATTCAAACTTTTTTTCTTGTGTTACCAATCCCCAAAACTTCACCTTCTCTGCGATACCCAGTTTTTTTGTTAATCGTTTCAATTGATTAAAATAGTTCTGCGTCTCTGGTTTGCCTATAACCCAAAAGTTGCACTCCCCAAGCTTATTAAGAATTGAGAAACATCGAATGGCATCTTCGATTCCCTTATCTCTTGAAAGTATTCCAAGATAAACAACTGTTTTTATTTTTGATTTTTGATATTTAATTTTTGATTTTTTGATTATCACTCCATGTGGAACCACATTTATGTTACTTGCAGGAATGCCCATTTTAACCACATCTTTTTTTGCCGACTGCGATCCAGTCATAAAAGGGACATTTCTATAGAGCTTAAAAACCCATGGCTCAACCAAATAGCCCAGCATTCCAGTAACCCAATTAATCGGCCAGGGTAGTGGATTTAAAAACCAAACTTTCCTTGCTGTCTCTTGAATCACCGCTAACTTTGGTTTTTTAACATAGATTGGTGTAAAAAACGGGAGTCCATGAAATTGATCAACCACAAAATCATAACTATTTTTGTTTTTTAAGTAATAAAAAAATCCAGACAGTTGTACACCCAAGTATTGATAACCACTACGAATAATTCTTATTCCATCTAAAACTTCTTCTTTTTTGGAACTATTAAATCTTGAGGAAAAAAGAGTAACTTCATGACCATTACCAACCCACCCCTTCATATGCTCATGCATAACTTGTTCTGCTCCTCCGGCTAGCGGATGTTTTGGATCTCGCCAGGAAAAAATTAATATGTTCATATTAATTTTTGATTTAAGGTCTATGATTTAAGTGTAGGCCTGATTTGAGGTATTTTATCAAACCACCCAACAAACTACCCACTTTATTGCATTGATTAAAAAGAGTTTCATACTTTTCTTTTTCTAAATAACCTAAGTCCATTGACAAAAGGAGATGATATTTTGTTTCTTCTAAAGAGCCTTTTGCTAAAAACAAAAATTGTAGATATTCTCTTTTGTACGCTTTCGAATTTCCTTCGACTATATTAGTAGGAACAGAAGAGGCAGATCTACATATCTGATCTACAAGCCTGAATTTTTCTTCGCTTGGAAATTTTTTAGTTTCCTTATAGATAAAAAGCGTCAATTTATGAGCTTCTCGCCATACCTCCAACTCCTCAAATCTATTATTTAATTGTTTCCTCATACTTCATACATCCTAAATCTTACATCTGTACTATCCTACATTCACTCTAAGATTTAAATCTGGATCATATACCCATTTTCTCCTATTTTTATCATCGTAGTAATGCAAAATTCTAAGTCTATAGAAGACCGCTAATGTATCCCACGCCATTCTAAAAATAGTCGACCAGCGAATTCTGCTTGTTCTTATATCAAACGTTACTTCGATTGGAGCTTCATAAATTCTTTTAAACCCCAGATAGCGTGCAACAGAAAGCATCTCTATATCCATGGCGTAGCGTTTCACCAGTAATCTTGGCAAGACTTTATCTAAAACTTTCCTTCTGAATATCTTTATCCCACTTTGTGTATCAGTTAGTGATAGACCAAAAAGTACCTTTACTCCTAGGTGGTATCCCAAACTTAAAATATGTCGAAGCAGAGGATAATTTACGCGGGATACAGGGTGTCTTTTTGAACCAACAATAACATCAGCATTGTACCATTCCATATGGGCCATGAGCATCATGATACCGGCTGGCGAAATATCCATTCCTGCATCCAAAAAAGAAATGAGTTCCCCACGTGAGCGCGCCATACCATATCGGACAGCATATCCCTTGCCCTTATTTTCTTCGTAACTAATTACCTTTATCTTTTTAGATTTTATTTTTGATGCTTCTTTAAACGTACCGTCAATCATGCCGTCAACAACACATATAATCTCATAATCGTGATCTCTTAAGCCTTCTTTTAAAACCATTTCTATATTTGTTAAGTCTTTCTTTATGGTACGTTCTTGTCTATAAGCTGGAATAATAACAGATAATAATTTATTTTGGGTTCCAGCTTTCAAGCTCCGCTTATAAGCTGGAATAATAACAGAGAGTAATCTCTTTCTCATTTTTTGTGATTATGATATGGGAAGTATACAAGAAGCGATAAAAGCAGTAAAGCAGCGCACACAATAGAAATTTGAATAACCCGTAGCAAAGTCGGATGTATAAACCAAATAAGTAGTATTTGCAAAAGTGCAGCAACTACAAAAAACCACACAACCCTCGTTTTATTAATAGACAAATAAAATTGAGTAAAAAGCATAGAAAGTACAAGGAGCGTCATAAAAATGCCAAACCACCAAAGCATAGGAGCGCCCATAAGATATCCCCTCCCATAAAGTACTCCAATAGGAATTTCAGGAAAAAGCCAATAAAACAACGCGACTCCAAGTGCAATCCCACTCACTAAGAAAATGCTTAAATAAAAGATTGTGTGATACGGTTGGCTGTGAGAAAACCGACGAGCAATTAGAGGAAACATTACGTGTATAACAGGGGACGCGCCAAAAAATGCGACCCTTCCGAGTACCGCCAACGAAGCGTATACACCCGCCTCCTCTGCAGAGAAAAAGTGTTTTACTAATAGAAGATCCGTAGAATACATCGAAGTTAATGCAAGTCCCTGTATAAATACGGGAATTGAATACTTAACAAGTGGACCAATATGGGGCATCACTCCTCGCTTTCCACGTAAATATGAGTAAAGAGAAACACGTGTGACAAGAAGTGCACACACAAGTCCAACGAGCACCGCACCAATTGCCCCAACTACCGCAAAGCCCAAAAATATAAATACTACCGTTAAGAGAATTTTCACAGCTACCTCAACTAGAAGAGTGAATACATATTTATTGAACGAAAGTATTCCTTGAAGAATTGCCCTCTGGGCTGTGAGGACAAGGAAAAACAAAAGGATTGGTATCAATATATACATCGACGCGGGCTGTTGCATGTTTAAAAATGTAACAAGAAACGGAGAAAGTATGAGTATAAAACCACCAGTAAAAACTCCAAGCCATATACTCCACCAGTTAATCCATTTTGCCAAATTCGCTACCGATGTATTGTTTTTCGCGGAAGCAATAAACTTCACAACAGTCAGAGATAACGATAATTGAATAATACCGATAATGCCTAAAATAGAAATGATCGTCGCGACATCTCCATAATATGCTTTTCCTAAAAATTCACCATATACTCTTTCAAGCGACCGTGCAGCTACAAAATGATACACAAATTGCCCAAAGTTAAAGAGGTTCGTCCCCACCACCATCACAAAACTTCCGGCAAAAAGAGGATGTCTCAATATGGAATATGGAAAATGGAAGATGGAAAATCGCTTCATTATGCTATCCAGTATCCTCTAACAAACAAAGAAGTTGCAATGCCCAAAAGGACAAAGAGCACAAAAGAAGTTGCAACCTTCACCCACAATGGACTCTTCTCAAGAAAAATTGCGGCAATTAAGAATGCAGGAAAGAGTGGAAGCATATATCGTGAAAGAGACGAGAAACTTCCAGATAATGTCGGGAGAACATATCCCCCAAGAAGCCATAATGCATAGGAAAGACGCAACTTAAAGAATGAAAAGAACGCGGCAATAAGAAAAAGAATTGCTGTGGCGGATTCAAGCAAAAAGGTAAAAATGAAAGGATCTCGAATATTTATATCCATTAGAATTTTAAAGTAGCGCCAGAATACTTGGGGGAGTAAAATTAGAGTACTTGAGCGTTGCTCGCCAAACCATGTAAGTGTATGAAAAAATGCAAAAGGGTCACCAGTTGTCTGGTAGAGATAGTACATATAAGCAAATAGTCCTAATGGAATTATAAAAAGAGAAATTAATTGAAAATTGAAAATTGAAAATTGAAAATTTTTTCTTTGTGTCCACCACTCAACCAACAATACCGGTAATAACACTATCCCCAATACTCGTGTTGCGCTCGCAAATGCACCCAAAATTCCTGATGCCCACCACCAACCACGCCGAGCCGCGTAAAATGACCAAACAACTAAAGCAAAAAACAAACTCTCTGTATAAACACTCCCAAAATAAAATGAGGTAGGAAAAACAAGGAACAATATAATAGTTAATTCTGTAATACTTTTTTTAAAATCTAATCGCAGTAATTTCCATAAACCTAAAAGAGCAAGAAAAAATGCAAAATAAGAAATAAATAACCCTGCGGCTTGTAAAAAATATACATCTCCGCGAATTGGCCAGACCAGAAAACGCATTAAAAGTGGGTAAAGCGGGAAAAAAGCTTCCTCACCATGCCCATATCCATGTTGGGCAATAGACAGATAATGTTCGCCATCAAAATTTCCCCATGCCCAAAAAAATGGCACTCTAAGATAGTGCTCAAGCCCTCCACCTAAAAAATGAAGCCTAAGAGGAATAAAAACAACCGCTGCCAGTAAAAACACAAAGGTCCAAATTTTCCAAGCAAAAAAGAGGGAAATTAATAATGTAACTAATGATTGATCTTTGTCTTTTTTCATACCATTCACCTAGAACTATTCACTAATCACTTTCCTATACGCTTCTATCGTTTGTGTAGCCGTTTTTCTCCACGAAAATTCTTTTGCCCGCTCAAATCCTCTTTTAATTAATGACTTTCTAAGATTTAAGTTATTTATGACTGTTGTCAAACCATCCGCAATATTCCTTGGATCTTTTGGATTAACAAACAAAGCTGAATTTTGCACAATTTCAACTATGCTTTGAGTTTTTGCAGCAACAACAGGGCAACCACACGCCATTGCTTCGAGTACCGGTAATCCAAATCCTTCATAAAAAGAAGGTTGACAATACACTGTTGCAAGATTATAGAAATAAACCAAGTCTTCTGTTGGTACAAATCCAGGCATTATAACTTTATCTTCAAGATTTACCCTTTTAATTAATTGAAATATCTCTTTTACCTCTGGTAGTTCTGTATTTTTGAAGGCATCACCAACAAGAACAAGTTTGATGATTAACGATTGATGATTGACGATTGATGAGAAAGCTTTCAATATACCCGGGATATTCTTATTGTAATTCACGTCTCCCACATAAAGGGCAAACTTTTCTGGCAAGTTGTACTTTTTTCTAAAATCTAAAATCCAAGCTCTATCATCCAACTTTATAAATTCTTTCCCTGACGCAAGATGAACTACATGGATTTTATTAGCAGATATATCTAAAAATCTAAAAATATCTTTTTTAGAGGTTTCAGAATCAGTAATCACAGCCGCTACACCTTTTAAAGAAAATTTTTGAATTTGGTACTTAATGAGTCCCCGAATTCCAGGAGAATACTGTTCTGGATAAATGAGCGGAATAACATCGTGAATAGTGACGACAGTGGGTTTAGGTTTTGAAAGTGGTAATGTCAAAAAGAACAAATCAAAGTAAGGATAATGGACTACATCACAGTTTTTTATTTTATCTACTAATTCGATTTCCTTTTGTTCTTTTAAGGCGTCAAGTAAGTTTCTGGTATATGCACCAACTCCACGCACAGCATGTCCACTTTTTAGCGAAGTTGCATCTATAAACACTCTAATTCTCTTATTCATTTTGATTTTTGATATTTAATTTTTAATTTTTCTAAGGTACCTCCAATATGCTCTCGGAAAACGGAGTGCTGAAAAGAACGAAAAGATCATTCCCTGCCACCCGTCTAAAATTCCTTTGTGACGAATTTGAGTCAATAAAAACCACCAAAGGGGTTTGCTCACAAAATAATTAATAAACTGCAGTGGATTTTTGCCTACTTTATCGCGTTTTAACTCCGTAGCTAATAAGTCTATATATCGACTATTGCGTTCAAGATACCGTTTAAATGTCGGGTCTGCCATGTGAAGTAAATCGTGTTGTAACCATCCCACTCGTCCCCGAACAACAATTTGCTCATGCACACTTTTTGCCGGAAAATATGCTTTTCCTTGTTTTACCAATCTTATCACACCATCAGGATACACACCGCCATGCCGCAAAAATTTACCAAGAAAAAAATTAAGTCGCGGGACAAAAAAACCTGCATATTCTCCGCCAGATGTACCAATTTTTCCATCGCGCTGTTCTAATAATCTCTGATGGCGAATAAATAATTTCCTATTTGGTAATCGTTCTTGATACTCATCTATCTTTTCGTCGCTCATTTCGGTAATCTGTTCAATCTCTTTTGCAAGTTGTGGAGTCACCCGCTCATCTGCATCAAGTTGCAAAATCCAAACTCCGGTTGCCGCTTCAAGTGCTTTTTGTTTATTAATATGAAAAATCGGCGGATTAGTTGTTTTAATTATTCGAGACCCGTATTCCTTTGCAATCTCTCGTGTTCTATCGGATGATGACCCATCAACGATTACAATCTCGTCAGCAATCTCTTTTACAGACTCCAAACATGCTCCAATATTTTTCTCTTCATTAAAAGTTGCAAGAACGACAGACAGCTTATATTTTTTACTCATATTAATTTGCGACTATTTGGAATGTTGCTTCCCCATTTGGGAAATAAATTTCATGAATAACGTTTGCGTCATCCGGAATTTCTTTATCGGTTCCTATAATCAATGACCCCCTTTTCTCTTCAATCGTTTTATCCCAATCCTTAACTTCTTCAAAATGAAATTTTTCAAAATCTCGAACAGTAGAGAATCCAAACTTATCACGCGAAGTTAAAGTATGAGCACCCTGGAATTTTTCAGGAGGATACTGTAAATAGAATAAAAACAAAATGTATGGTTGGTCGTATCTGTCTGTTATTAAAAATTTAGGGTACTTGTCATAGTTCTCTTTGACATAAGAGACTAATTCTTTCACCCCATATTGGGAAGAGGACGGATATTCTTTCGCCATATGTACATAATATTGATGAAGGTAACGGCTGAAATCCCACAGAATAATCCCAAAAATTACTATAATTCCTAAGGTGTAAATAGAATTCCACTTCGAAGGTGGAAACGAAGCTACACCTGTCCTTAACCACCTAAGAAGTTTAACCAACCCATAAGCTGAAATTATTGTTAACGGAATTACCATATTGTGAGAACGCAACGCATGAGGAGATTGAAATGTAAGTGCCGCCGCAGTAGGTGCAATAATAAGCCACCACAGAACTATTCCCCATGATTGTGAGTTTCGGGCAATAGCTAATAAGCCAATTATAAGAAGCGGTAATTGGAAAAGGTACAATACTCCAACCTCTGGCACCTTATTACGCTCAATCTCGTCTCCAGACAAGAAAAGGAATTGCCCCCAAAAATGTTCGCCCCAATTCGCTAGAAACTCAAGGGTATAGTTTACTACTTTATTATGAAGTACAAGAGCTACTACATCCTTATTGCTCCCATGTTCTCCTCGCTGTTCATTAATCCTCTCTATAATTCCCTGGTCAGCAAAAATACTTACACCAGATGCCCGAGATACTCCCGCAGCTCCAGTAAGATCACGAATCAAAGGAATAAGAAGAATTACACCAACGATTACTGGAACTAGAAGGCCATTCTTCTTTTCCCAAAAAAATCTTCGATAAAAGATTAAAAGTCCCATCACTAAAAGTGGCACCACTATCCTTGCAGCATGATAAGTGTAAAGAGAAGCAACAAACGCAAGTGTTGAAATAACTAACCACTTGTTTTGTCGAGTTCCTTTAAGAAATGCCCATAATCCTAATACTATAAAAAACGTTCCCGCATTAACTTCCCATCCACCGCGAGAGAAATGAATATGCCAAGGGCTCACCGCAAGAAGAGCAGCGGCGAGAATTTCCAATTTCCAATTTCCAATTTCCAATTTCCGATCTTTAAAAAGTTCCTTAACTAAGAGATACACGAGCAGCACTGTTAACACCCCCAAAGTTGCTCCCGGTATCCTTACCGCCCACTCATTTAGTCCCAAAAACTTTACAAACGGTAAAACTATATAAAAGAATAACCCTGGCTTCCAATCTCCGAACGACTCAAAATGTATAGGCCATGCGTGTCCATGTTCATCTTTTCCAGTTTGAATAAGGGAATATGCGTTATACACCACTGCTGCCTCATCGGCGTTCAAGGCAGGTAAAGTATTTAATTGATTAAAACGCAAGAAAGAAGCCAACAAAATTATTAATACTAGTAATAGTTTGTTATACTTGCTAATCATATATTCATATATGAATATTTAGAGCACTTCTACTAATCGGAAGGCCGTCTGGCCATTGGGATATTTAATCTCATCAACAAGTTTAAATTGATCTGGATTATTTGAATCTTCAATTGGAATCTGCTCTATAGTCCCCACAAACAAAACTCCCTTTCTCCCTCTATCCCTATGCCAATCAAGAAACTCGAATGAAATATTGTCTAATTGAGGAACAAGCCATGCATCAAGTTTACCCGCCGGCCCCTCAACAAGTTTGACATTCTTTTGATATAAAGATGGATTATATTTTTGGTAAAAGAGAAA
This sequence comes from uncultured Gammaproteobacteria bacterium, assembly GCA_964363945.1. GTDB lineage: Bacteria > Patescibacteriota > Microgenomatia > UBA8517 > JACQJR01 > CAYTZB01. The sequence continues at coordinate 8,463 of CAYIKF010000001.1, forward strand.
ATAGATATATGGTTGATCGTAGCTTTGTGTGATTACAATTTTTTCATAACTTTTTTGAAGTGGAGTTATTTTTTCAACAATCTGTTTATATCCATACTGCCAGCTCTTAGCATTGTGAGCATTCATATGAACAAAGTATTGATCAATAAAATACAAGAAATTAAGAGAATAGAGAACAGAGAATAGAAAAACAGCAAATTTACTCCATTTCAAACTTCTAACCCAATGCCATAAAAATAATGCCCCAGCACCAAGAACAATCGTTAGTGGAATAACAAGGTTAAGTGAACGGATTGCGTGAAGTGTATCTCTAGAAAGAGCTGCAGGAAGTGGCGCCACAAGCAACCAATATCCAATAAACAAAATAGCAGGACTTATTTTCATACGAGCTAAAAATATAGTTCCTGCAACGAGAAAAACGATATCAATAAACAACAATACACCAGCCCTGGGAACACTAAGGTTAAGATGTACCCAATCTCCTTCAAAAAAGAGAAAACGAGGAGAATAATGATTCATCCATCGCCCTAAAATCCCTCGTTTAAAATGGAGTATTTCATTGTGGAAAAGAATGTAGGTAAGACTTTCTTTTGTCTCATTTCCCTGCCCAAGAATATGACTTACTATTTCTTCTGGACGTGGTCCGGAAAAAACACTGAAAACTTCAAGCCTCCCTGTTTTCTCTGTGCCTATTGATAGCAGGACAGGCAATGAAACAAGAATGAACGCTACGACTGACCCAACTAGAATCTTCTTTGAAACAGTAAAAAGTTTTCTTGACCAAAAAACTACAAGTCCTAAAATTACAAGCCCTGTTGCAAGTTTTGCACCCTGATAGGTTATTAATGTTGTCCCAAAGAAAAGGGCTGAAAAAAGAAGCCAATTTGGCCTATCGCGTATAGCTCGTAGAAAAAAATAAATACCAATAAGGGTTAAGGTCAACGACATCCCTGCTTCCCAAGCGCCTCTTGAAAAATGAATATGCCAAGGAGAGATGGCTAGCAAGAAGCTTGCTAGAATTTTCAATTTATAATTTTCAATTTTCAATTGATTTTTTTCTCTGAACAACTCACCAACAACTAAATAAATTAACCACACCGCAATAATCCCAGAAATTGCGCCTGGTAGACGGGCCGCAAATTCGTTAAGCCCAAAAACGGCAACCGAAGGAACAGCTGCATAAACATAAAGTCCTGGTTTCCAATCGGAAAATGATTTAAAAATAATCGGCAAGAATTCTCCATGCTCATCTCGCCCTGTTTTCAAGATAGAATACGCGTTATATCCCAACGCCGCCTCATCGTTTGTCAAATGTGGCGGAATACTCCCCAAGCTCCACAATCTCAAAACCGCAGCTAAAATTAAAATAACTAAAAGCCATTTATTACCTAAAATTTTTGCTTTAATGAATTGATTCATTGAATCATTTAAATAGTTTTCTCCAAAATATCAAACGCTGGTTTGTTGTCTAGAAAGTTTATTGTTTGTAACAATCTCCAGCCAGATGGATAGTTACCCGGACTCGTAATAAGAAGTGTTTTACCACTTAAAGGAACAATTCCGCCACTTTCCATCCGCCAGCTGGCGGAGCCATCACGCGGGATTTCCCAATCATTTACAAAATAAAACTTATCAAATCTGTCCACCCAGTACCAATTTGATTGTGCAAAACGGATTAAATTTGGGTCCTGCCTATACTTTTCCGGATCCCATGGCCAGTAAAACAATAAAAACTCATGCGGTTCGCCATATTTTTTGGTCATAATAATTTGGTTATATCCATTGTAATGCCCTTTTATAAATTGTACTGCTTCCTTGTACCCATACTGCCACGACCATGAGTAATTAGTTCTATATGGTCCCACATACTCCCTCGCATAGTTTTCCATAAAATACAAAAGAAGAACAACATATATTATGCTAAACAATAATTTTAAATTCTGTTGTTTAAACCATGCCCAGAAGGTAGCTAAACCTAACGCAACAAATATTTGTGGAAGCGGAACTATAGTTGTAGCACGAATAACATGAAACTCACCTTGAGTAATACTGGCTGGAATAAGACCTAAAATTAGCCAAAAGAACAAAAAAGTTTTTTCCGATCTCTTCTTCTTAAACACTGCTAAAGCAACCAACGTTAAACCTACATAAAAAAATGGCGCGTTTATTGGATAAAGTATTCCTTTATCTGGAACGCTGAATTGATAATTAGATCCTCCCGAAGTAAACAAAAATCTAGGAGAAAAATAACCAATAAAATTTTTTCCAAACTCAGAGATAAAAAAGCTGTATCTATTGTATAGTAAGCGATCGATTGGCTCGGGAAGATTAGACTTTTCGCGCATTTCTATAATTCTCGCTATACTTCCCTCATCAAGCAAGAAAACCCATTTAGATCTGGCCCTTCCTTCCTGACTTGTAAAAACAAAATATAGCGGAACAAGAAAGGCAATTAATATTAAGAGTGAGGAAATAAAAACTTTATTTTGTTTAAATATCGAGGCTTTAAATTCTTTAAACCAAACAATACCAACCACTAGCAATAGTAATGGTACAAATATTCTCGTATTGTGATAAGAATACAGAGAAAGGCCCACGGAGATTGCTGAGGTAGGTAGAAAAAGAAAATGTTTTTTTCTATATAGAAAAAGGGCAACTCCCGTTATTAAGAAAAATGAAGCTACATTTGATTGAAATACAGCACGCGAGGGGAAAAACATCCATGGATCAATTGCAACAAAAAGTGCAGCAAGAAGCGCTACTGTTTTCCCAAATTTGAGTCCATAAACTAAAAAGTAAGTAGATAAGATAATTGCTGTACCTAATATAGCGTGTGGAAATCTAATGCCAAATTCGTTAAGTCCAAATAATGCAATACTTGGAATAGTTAAATAAAGATTGACGGGCAAAGGATAATCTCCATAGGCGCGAAAATTTGTAAGTGGTAAAAACTCTCCCCATTCATCCTTGCCTGTTCTCAGGATAGAATAAGCGTTATAACCATGTGACACTTCATCCCAGTTAAGACTTGGTGGAAGTTGTCCAAGCCCAATAAAGCGAATTAGTAAACCAACCGCCAAGATAATAATTATTGCTATCCTATCTCTACCCATAGCGTTTATCCGCCTTCAAAAGTAATATCGTAGCAGTCAATAAAGATAACAATGAAACAATATTACCTATTGTTCTAACAGGAGTATTGGTAAAGGAGAGAGTCAATGTATGCATACCGCCAGAAACCTTGGTTGTAATAAGCCCATAAATACCACTGGGGTAAATATCTATTTCTTGATTATCAATATAAGACTTCCAACCCGGAAAAAAAACTATGGGAAATTGTACTTTTACGTCGTCAGATTGAACCGTAATATCATAAGCTGCTTTATTGCTTGTTTTCTCAACCAAACTTCCACTTGCCTTTCCTTCCAAAATTATTGGGTCTTTTGGCGCTGGTTCTGTTGGAAGCTCTTTTGCAAAAACTGGCCAATAATCAGGTAATGAGGCAGCAATTTGTTCTTCCCAACGGTTTCCAGAAAATTGTTCCAAATCACCAACTTTATGCCAAATATCCTCTTTGAAAAAAGAGAAGTTAAGAGTGACAGCCAAGACAATAAGAACGCTAATAAAAATTCCGTTATTCTTTTTAATTAAAAATGCAACACCACCTGAAGCAAGCGAAAAGGCAAAAGTAGAAATAGCAAGCCAGCGCCAAGGGAATTGCAGGTAAGAAAGAAAGGGAATATTTTCCCAAATAAATGTTGATTTATTATGTGTTAAAAAGAGGGCTAACCAACCAATACCGACTAAAACTAATAATTCTTTCCATTTAATCGAAGACAAGCTCTGCTTATCTTGTTTTTTGAATAAAAACCATAAAAGCGTAACAAGAGGAAAAATCCATTGGACTTGACCAACAGAAAGACTCAAATCATCTTTTGGCCCGAATAAAGACGCTCCATAGCCCCAAAAGCGAGAGATTAATAGTTGATTAACTGTTGTAAAATGGGCGCGAAAATCAAAATATCCGCTGGTTACTAAATTCAAATCGATAAACTTTGATTCAAAAATAATTGGCAGTAGATAAAATGCCGAGAGGAAAACAGAAAGAATGGATGCACCAAAAATAGGCAATACCAATCTCCATTTTTTATTCGTAAAGATGAGAAATCCTATCCAAATAATCAAAAATGGTAAAAACATTAAAAATGATAAATTGTGAGTAACGAGTAACAAAGCAAGTGAAAAACTTAATAAACAAGTTTGTTTCTGACGAAATAAAAGGATATCCCTTAAATTTTTATGTGAGAAAATATTATTAATCAAAAGGATAATAACAGGAAATATTACAAAAGCCATTGCCTCCGGTAGCGCCCCCCTTACCCAAATGTCAAGTGCCCGGTAGGGTGCATATGTATAAACAACAGCTGACAGGATTGCAGAAAGATTGTTCCCCCAAATTTGCCTGGCAAGAAAAAACATTGAAACAGCAGATCCTACCAAAGTTAGAATAAATAAAATTTTGATTGAATCAATAAATTGAAAACCGAGAAAATGGAATATTTCTCCCATTGCGTATGGTATTTGTGTATAAAAATTGAAAACCGGCTCACCATACCCAAATCCAGCATCAGGAGCCCATCGACAGGGGATTTGTAAATCTTTTACGCATTTGTCAAATTCATACAATCTGAAAATATGGAAATCCTGCATTGAAAAAATACCAGGCCGCAGCATTCTAAAAAAAGTTGGAATTGTGAGCAATAAAACCAGGAATATTATCTTCATTCTGATATTGGATTAACAATTAACATCGCCTTTTTACTGTCAGGAAATAAAATTGTTTCGAGAGGCTCGATAGTTTCAGGAAAATCACGAGCTCTTCCAACTAAAAGCGTGTTTTCTAGTGCTCCGTCATCAAAATAACGAATATCTCGGAAGGTGTACTTGCCCAACTTATACTCACCTAGTTGATCGACAAATAATAAGCCCTGTTTTTCGTAACGGAGAAAGTGTTGTGCTTGTTTTTGATAATCAGAAGGGTCCCATTTTTTGTGAAAGGCAACAAAGATATGTGGTTCTGAGAAGGCTCGGGAAATAATAATCTCGTTGTAATTTTCCTCCACACTTTGGATATACTCCACAGCTTGTCTCCACCCATAAGACATTGAATGTGCATTATTCCGGGGAGCATGATAGAAATAAGCCTCAAGGAAAAATAAAAAGCCCATTATCCCAATTACCCAATAACCTAACAATCCAATCTGTTTGAGGTTCGAGTTGAGATGTTTGATATTCTTTACCATTTGCCATAACGCCATACCACCATACGCCGACAAAATCTGTATTGCTGGCATCATGACTGCCGCCCGGTTTGCCGCAAACCCCGGTCCTTTTGTCAATGCCGCAGGAATTGGCGAGAGAATAATCCACGCTAAAATAAAACCAATATCCCACTTCGGCCTCTTAACAAAAACCCAAAGAGCAACACCAATAAATGGCAACTCAAACAAATAAAGCACTCCAAATCCCGGAATCATACCATACGTTGCTTCCCCTGCGCCTTGAGTAAAAAGAAAGGTAGGAGATAGGTAAGTTAGATAGTTTTTAGTGAATTCGCTCGCTACATAAGTTAATTTATTAGAAAAGAGTCGCGAAATTGCATCTGGCAACCCAGCTTGTAACCCCTCGTATCTTCTGTCAGCAACCACGCCCCATCCTCCTGTCGGATTAAAAATTGCTACATCTGATGCTCTATTCCCCCCACCGCTAAGGACTGACACCATACTGACTGCTAAAAACAAACCAAATACAATTAAAAACACGTACTTCGCTTTAATGAATTGATACATTGAAATAGAACCTTTCGTTAATTTTTTATGACCCAACCAGATAAGAGCCAAAACAACAAGTGGAGTAACCAAGCGGGCCGAATGATAAGAAAACAGATTAATCCCAAATGCAAAAGCTGAAACTATCATCCATCGTCCATCCTTTAATCCCTTCAAAAATGCATAAACTCCCAAAGGCATTAAAAATGTGGTTAGATTTGCTTCAAATGCACCGCGAGAAAGAGAAATATGCCAAGGACTCACGGCAAGCAATGTTGCCGCGAGAATTTCCAATTTCCAATTTCCAATTTCCAATTTTTTGAATAATTCCTTAACTAGAAGATACGTTGCTAATACTGCTAACACCCCTAAGATTGCATTTGGCAACCTGACGGCAAACTCATTAAGCCCAAAAACGGCAACCGAAGGAATCGCAAGATATGTATAAAGTGGTGCTTTAAAATCACCGAATGAACGAAATGTTAAAGGGAACGATTCTCCCCACTGATCTTTTCCTGTCTTTAAAATAGAATACGCATCATACCCAAACGACGCTTCATCAGGAGTGAATCCGGCAGGATACTTATCAAGCCACAAAATACGCAATACTGCAGCCACAAGAAGAATTAAAATCAGCAATAAACGTGGTTTCACTACCTAAATTGTAGCATTTAATTCCTGAAGATATAAAATGTTGAAACCCCGTCTGGTTCGAAGATGTTTGTGACTTTGTAGAATGGGCCAATTTGCTCTTTTTGTCCGTCAACATTATTAAATTCGGCTACAATAATACTATTAGTATTCAGCATCTCCAAGCGAGCTTCCCTAATATCAATAAATTGCGTCTTGCGAGCGAGTATCAATTTATCATGTTTAATCAAATAAAACTTCCAATACATATCAATAAACCCTACCCTATTATCCAAATAAATAGTCTCTGCAGACGATTTTGCATCCTCGCTAATTACATTCTCCAAAGCATCAGGAATGTTATATTTCATCCAAGCGTAGGAACGAATCCGATAATCAGTAAAATAATCATATAGGAAATAAGAAAAATGTAATAAGGTGGTAACAAGTAACAGGTAATATGCAACACGAAAAATTTTCCTTTTTTGGTTAAGCAAAAATTGCACGCCGTAAGTGGCTAATATAACAGCAAAAGGTAAAATCACTAGAATCCTGGAGTATCGATAATGGTCTCCTGCAAGTGCTCCAGCAATTGGAGCAGTAAAGAATCCAAAAATCAACAACCAAGTGAGTCTATTCCTTTTCTTTAGCCCGAAGGGCCAAGCTTCGCTTATGGCACTATAAATGCCCACTGGAATGAGAACCAAAAGTGGCAGTAAGAAAACTCCGGCCTTTATTGCCGACTGTGAAAGCCCTAGAGGATGGTGCAGACTTGTTGAATGAATAAGACTAGCATCTCCCAACAAAAATAAGTAAATTGGGTTAAAGTAAGAAATAAAAACATTAAATCGATGCGCTAAACTTTCCGGCGAGAGAATGGAAACGATTCCACTTAATGCGTTATTACCTGTAGTATCGTAAATCCCTGTATAACGCACCTGGTCAAGGAATAGAGTTTCAGGAAATGCTATCGTCCATGGAATAAGCGGCGATAATGGAGCTAAAAAACCAATAAGTACAATAAACAGCAACTTGATTTTCTTTTTAACTTCAGGGAAAACACAAACTATAGTTGTCAAAAGATAAAACGGCATCATAACTCTAGCCGCGTGATAACTATAGAATCCAAAACCTAGAACTAGTCCAGATACGAACAAAAGCCAAGGTTTTCGTCTTTCTAAGAATTCATAAAGGAGTAAAAGCCAGCCAAGAACAAAAGGAACAATATAAAGATTATCAAGTAAAATTCGACTTTGGATAAAATGAACTGGTGTTGTGGCAAGCAAAACTCCCGCAAGGAGTCCAAACTTCTCGCTTTTAAATATTCTTTTGGCTAAAAGATAAACTAAAACTATATTTATTATTCCCACTATTACACTCGGAAGACGTATAGCTACCTCGGAGAGCGGAAATAGTTTTAAAATAAGTGCGGTCAAATAAACAATTATTGGCGTTGACCACATGACGTTCAAATGCCAAAAGTAAAGGGGAAAGAAACGTCCATTCTCATCAAAGCCAGTTTTGGCAATTGAATATGCATTAAGGGAAAAACCCAATTCATCTTGATTAAGATGAACGGGGGTTACATTAAGAAAGGCGCTGTATAAAACAATAACTGCTAGTAACCCTAATACAAAAACAACACTTTTCATTTTTTAATTACTTTTGGAGATTTAACGAAGCTAACATAAACATATAAAAACAGTGTCGTAACTACTCCACCTAATATTCTTGGCAACAACCTATCCCAAGCTGACATAAATTCTATTAGCCACTCTATCCTTGGATACCACCAGAAGTTATACAAGTTTAATAAATAAATCACCGAAATAGATATTAACAAAGGGAGCCATTTTCGCTCAAGTGCTGTAATAATTGTAAGTAGCGGGAATATTGGATAAAGGTATCGCTCGTGCATTCCTGTTGCAAGAACAAATATAGAAAATAAAGTTAAAAAACAAACCCATAAAATGTTCTGGAAATCGAATTTTTTGTAAACTTTAACCAGCAGTGGAATAAATGTTATCCCAAACAAAATATAACCCCACGTTCTAAAATTCAATAGCCCTGCCATTAACGTATCTGGCCTTTCATGAATACCGGTGAGAGCCGCCCAAAAATTAAATGCATTTGCAGTAATCAAATGAAGCTGCCAACCGAAGACTTTATCTTTGTAAAGATTAAAAAGCCAAGAAAAAGGTTCACCTGCCTGCGCAGGCAGGCCAGAAAAGGGAAGAGTTAGAATCCCAATAATTACAAGTGGAATACTTATTGCTTTTATCCAAGTATTTACTTGATATCTCTGTCGCCATGCAATAATTAAAAATATCGGCAACAAAATACCAAGCGAGGCTTTAATAAATAAAGAAAGAGAGAGAGAGAGAAAGGAAAAAACGAGTTTTCGCTCAAGCAATAAAAGTAATGAGAGTAATCCAAAGAAATTTATGGTAGCATCTGTTTGACCCCAAATACTTGAGTTGTACCACGTGATGGGATTAACAAGAAATGCCATTGCTGCCCACGCGCCGATTTTTTCTTTACCCTTTTCTCTGAAGAACAAAAATATCAAATAAGCGATTCCCAAATCGGCGAGTATCGCAGGTAATTTCAATAAACTCGGATATAAATTTGTCTCAAAAAAAAGCATTATATTTGAGGGGAACAGAGGAATATTTATGTTGATAAACCAGAAAAAAGAAAAAACTGCCTCAAAAATTTTTCTTACTGCCGCAAATATATAAATAGTACCCGGTGGCTGATTGGGCCAGGTAAAACTCCAAACATTAGCTTTATAAAACTCTCCCGGGCCATACTGCCAAAAACGAATTCCCCAGTCCACATGATTATTGACATCCGGGTGCCACACCAAAAAGGCAAGAGTAATCCGAAAAACAAAAGCGAGTAAAATTATCTTGTAAATACCTTTCATTTATTATTTTGGGGATTAAGTGTAAACAAGTAAAATACTGGCTCACCTGATGGATACGGAATTGCCTTCACAAGCGTTAAGTTCTTTGGTAATCTTTCCGGTTCTTGAATAAAGTTTATATTAAATTCCTTCGCGCTCGCCAGATATAATGTTTTTTCATCTAAAAATTCTGCCAGCGAATAAATTCCGCTTTTTGGTTGGGCAGTTCCAAAATAAAATTTATCAATATAGGAAATTTCCCCAAACCCACGAATTTCCTTCTTCTTAAACGGATAATTTTCATGCCACTTTTGAGGCGGATACTCATACCAACCCGCAAAAAATATCCAGGGTGGTTCATCAGCAGTACTAATAATTATTCTATCGTAGTTACCCTCTACCTCCTTTACACCGTTTATTGCCTCGCCAAATCCAGCGTGCCACCATCGTTCCGAATCCCAAGGATAATGAACCCAATAGTTATGTTGATATGAGGCAAAACCGAATAAATATAACCCTGCAATACTCGCTACGGCTACCTTAACATATCGTTTTTTAACGAGTTCAATTATTTGAAATATCCCCAAGGTGTTAAGAAGTATAAGCGGTGGTAAGAAAAAAAATAATCGCGTAGCATGCATACCTCCGTCTCGAGTTAACGCAGCAGGAATGGGTGCCGCAAGCAACCAAAAAATAAGGAAAAATTTTATCTTTCTATCAAGCTGACTTTTGAAAAAGAAAATCATACCCGCTAACAAAAACAAAATCTCAAATCTATAAAACTGCCCAAAATTTTGGAGTGAGTGTCTCAAATTAAGATCGCCTTCAAGGAAAAGAAAGTGGGTTGAGAAAGACTGAAGGTAATTGCGACCCAAGACATTTGTCCAAAAAAGCACTTTGTTGTGAGCTGCGCGGTCAATTATTTCAGGTTGGACGCCAAATTCTACCCCAGGGGTACGTATCATGGCATCCCGCAACCGGGCAAATCCTACCTCAGGAATTGTTGTTGGATCGGTAAAAACCGACAAATAACTGAAACGCTCTGTACCACCGCCAAAAATAGTGCTCGCGGCAATTGGGCCACCAATTACAACAAGGGCAATAGCCGACCACACCAGCCACTTCTTGCCGATACCAAACAATTCTTTTCTCCAAATAACAAGAAGTGCCAAGAGTGTAAGCGGGACAAAAAATTTTGCAGTGCTATACACCCAGGGTGCGAGAGCAAAACAAATTGCTGAGAGAGGAAGCCATTTACCACTCTTGAGCCCTTTTAAGAATAACCATAAACCTGCCAAAAAAAACGCAAGCATTTGGGTTACCTCAAATCCAGCTCGAGAGTATTGAATGTGCCATGGAGAAATTGCCAAAAGCGCTGCTGCAATCAGTGGTAAGGCGGGTCCTGCCAGTGGTTTCCCTCCCGCCAGTGCTCTCCGCCAGCTGGCGGATGCGCGCGTGTCGGGATCCCTTCCACCCCTGTCACCCGCCAATTTTATCAATTCCCCAACCAACAAATAAAATAGCCACACCCCCAATATCCCAAAAATAGCAGCAGGCAGCCGAACTCCTAGGGGTGAAATTCCAAAGATTGCAACCGTAGGAACTGCAGAATATAAATAAAGTGGCGTTCTCCATTCAGCCAAACTCTGAAAATGAAGTGGCCACGGATTCCCCGAGTAATCCTTGCCTGTCTTTAAAATTGAATATGCGTGATACCCTACATCAAGCTCATCCCCAAACAGGGAAACAGGTACTTCTGAAATTTTCCATAATCTCAAAAACGAAGCAATAATCAGAATAATTACCAATACTATTTTTTTATTCATACCTTTTCCATTGTATACATTAATATGTTAAAGTTTATCAGGGATTATTAAAATGCCTAACATACGAAAATTTATCAACTATGCAAAAAAACATCCCCATTTAGTATTACTTTGCCTTATTCTTATAATCGCACTTTTTTTCAGAGCTTACAAGCTTATAGAGTGGTTTGAGTTTGCTCAAGATGGTGATCTTTATTCTTGGATTGTTAAGGATATTGTCGTCGATAAACATCTCAGGCTTATCGGGCAACTCACCACCGCTCCCGGCATATTTATTGGTCCTGCTTTTTATTACATACTTATCCCATTCTTCTTAGTTGCCCACATGGATCCAGTGGGAGCCGTTATACCTATAACGCTCATGGGTGTATTGACTGTCGCGAGCTACTACTATGTATTTTCAAAACTCTTCAACAAAGAAGTGGGCCTCGTGGCAGCATTTTTATATGCCATATTACTTTCCCTCGTAATCTTTGACCGCCGCGTTGTGCCAAGCACTCCCACAAACTTGTGGCTTGTTTGGTATTTTTACACAGTTTTAATGATTAGACGGGGCAACTTTTCTGTACTTCCTTTGCTTGGTGTTTTAATCGGACTGATATGGCACATCCATATTGCGCTTGCTCCAGCCCTTATAGCTGTACCCGTGGCACTGGTTCTCTCTGGCAAAATTCCCCCCTTGAAGAAAATTTTTCTATCTATCTTTGCTTTTTTTGTTATCTCCACACCGCTTATTTTTTTTGAGGCAAGACATAATTTTTCTCAGACAACAAGCTTTATCCAAAATCTTTTCATAAATCAAGGAGGAGGAACAGGATTTGAAAAAATGCAGCTTGTTATTATCAAGATGGTCGGAGATATTATTCGTTTATTCTTCTATCCTCAAGGCTTACCGTTTATAAATCATTATTTTTTTGTTGCGCTGCTGTTTCTGTCAGGGTTATTTCTTGTTAAGAAACAACTTCTTCATATTCGTGAATTAACGATTTTTTATGTATGGACGGGTACTATTGTTCTCTTCTATACATTCTCCTCAACTATAATCTCAGAATATTATTTTGCAAATATTGAGATTATCTTTTTAACTATAGCTGCCCTTCTTCTTTATTCGCTCTATAAATCCTCACGGCCTGGCAAATACTGGACAATAGGCATACTACTTGTAGTCTTTTTCAAAAACTCATTCTTTTTTTTAACAACAGATATTTACCATAAAGGATATGTAGAGCGCAAAGGAGTGGCAGCTTTTATTACAGAAGACGCTCGAAAGCACGATTTGCCCTGTGTTGCAATCTCGTATATTACCTCCCCGGGAGAAAATGTAGGATTTCGCTATTTCTTTTTTTTGAATAACCTAAAAACAACTCAAATTCAAGAAGGAGCGGCAACTTACTCAATTGTACTACCACCTCATCTTGCGCAAGGTCAAAATGAAAAACTATTTGGTCAAATAAAAATTATACCTCCTGAAAAAATTCCTCCTACAGCAGAAATTACTAAAAGCTGTAGTGGCCAAAATACAAATCTAACTGATTCTCTATTTGGCTTTACTGACTAAACTCCACCAGTCTTTTCCATTTCTGCCCCAACCATAAAACTATCGTTAACAATGTATGTTTTACTCGTCCGTGATATATTATTGAAGATTGGATAAGCCAGTTTCTTGCTTGCTCTGGGACAGTACGTGTCACTCCACCATGTTCATGAAAAATCTCTGATGTCGGGAGATAATACACCGATAGCCCAGAACGTCTAACTCTCCGGCAAAAATCTAAATCCTCAAAGTACATAAAAAAACGCTCATCTAATAAGCCCACCTTCTCTATCGTTATTTTTGGAATAAACATTGCTGCACCAACTACTGCATCAACTTGTTTGGGTGTATTTCCTCGTGGCGCATATTTATCGTAAGCACTCTTTATTCCTAAAAAATACTCTTTTATTGCGTTAAAAATTGTCGGCTCGTGATAGCATGAAGGTTGAACAGATCCATCGGAATTTAATAATTGAGGCGCTACTACTCCCGCATCTGGGTGAATTTTTGTAAATTCAAGAAGTTTATCAATCGCATCCTTTGTCAACTTAGTATCTGGATTAAGAATGAATAAATAATCTCCTTTTGCTACCTTAATACCCTGATTAACCGCTTTTGCATATCCTAAATTTTCTTTGTTTTCAATAACTTTTAACTTTTGATTTGTAATTTTGATTTCTTCCATTGACTCATCAGTGGATGCATTATCCACAACAATAACCTCTGTATCTTTGGGGGCATATTTTCCAATGGAATTAAGGCACTGAATAATAAAATTTTTTGTGTTGTAATTAACAATAATTATTGAGACCATTCTATTTAAATTGTGCAAAAATTTGCTCATCGGAAATAGTTGCTTCTCTTTTTTCTTTTGCTCGAGAACTAGTAATTTTAAACCAGTGGGAAAGTGCAGCTAAAACTACCTTTAAATATCCCGGTGATTTTACAGTTCGTTTCACAACAGCCCCTACATGCTCTTTAATCAAATGTGGGCTTGTAATATTTTTCCAAATAAAAAGCAGTTGATTGCGTTCCTGAATAAAATTAATGTAATCCCTTGAAAAATACTTGCTGATCGTTCCTTCATGTTCATGTTCTACACGTGCCTTTGGATCCCATAAAAGTGTATAACCCCTCTTTGCAGCTCTATATGAAAGGTCAATGTCCTCCCAATAAAAGGGATGGTAAATAGTGTCAAAACCTCCAAGTGCATCCCATATCGATTTCCTAAATACGCCACTGCCACCGGATATCCAAAAGGTAATATGTGTTTCCTTTGTTTGAGGCCCTGGTCCGTGCTCAAAAAATCCATTTAACCATCTCCCTTTACCCCATGACCACCTTACTTCGTTAAATGAAACCCCAAAGACGTTTTTATTTTTAAAATGGGGTAATACTACATCAAGTAATCCAGGCTCTGGACGGACATCGGTATTAAGAAGGACCACGATATCACCCCTAGAGGCTTCCACTCCTCTATTTACAGCTCTAGCAAAACCTAAGTTCTTTTTGTTTTCAATAATTCTTAAATCTTTATTCTTAAATCTTAAATCATGTAGCAAAACTACAGACCCATCCGTCGACCCATCATCTACCACAATCACCTCCGAAGCCCCAACCGCTAACCAGCTAGAAATATTTCTCTCAATTAGATGTCTACCATTCCAATTTGGTATAACAAGTGATACTGTCATTCTTTTACTGTTTTCACAACATGGAGCATTCCCAATAAAAACTTTTTATTCTCTCTTATCTTCAACCCTGATTGCTCTAGTAATCTCTCAAGAAAATTGTTTGAAAAATTATGAAGGTGCGTATCTTCCCAAATATTTTTACCCGGCAACATCTGCCAAAGCGGCCAAATGATACTGTGGAAAAGCCAATTTTCACTAGGCACCAAAATAACTGCGTATCCACCCTTTTTGAGCACACGATAAATTTCCCGCAGGACTCTTGAAGGGTCAACTACATGCTCAAGCGCTTCCAAACAAAATACCGCATTAAATTCTTGCGTTTTAAAAGGAAGATTATGCGCATCAGCAACTTTGAATTTCATTTGTTTGTTTTTAGAAAATCTCTTTTTGGCATAATCAATTGAACTCTTGAGTACATCAATCCCAACAAGTTTTCGTGCACCAGTTTTTTGAAATATTATTTTAGTAAACGTTCCATCAGCACAACCAATATCAAGAATGCTTTCTGCCGGCTCAATAAGTTCTCCTACTTCTAAAAATCGTCTCGTGTGCCAAAATCGCTGAAGTAGATTTCTTTTAATGGAGCGTTCGTACCAATCAGGAGGAACATTCTTGTGTAAACGTACTGCTATAGTATGTGTATCTTTCATTTATTTTTTATACTTTCTGGGATGCTCCTCCCGCAATTGAACTATCAACCAAGAAGATTTATCACCAAAAACTTTTTCCTCAACAACCTTGCCGTATTGCTCTTGTTCAAACAGATACTGTTCAACAAACGCGTAACGCACGCCACGTGTTGGCTCTATAATGCTAAACATTATATACTCCTCTTCTTGCGACTTCCAAGAAGGTAAAAATCCCGGGAAACCCGGTGCTACCTCACCCGCCCAATATGGTAAGTATCCATACTTATTCTTCCCATACCAGTTAAAAAGATAAGCCCACGTTGTATTTATCTTTAAAGGCATAGTGAGTGCTGATACCACAATTGGTTTTTTGTTTGCTTGTTGATATATAAAATCCAACGCTTGTTTTTCTCGGGAAAGGAGCATCCCTTCTTGAACATAAATATCACTTATTACACCCTCAGAATTCCTTTTTGAAATAAGGACTAAATTGCTTACCAAAATAACAATCATAAAAAATATTGCAATTGGTTTTTTACTTACATAGATTCTTGAAATTATGTAGGCAACAAGTAAGAGCAAGGCAGGAGCAATACCAATGTTTGAATAATAAAGCTTTGGTATGCCAAAAAGGAATAAAAAAGCACTCGACAAAAACCAAATAATTAAAAAGGTGATTTGCTTATAATTATTTTTTTTATTAAGAATTAAATAAGAAAAATAAAACAACAGGACAGAAAGTACTAAAACTTGGATTATTTCCCTACCCGTAACAAGATTATCATGCACATGTAAAGTTAATTTATCCCAATATGCAAACAGTGGGGAAGTTTCTTGCTGATGTCTTCCAATTGATGTGACTGTTTCAATAAGCGTTGTGACCGTTCTAAAACCAAATTTTATTTCAGCAAGTACGAATGTTGAAACTGCAACGGAAAAAGAAAAAACTGATACCAAAATTCTTGGAATTGTCATTTGGGGAATTATCTCTTTTTTAAAGATCACAACGATAATTACAAAAATAAAACTTAAATAGATGAGAAAAAATTCAAACTGAATTGATAAGCCAAGAGCAAAAAGAGAGACTGGCAAACCAATCCAATTTTTCTTAAAAACAAGAAATGCTAATCCTGCATAAAACGTCATTACTGTTAATACCGCCGGTGCAGGATTGCCAAAATAAAGCGCATACTGTGTTTGTTCATATGAAATAGCGTACAAAAATCCCGCAAAAACTCCTGTTGTCGGATTGAAAAGTGTTTTTCCTATCCAAAAAATACTAAAAACTCCGAGAGCATTAAGAAAGAGTAAGAATGCAGCGGAAATTTCCGGATTGCCTCCACTCAACCAATAGAACGGACCAATAAGATACCAATAAAGAGGACCATGGAAAAGATTTTCTGCGGCCGTTGAGGGACCAATAATTTTAAAATTTAAATTCTTATATATATCTAATGATTCAAACGCATCTCGTGCTTGGTCAAAACCGAAATAAATATTTTGAGGGAAAAACAAAAAGCGCACGACAATAGCGAATACAAAAATAGTAAAAGTAAGAAAAATTACTATCTTATCCATAGCTTACCCATTTTCATTAATCTATTTTTTCTAAACAAAAGAAACAACAAAATAACTAAAAGAGAAAACGCGCTAATTTTCAAACCGAGAAAGAATGATTCTGGTTTGTAAATAAATTGAACTGTGTGTTCGCCTTTTAAAATAGGAATCGCCCGAAATGCAAAATTTGCTTTCAATAATTTCTCCTCCTTTCCATCTACATAAGCTTTCCATCCGGGATAAAAAGTTTCAGAAACAAAAAGCATACCAGAGGACTCAGTTGTTACAATAAGTTTGCTTTCTTGCTCTCTATATTTTTTATAACGCACGCTATTTTTTACTTCTTTACCATCTCCTCGTTGAATGCCTGGATTTTCAGAAAGAAGAATTTTTTCTCTTATTGAAAAATTTTTGTTAAGCAACGATTCTAATAAGAGAGTGTCGTCATTTATTTCTTCCCAATCAAATACCATAAATGCCCGAGGAAGAGCATTTTTACTTTCTAAAACAGCTACTGACTTATCTTCAAACACCACTCTAAAACGTTCAGGGTCAAAGCGTGGTGAAACTCTACCAGCAGCGCTTGGTTTATTTTCCTCGCCCCTTTTAATCGTAAGATAGTAAACCGTATTTGAAAGCTCAAGAAGAGGTGAGGTGACATTATCAACAATACCATATCTACCGGCTGGATTGGTTGCTACACTCTCGCTATTAATTGCAGCAATAAACTTTGATATATTCAGAGGATATGCTGCATCGTATCCTTCTAAAGACTCAAGACCGTATGCCATCCTCATATTAATAGGAATGACTTGAGAGCCAGTAATGCGAACAGGTTTTTCCTTTTCAATTAAAAACTCAAGGACTGGTGTTGTGGGAAAAACAATGTGACGAGGAGAGAACGAAGTAAACTTCCACCCAAAACGAAAAACTTCGAATAGTAAAACTGTGCACAAAATTACTACGCCAGTTTTTCTAAAAGCTTTTGTTTTTTGTCTTCGAAAGAACCATACAATAATAAAACTTACAAAAAAGATAAAAAGCGGAATGACAGAATTTCTTAAAGCAACAATATATTGCGGAATTCCTCTAACAAGAGGATGATAAATATCAGGATTGCTTTGGCTCAAAAAGAAAAAAATAATCGCATAAGTTGTAAATCCAACAACAGTAATTCCTGGAACAAGAAACGCCCATTTAATTCTTAGTTGTTTACTTTGTAAGAAGTATTCAACTCCAAAACCCGCAAGAAGTGCGACTGCTAAATTAGAAAGGACAAGCGCTCTGTGGGCAGACGCTGCTTGAAATCCTAAAAATCCACTTTTCCAAAGAAAAATAGAGACTGGGCTGGGAAAAGCAAAAACAAGAGATACGACCAGTAATATAAGACCGAATATTATTCCCTTTTGTTTTTTAACTAGGGAGATTGCAAGCCCAGCAAATACAGCAGCAACTACACCAACAAATCCTGTATTTGAGGTATAATCTTGAGGACCCCAATAGTTGCCTGTTGCATGATTTCCAAAGTAGTCGGGGGCAAAAAAGGTTATTATTTTGGCAAATGGTAAAAAGGCCCAATCAAACGGATGAGGCTCTATCTCTCTTTGCGAAAGAGATAATAATTCTGCTCCTGGCAAAATTTGAAATGCCGAAAGTCCCAAGCCCAATAAACCAAAAAACGCTAAGAAAATAGTTTTCTTTAAAAAAATAGACGACTTTTCCATCCTCACAAGCCATAGAACTCCCATGGCTAAAAATGAATAAAACATAACTTGCGGATACCCGGAAAGCATCTGAAGAGCAATAGAAATGCTTAGTCCTACTCCGAAAATCCCTCGCCCACTCAAAAGCCACTTATCTTCAAATAATAAAATAAGAGGGATAAAGGCTGCTGCGAGAGCATGACCATTCCATTGCGACCACAACGTATTAAATCCGCTAAACGCAAAAGCAATACCTCCTACCATTGACGCGAATTGAGAAAGCTTCCAATTTCGGAGCAGTAGATACGCAAAAAGAGCAGCAAGTATATGCTGCAATATAACCTGGATGCTCCATGCAGAGAGTTTATCAAATAGGAGATACACTACATTCGTTGGAGAAAAAGGTGCAGATTGAAAATTTGCAAGAAGCGGAGTTCCACCTAAAATATATGGATTCCATAATGGCCACTCTCCTTCTTTTAAAAGATCAACCGCCAGCATTTGCATCGGATAGGTAAATGAAACAACATCTGCCATAATTGGATTTTTAACAGGAACTCCAACCTCATATCCCCATTTATAATCAAGCCAAGGAAAGTAAGAACCAACTACAAAATCTGCCGGAAGAGGAACTTTATTTTGTAACCAAACGGGATAAAAGAAAAGAAGAACTGATACAAAGATTGCCAGGATAGGCCAAATATTAGAGAATAACTTTAAGGATCTCATCTTCAAATTTAGCTTGCGAAAATTGCTGTGCTCGTTTTTTACAAGTTTTGGAAAATTTTATTCTTTCTTTCTCATCTTTAATGAGACGCACTGTTTGCTCTCTAAGTTCGTTTCGTGAATCCCATAGAATTCCATTTATCCCATTCTCAATAATCTCACTATATCCCCCCTTGTTGTTTACTACGGGAACACACCCTGCGGCCATCGCTTCGACCACCACTATCCCGAAGTGCTCAACCTTTTCTGGCTCTTTTTCCTCGTTAACTCCAAATCCTGATGCTGACCAAAAAATTTTTGCCCTACCATATAGTTTTTTAAGTGCTTCAAAATCCGGATTTTCAATAATCTCAATTGGGTAACCTCTAGTTTCAAACCTCAAACTTCTAGCAAATTCTTCTCCTCCAATATCACTTCCTCCTGCAAGAATAAGCTTCCACCCTTCCAAACCCCCATCAACCATTTTTTTGAATACCGACACTAATACATCTTGCCGTTTTGCTTGAAGTAGTTGAGAAAACCTTCCTATGGAAAGAATAATATTTTCTTTTTTACCCTGCTTGCCAACAGGCAGGGTATTAAATTCTTCCACGTCAACCGGAGGATACACAACCACACTATTTACCCCATATTCTTTATCAATAAATTTCTTTGTAAATTTTGAATTACATACAACTTTATGAATTCTTCTTAACTTCAATCGATTGAAAAGCGATTTTCCGCTCACATCATGAAATGGAACTTGAAAGTGAAGAATATTTTTCTGGGCATATAAACGTGGAATACTTCCATCTGATAACCAAAAACACAAATCATATTCTCTTCCCTTATGAATGCCAGAAACAACTCTTACACCAGATAAGTCTAGCCCCAATCTATCTTCCAGCTTTTTTAATATTCCAGCATCATCCCATTCTACATCCACCTCCCACCCATTCTTTTCCAAAACTTGAGCAACTGTCATCACATACCGTTCCCCACCACCAAGAGTATCCAAATATGGATTGTAAATTGCAGCCCTCATAGCCTTCTTTGCATTTCCCACAACTTAGCATACGTCGCAAATCGACTCCATCCTTGATAAATTGAAAAGATAACACCGGGTACTCCATCCAAAAAACCAAGCTTCAGTATCAATCGATCAAAAATCTCGGTAAAAACAGGACGGAAAAACCTCCACCATGTCATTTTCGGATGACCACTCTCAAGTAAAAGCTTTGCTTCAATCCTAGACCATTTATTAGTTTTTTGAACCATATCTGAAAGGTTATCCTCTTTTAAATGGATAAAGGGATTTTTTAGAAAGCCCGTTTCGCCGCTAATTTTGGGTTGTTCATGGAGCTCTCCTTCCCAACGAATTAACTTATCACGAAGCATCAATCGCACCACATAATCCGGCCACCAACCGCCGTGATGCAACTCTTTTCCAAAAACAAAATTTCGGCGGGGAATTGCAAAAGCAACATAGGAAGGTGACGGGTGGTGCGAGCGGAGGGAGTCCCAGCGAGCGCCCGCAATCCGCCAGCTGGCGGACGAGGACGTCGGCTGGGACGAGCGAGCAACAGGACCCGTCACTGATTCAATTTCTCCCCTTAATTCAGGTGTCACTCTCTCATCCGGATCTATATAAAAAAGCCATTCACCTTTTGCTACCTCTTTTCCCTGATTTCTCCATGTATCAAAACTTCCCGGTTTTTGTTTGAATATTCTCGCTTTATACTTCTTCCCAACCTCAAGTGTTTTATCGGTTGAGCCACCGTCAAGCAGAACAATTTCTCCCATCCCTTCCACCAGATGGTGGACAGATTCTAAACATTCAGGTAACTTTTCAGCAGCATTTTTTGTAAGAACGACAATTGATAGCTGTATCATGGATTAAAACTTCCTTTCCCAAAGTTACCGAAATAATAATCTAACACTCCTCGTCGCTGCCATGGCCGCCCATTGAAAAGAAGACGTACCGACTCACGAAGTAGTGCAAATCGAGAACGAAGTGGTGCGAAACGGCTCCCGAACAGAAGTCGGTTGCGAGTGATGTAATAATCATTCAGCTCACTCCCAATCGCAGAACTTTGAGCAACCTTGTGCCAGAGATAAGCAGATGGAGCATATAAAATTTTAAAACCTGCCCTTTTTGCCCTTTGACAAAAATCAGCGTCTTCCCAATATAAAAAATAATTCTTATCCAAAAAACCAATTTTTTGAAAAACTTCTCTTTTAATAAACATGCATGCACCAGTCGCAAAATCGGTTTCGACAACCTTATCATATTGCCCATTGTCTACTTCATCGACCCCACGATGACTTGCAAGAACATTATTCCAGCTAACCATTCCCCCCACATACCATATAACCTTTCCCTGCTCTGTCTTTTTATACCTATCTTTATGGAACTCAAAACCTTTAGCGAAATATATTTTGGGGGATATAATTCCTATCTCTTCGGGCTTTATTGCTGTTTTCCCGCGTAGCGGGACCCCGCCTTCTGCGGTGGTAATCAATTGAACTATTAAATTTTTCTCGAGCACCGTATCATTATTAAGAAGCATTACAAAATCGCTACCCACTTTTAATGCAGCTTTTATCCCCACATTATTTCCTTCCGAGAAACCAAGATTTTTCTTGTTTTCAATTAGATGAAATTGGAAATTGGAAATTGGAAATTGGAAATTCCGCAACGCGGTTGCCGATCCATCCGTAGAACCATTGTCCACAACAAAAATTGGAAATTGGAAATTGGAAATTGGAAATTCTCGCATGCTCTTTAAGCATGCGAGCGTATCTTCCTTTCCATTCCAATTAAGAATGACTATTCCTATTTTTTTCATTTTATCGGGTCAAGCGACGCAGAAGTTTATGAAATACAGTGGGTCTTCTCATGCGTTTGGCTACTAACCAGTGGTCTAACTCTCCCTCCGCATCGGTAAGTGTATTCTCAACCTCCGAAACATCAAGAGTCGTAACCTTAAACTTTTCTGTTTCCCATACCTTCAAATACAGGACAAGCTCGGAAAATGCCTGAAGAAGCGACAGCGCCAACCCATGAACACCATCCTTGTATCCCTCTCCAGCTAAAAACCTACTCACAAATTCACTAGTTGGTTTTGAAATTAAATCTCGCCAATTAAATTTGTATCCATCTCTAATTTTTGTTTCCGCCTGAACTCCGCTGTAGCGGTTCATTCTTTCAAGATATTGTGAAATTGTTTGATAGTTATAGTGAACAATCGCAAATCTCTCCTGCGCCGGTAAATCCCACCCAACTCCATGGGTCTCGGGTACTGAATGGATGATTTCACTCCATAAAACACTACCCTTCTTAAAAAACCGAATCTGGTAATCTGGCCACCAGCGTGAGTGCCTCGTCCATTGTCCAAAAATAATATTTTTACGAGGGAGTCTATAAAAATCGGCATTGGGCTTTGTTGCTAATTTTTTTAATTGCTTTGCAAGACTGTCGGGTATCTCCTCATCAGCATCAAGAACTAAAATCCAAGGACCCGTTGCTTTACTAACCGCAAAATTGCGGGCGGGCTCAACATACCCGGTTGGTTCATGGGTATACACGCGAGCGCCACTCTCCTTGGCAACTGCAACCGTATTATCGGTTGAGTGCATATCAACAACGATAATTTCGGATGCAAGTTCTTTAATCGAGCTGAGCGTACGAGGAAGATTTTTTTCTTCGTTTAAGGTATTGATAACGACGGAAATTCCATCCTTCATATACCTTAATCTTACCTGAATTTCTCGAGTATTTGAAGCCTAGGCATCTTTACGCCAAAAATGTAGAGCATCTTGACAAATAAAATAACATTTGCCAAAGAAAGAAGTCTTGTTATAAACCCTCCCTGCCACTCAAAAATTGTCTTCAAACTTATCAACCATTCAGGAAACCACCACTCGTTGTACAAATTAAGGAAAAATATCAAACTTACACCTAACCAATAAGGAAGAAGCTTTGGATAATATATTGTACTTATAAGTCCAAATACGACTCCTGCAAAAAAATAGCGTCCAAGCATATTCGTTAAGAAAAGCCAGCCTCCTGCTCCGACGATAAAAAGAGCAATAAATAAACCTTTTAAGGTTTTCTCTTTTGTAAATCTGAATGCCAGCAGATTGAGAAAGAAAAATACAATGTAACCCCAAATTTTAGCCGGTACAAAAAGAAAGAGAGCCTCTTGATTAAGCGCACGATTGCCGATTAATATATGCCAAAAATTGAATGCATTTGTAGAAACTCTAAATTCCGACTTTAAGAAAACTTTCTCAAAAAGTTCTTCGCCAAAAATAAATATATTTTTATCGGTAAAGGAAAAAATAAGAACATAACATAGCGTCAGGACAAAAATAAAACCCATCAAAATCTCATAAAGTTTTGGTTTGTAAATAAAATAGAACCATGAAAATAATGGCACAAAAATAAGAACTGTCGGCTTGATGCCGAAACTAACAAAAAAGAGTAGTGGTGCAAAAACAATTTGCCCCATGATTATTGCCAGAAACGAGGCAAACAAAGGAACAAAACTCACCTGGTCAGTTTGACCCCAAACGCTCCCGATATACCAGGAAAAGGGAGAAAGGAGATAAAGTCCTGCAAGTAAAAGCCCAGTCAGGCGTTTTTTCCCTGCGAGTAAATACAGAGTTATTCCAATAATTAGATCAGCAAAAACAGAAAGTAGTTTCAAACTGATCAAGGCACCGGTATTAAAGCCAGTTGCACCGGTCCAGAAAGAAGTAAATTTCTCCATTCCAAACCATCTCGTGAAATCAAACCACCAGATAAAATACGTTGGTGCAAGACGATGTATCGCGATGAACGTACTTATATTGACAAATAAAGTTTTCAACCATTCAAAAAGGTCGAAAGAAAATGCATACAGCAAATTAACAAGAGGTGGTTGTGTGGGCCAGGAATATACCCAAATAGAATTGTCATAAAATCCTTTTGGGCCGTTTTTAAAAATCCATTCTCCCCAACCGGCGTTACTTAAAATATCGACATGGAATCCGCTATTAATAACGGCAAGCCGTAGAGCAAGAGAAATAAAAATCAAGACTAACAAAGGCAGAAATTCTCTAATTTTCTTAATCACTAATTCTTTACCTCATAAATAGCAATTTCTTCGTTTTCAAAAATATTCTTAATGCCAAGCTGTTCCCCCCCCAGTCTAAATCTTTGATCAAATACCGGAGTCTGGCTAAGCGCCAGATAAAGATAGCGGATGTTGTTCTCATCCAAAAATTGCCTAGCCCAAGCCTGGTCTAGAGTGTCAAAAAGAATTTTTGCATAGTCACGGCGCTGCCTCCAATTAAATCCTGTTATATCTAAGTTAACCTCATCTTCAATAAAAACAGATTTCTTGGAGAATGCAGAAACGTAGGCCGTTGATTCATAAAGATAAAGCGGGCGGGGAGGATTATTCACTGCGAGTTCTGCTTTATAGCGATCAAACGGATAGGTAAGTACCACACCATCCGGTTGTTTTTCCAAAAACATCAAAGCCTCCATCTCTTCATTTGAGATCTTTGCTGGGGGACGCATTGGTAGATAATGAAGAAAGAGTGTACTAACCGTTGTAGGAATAGTAATTAAAATTAAAAAGATAATAGCCCACTTTTTTAGTTTCTTTTCTTCAATAAGTTTCCCAACGAAAATCCCTGAGTAAATTACAAAAACAAAAAGCGAATAATAAAAAAATTGGATTGTATTCCATGGAGTTCCAGCTTGAAGAATAGTCATTGGTAAAACAATTCCTAGCAATGCAATCATTAGAAGGAAAATATCAATCTCGGAAAAGTTCCTCCACGCTTTGCTCTTAACCATCCCCCACAAACCAATCAAACGTGTTCCCATATTACCAACAAAAAATATGACAAACGCCACAAGATACGCGAGGATCAGTTTTATCAATATGCCCCCTGTTTTGTAATTCATCATCGCTCCATAAAATCTATCCCACCCGACTCTATCCGACACTGCCATCATCGTCTCCAAGAACCAAAATGGTTGAAAAACAACTAATTGCCTTACAGACTTACCAGTTAGCCAGAGCAATGCAGCTCCAAGTAAAAAAGACCCTAAAAGAACTACCAATAAATTACTTTTTAATACGAATTTTCTAGCATGGATTATTCCGAATAGTACCACCAACCCCAATCCTCCCATCACAAGTAGCCAAGCATAAACTTTAATTTGTGCCAATAAACCGAAAATTAAAATCGTAAATCCCACTTCGTAAATCCTAAATCTATTTTGAAGACGCAGTAAAAGAATCATCCCTAAAAGAATTAAAACAAGTGATAGAGCAAATGGCGGGTTAATGAGCGTTGATATTGCCTGTTGAGCCCAGAAAAGAGATTCTCCACCGATAACACCATCACGAAACAATGTAACGACCCATCCAAAATCCCCTGCAAAATAAACAAAGAATGTCGCCCAGAATGCCTGTGTTCTTGATTTCCTCCAGACAGAAACAAACCTGTACGTCAAAACCCCAACCAAGACTGCAAGTATCGGAGGGAGAATTTGAAAGTAAAGTGTATGGGCTGGAATACTCGTGATTTTATGAACGACAGCTAATACAAGGTCAAAACCGATATGATAATTGCGAATAGGTTCTCCTGCAAAAATAGGCATTTCAAGGGAACCCCGAGATAGGTGATTAATTAATGCAATATGCCAAACTCCATCATGCCCATTCGGTCCCCAAAATCCCATACCAAAGGAATATATAAGACCGCTTTTTACCATAGTAAGACTCCAGCTCAGCGAGCCTACTAAAACAAGCAGAATTACTCCAATGTTTTTATTAACCCTTTCTAAAAGTAGCATATACATTTTTTAAATCTGATAAAACTTGCTCGCCGACAATAACATAAAGTAATAGAAGATAAAAAGCTATCCCTGACAAAACTAGAATAATTATTCCGAATAAATTTAATGGGATAATATTGCCAACCAGGAATACAAAAACACCCATTACTAAACTTGCAAAAACGGGCTTGCCTACGCTTTCCAGAAAATTAAATCTCACAAATCGGACAGCCCACAAGATTGCAAAAATAGAGCTTGTTCCAACAATTGCAAAGCCCAATGCAGCTCCGTTAATGTGATAAAGAGCGGCCAGCGCTGGTACGAGCAGCCACGTAAGCGTAGTCCACATAATCATGAGTCTAAAGGTAACTGTAATTTTGCCAATTGCAGTCAGCATATTTGTAAGAGGGGTTGTCACCGCTGCCCACGCACTATTTATCGTAATAAGTCCAAGCGCGAAGAGTGCCGGTTGCCATTTATCATACTTAGGAATTACCTCTGTTAGTGGCCCTGCAAGAAGTACTAACCCTATAAGTGAGGGGAATACGAGAGCGCTTACGAAAAAAATAGAACGCGAAACCGCATGGGACAATTCTTTTTTATCATCCTGGAGACGCGAAAATGCAGGGAAAGTGACTTTTATCACCTGGTCCATAAAAAAACGTAGCGGGGCCTGTGCCCACTTTTGCGCCCAGCCCAAAAGTCCGACTCCCGCCGGCCCAAGAATCCCACCCAAAACCATAGTCATACCATCATCTTTTGCAACGGCCAAAAACGTATTTGCTTGATAGGGGAGACCAAAACGCAGTAGTCTCGCAAGGGGACCCCTTGCGAACGCAAAACCGGGCATCCAAGGCTGGAGGATGTAAATTATAATAAGACCAGCAATCCCTCGGACAAGGACGGCAACTGTAAAACTTGTTATTCCCGCTCCTCGCCACGCAAGCAAAACCGCAACTCCATAAAACAAGAATGTTTCAATTATTTGAGGAATTATTAACTTTTCAAACTTTAACTGTCGCTCAAGAATGACAGAAGGGATGGTTTTAAGTGAGGACAAAAAAAGCGATGCGGCAAGCGCCCATAAAAGATACACTGATTGCTGGCTGAACCCATACAACTTTTGGAAAAGCGGCGTTGCGGCAACGATAATAAGCACCAAAAGTATTGTCAAACCCTGTTGAATAGTAAATGTGGTCCGTAATTCTTCGTCACGCGCCGCCTCTTTCTTTTGAATAAGCGCAGCAGCCAAGCCAATGTCAGAAAAATATGCAAAAAAATTAATAACCGCCGACACTAAAAAGAAAACCCCATATTGTGTTGGAGTAAGGAAAATGGTGAGAAGAAACGTGGCAGCAAGCGCAACTGCTTGCAGAATTGCCGTCCTACCGGTGAGCGCCACGACTCCCCTTACCGTCCGCTTCTTTACCGTCTCAAGAGAAATTTCCTCTGTTGGTGCCAAATGTTCGCCAATTTCAACTCTGGCCACCCTTAAATTGTAACATTATTGGATCCTAGCAACTAAAGAATACACTTTCTCCTTGGGAAGATCTTCTGGAATTCCACCAAAATCTTCATAAAACACTCGGAGCGTTGGGTCTTTATAAAAAAGTTGAAGCGCATCTTCTTTGTTTAAAATAAACGCGGCTTGCTTTGAACTTCCTCCCCAATCACCTGAAATCTTGGGATAATTTGGGTCATTAGTGAAGTAAACAGCAACACCTTTCGGAAGGTTAGGATATTTTACTTTCACTTCATTTACTAATTTTTGTGCAATTCGACCACGGTTTGCAGCAGGATATGTTTTATCAGCAAGTGCAATAGAGATTACAGAAAGCAGGAATAATGACAAAAGAAATACACCAGCCAAAATATTAATCATAGCCCCACTTCTTTTCTTTAACCAGCTATAAGCACTAAATACTACTAACCCTACCGCCCCCCAAAACGCTGGAAGTGCCGGGGTTAAATAATATGTTTGCTTATGAAGGGGTAAAAGAAGAACAGGTGAAAGCGCAATAGGAAACCAAAATAAAAGAAACCAAAACTTTCTGTCTTTTATTGCTCTACGAAAAACAAAAACTGCACTTGCTGTAAAAATTGTCACTGCTATACCTCCAAAAAAGAAAATACCCGAAGCATAATCTCCCCAAAATTTCATAAGATTTGGGTTAAGGTTGAATCCAGGCTCCACGAAATCAATAAACATCTCAGGAATACCAAGGGCCCAGAGAGAGTACCAAGACAGCGAGTTAAGAATTGTTTTGGGGGATAATGTCGGCTGATACTGCGCTTCAGCGGAAGAAAACCCAATAAGAAAAAGGTCTAAGTATAAGAAAACAGACAAAACAACAAAAAACGGTATGGTTGCCTTTACATCTTGCTTAAGTCTTTTTTGAACAAACAACAATCCCAGCAAAAGTAATGGTGTTACAACTGCTAGCTCATGCGAACCAAGCGCTAAAATGAACGCAAAAAATGACAATAAATACCATTTCCCACCTTGCTCGAGCCATTTCCAAAATGAAAGCAATGTCAGAAGCACAAAAGTTGTTGCTCCCAATGACTGCACTCCTCCCGCAAGATAGTACAAACTTCCCACATTTGCAGCGGCTATTCCAAAGAAAAATGAGATGAAGAGTGCCAACTCCCTTTTTTGAAACAATTTCTGCATCAACAAGTACACAAGACCTACATTTAAAAAATGGATGCCAATTGAAAGAATTCTAAACGGGAGATGGTTTAAACCAAAAAGAGAATAGAAAATATTAAATAATGCTTCTCTAAAGACTGGCCGATAAAACGCAATTCCCCGCTCGATAAATGGATGAAATCCGAATAGATTAAGAAAACCACCGAGTGTCCCATCAGTTTGGCTTACTTTAAAATGGAAAAAATCATCATGGGAGAAATAAACAGAAAAGACAGGGTGATAAAGTACAAAAATTGTCCCTAAAATGATAAAGAAAACCCAATGCAATCTCACGGCCTACATTCTAGCACGCGAAAGCCGTTTCCTCCACCATGGAAGCGCAATAAGTATTCCCCAAGAAACAAGAGAAATTAAATTTCCAGCGGTGCGGGGAAAAGTATTGTAGAGTTTGGCGTAAATTTCGTGCTCGCCTTCTGGAATGGTTATGTGCATTCGACCTAACTCGTCATTATCTCCGGTAATTTCTGTTTCTTCCCCGTCAATAAATACTCGCCAATTTGGAAATTGAAAAATATTTATTCGAACCTTTCCCTCACCTCTATCCACTCTTACCTTAAATCTTATCCAATTAGTTCCTTCTTTTGCCTCGTCTATAGCTACCTCACCCTCAACAACATCAACTGGCGTTAGTCTTGGCCCTTGAGGTGCAATTCTTGCTGTTTTTGGGAGATAATCATAAATCCCCGCCGTCTGTTGAAGCTCCCACGCAGCGGCTGAGAATTTTTCCTCGTCACTTAAAGGACCCATGCGATCAGGTTTGAAGTAGTCATTGTTAAACAACACTACTGCAACCAAAAGTATGATAACTAAAACTAACGTCCACCTACTTCTTACATTAAGAAGCACAGCGAGCGCTCCTATAACAAATGAAAAAGAAAGAATGACAATTGTTAAAAATCGCCAAGGAAACTGAACAATAGAAAGGAATGGTAAACTTAGCCAAATGGGAGTTGAGCGCACATGGGCCATGAAGGCGGCGGCGAAGCCAACTACAAGTAAATAGCTAATAATTAACAGTAAATTGGGTGAAATCTTTTGTTTTCTAAGAAAAACAGCTGCTGATAAAGTAGCAATTACTAGTGCCAGTATCCAGTGTATATGCCCAATTTGGAACGACATCCCGTCACCCTCACCCCACACGGATGGTCCATAGCCCCAAAATCGAGAAAAAAACAATTGATTAATATCTGCAAAATGGGCAATGTATTCGTAATATCCTTTTGTGAGTGTATCGACGTGTACCAATTTCTGCTCCAGAAGAACCGGAATACTTGAAAAGCTAGCCAATCCTGCAGCCCATATACCTGAAATCATAAGTTGGGGAATTCTGCTCCACGCATACTTTCGCCACAACCAAAGTAAACACCAACCAGCAAACACCGGAGTAAAGATAAGTACCATAATATTGTGCGACAAAAGGAGTGCTGTCCATGAAAGCGCTAGAATAACAATCCAACTTGTTACTTGTTTCTTATTACTTATTAACTTATACGCGCTCCACAAAATAAGCGGAAACCACACCAACGCCCATGCCTCATTCATTGCTCCCCGCACATAAACATCAACCGCATGATACGGAGCCCACACATAAAATACACTCGACAGTACCCCGCCAAGCCGGCCCCAAAATTCGCGCGCTAAAATATACATCGTTACTGCGGACAACAGGAAACTCAAGAAAAAGGTGAGCTTCACCGTCGTAATAAAAGAAACACCTGTGAGTCTTATCACCTGCCCTACCAGATAGGGGAGTGGCGGATAGTAGTTAAAGAGTGGAAATCCATACCCATACCCCATATCCGGTACCCAACGGCAGGGAATTTGAAAATCTTTAAAGCACTTCTCCATCTCAAGCTGGCGCATCATTTGTAAATCGTCATGCATGTTGAAGTATCCAGATGTGAGCAACACGCGACCAGCAAGAAATCCTAAAAATACTACCAAGACAAGTGGCCAAAAATTAGGATGACTCGTAATTCTTCGCAAGAATTTCATGGTTGTTCTTCTTCCTCTGGGAGAATTAACGCTCGGGGCGTAACCTCAAATAAATAGAGGTAATCTCTTTCTCCATACCAAATGTACTCGTGGGTGTCAGTTCTTGCTCGTATTGCTTTGGGATAAGAACCTACAACTTTTAACCCTAACTTTTCTCCTACCTCTACAGTTTTTGTAGCATCCCTCTCAAACTTGTTCAACATCCGGGAGCTATTGACAACTAAATAAACTGTATCACCTGCTCTTTTTGCGTTTTTCAACGACTCTGGTACTTCTGTTATTGTAATTCCCACACCAATAACTGTAACATTCGGAACATTCTCTAAGTATATCTGAAGGCCGTCAGGAAGTGTACCAAAAAATCCTTCAGTTCCAACCACAATTCTTTCTCCATTTTTGATTTTTGATTTTTGATTTTTGATATATTGTGCCACTTCCCTAATCCCCGTCCCTGCAGTCCACTCTTCTAAATATCCCGACCGTTCGCTTTGTGGAAGGGATGCAGCTTCAGGATTAGTTAAAAATAAATAATCCGTTCTCAAAGCACTTGCCAAAAAGATAAGCAGTCCCACTATAAAGATTTTTTGATATATTTTGTTTTTTGGCAAAACCGAAAGAGCCGCAAGAGTAACTAAAAATGGAATAGAAAAAAGGATATAGCGAGCGGTAATAACTTTCGCGAATTCTGCCTGGGCAAGGAGTGGGAGAAATGCCCATGCGGTAAGAATCAACGTTTGGCGTGTATATTTTTTAAGACCGATTATCACTCCAGCTATAACTAAAATTACTAAAACGCTCGGGCCTAATATAAACAGCCATTCACGGATTCTATCTATATAGAAAATGAACGGGTCTTTGGGATTCGTCCACAGGTGGCTCAGAGGAAACACATAATCTTCATTACGTTCCCCAATCAAGCCGAAATTGGGACCAAGACGAAGAACATTGTACATTGCATAGCCAATGGCGTAGGTAACCGTGAACAGGCCAACAAGTTTGAGGACACTCAAAAGCATCACTTTTACACTATTGCCTTTCTCGCGAAATGGTGCGAGAAGAGCGGTCACCGGCAAAAGAAGTGAGAAAAAAAGTGCTGGTGATTTGGTCAAAAGCGCACCACCCAAGGAAAATCCCGCCAACTGTGCAGTATCAAGCCGCAAGGCACGCGCGGTCACAACACCGAAAAAGAGTGTCCATACGCCAAACATTGAGAGCATTGAGTCAACCAGCGCCATCCTGTCAAAAAACACAGCAAACGGTGAGGCAGCATACAATAAGCCGGCGACCAATGCAGCTTTTGTGGATTTAAATAGATACCAAGCTAATAACACAACACCAACCAATGTGCCAAATCCAGCCAATACTGATACCATTCTTCCTGCAACAAGCGGGTCAGAGAAAACCTTAAGAGCGGGAATAATCAACCACATGAAAAGCGGTTGTTTTCCATCAGAGAGCGGAAGGAAACGAAGGGTGGGTTCGTTCTGCATCACCTGCGCCCACCGAATATAAATCGCCTCATCCACAAAAACAGGAATTTTCGTCAAGTTTGGGACTCTAAGGAGAAAATAAAGAAAAATAATCGCCAAACTGGCAATTATTGAAAATTTGTATTTGACAAATATCTTCACCCTTCAATTATATCAATACTTCCCCATCAAATCATTCCACCTAATTCTTATCATATCTTTTATAGCATCAAGGGAATCTTTGATTAATTGTACTCGCTCTGTTCCTACGTGATGCCATTCAACTGGGACTGAGGCAATTTTAAATCCCTTTTTACGAGCTATGAAAAGTGTCTCCACATCAAATCCTGCATGAACTGCTGCTCCTACCGTCTTCATTCTCTCCCATCTATCTTTCATCTTTGGAAAGAGTGTTTCTCGTGACCGTCGATTAAAAGCTTTAAAACCACATTGCGTGTCTTTAAACGGTAAGCCTAAAATAATGTTTCTCACAATAGCAAATCCCAGTGCTACAAGTTTTCTTATTAATGGAGCCCCTTTTCTCCCCGCTCGCGAACCAATCACAATGTCGTACCCAACTTTGAATTTAGGAAGAAATTTCTCAACTTCTGACAAGGGTGTTGCTTGATCCATATCGGTAAAAAGCGCTATCTCACCGTTAGCAGCCAATAAACCTGTCATTACCGCTAATGCTTTCCCGCCGTGTGGGTTTTCAATTAATTGCCACGCGGAGCGTGGTCCCGCTTCGCGGGAAAATTTGAGTCCTTTTATAAATTTTCTAACGAGTTCTCGCGTTCTATCGATTGACCCATCATCAACCAAAATCACCTCATAAGAATATTTTGTATTCTTTAAGTAATTTACAACCTCACTCAAAACCTCCTTTTTAAGATTTTGCTCCTCGTTATATGCTGGAATAATAATTGATAAATATATTTTGGTCATTTGGTTACTGGGTTACTTGGTTGCTGGGTAACCCTATGTCTCTTCTGTACAGTTATTCCTCCAAACCTCACCTCTTTCTCCACTTTACCAATATTAACTTGGCGTGCCAACCATGCATCTAACCGCTCGGGGTGTGGCGGGTCAACCTCATAGAGTGTATAAAGAAGTGGTACGTGCTCCTCTTTCGGTACTATCCCGTATCTTGTTGTCCCCCACCACAAAAATAAATAATCATAAGCATAGGGGATTACCGGCGGAACATAAGAATCAACATTAAAAGGAGCAGCACCAGCATCTTCGTAGACCCAGTTAATTGCTTGTTTTTGATTGCCAAATGCAATCGTTGTTGGTCCATCAACACCTGCTGTTATATATCCGCGAGCGACTGGCACGTTCACCTGTAAAAATAAGTACACAAAAATACCGAGTATCACTTTTCCAAGTATTCCTTGAGCCAACATCCCAAGTAACACTGCAAAAATCAAAACAAAAATAAGATAGTAGCCCGTGAAGTAATAATCATACACATTCCCATAATTTCCCCGGAAAAATAACATTCCAAATAGCGCAGAAATAAAAAGAAGTAAAAGTGTAAGAAAATTACTATTTTTAAATAATTGAATTCTGTTAATCAGAAGTGAAAAAACCACAACTGCTGCAAAAAAAACTTTGTAATTTTGCGCTCCCAAAAAAATTTTAGAGAAAAAGACATCAAAATAAAAAGGGAATCTAATTTTTACAACTTCCCAAAATGAACTTTTAAAACTATCTTCTCCAAACAAAAATTTGATAATCCCCGCTCTCAAAATTCCATCATGGCGCAAATCAAAAATAATTTGGGGGAGTAAAGTGATAAGAAATAAGCAAGAAGCAAGAAGTAATGTTCTGATATCAGGTAAGTTTTTTCGCTGCCCGCTTCGACTCGAGGCGAGCCATAGAGCAAAAATAGCAACTGCTGGAAAGTAAAAAATCTCAGCTGCACTTCCAAACTGCATTGCAAACCCTAGCATAAATCCAGTAATAATCCATGCCCACCGTTTGCCTTTTATAATTAAAAACAAAGAAAGTACAAGCAACATACTAATAAGAAACATTGGTGTGGGATTAGACAACCAACGGGAAGCATAAACTAAAGTAAAAGAAAAAGAAGCTATTGTGGCAGCTACCAGCCCCGTTATCCTACCTTGAACCATTACACCCAGAACATAAAGTACTAAGATAGCAGCAACTGTTGTGAAAGATAAGAATATAGATGGCCATACGGGATCGCCTTTGCCAAGAAAATAAAAAGGAGCAATCAACCAATAATACCAGGGTCCTCTAAATATTCCTTCAATACCAGTTGTCGGACCAATAAGGAAAAATTTACCATTATGTAATAAGTCCCAAATAATTTTTGCATCTCTCCCTTGGTCATAATAGAATCCTAACAGCTGGTCAATTCTCCATACCCGCACCAAAAAAGCGCCTAAGAGAATTACTGCCAGAATCACGTACACGCCCTTATTGGCCGATATCTCAACATTCAAACCCCGCCACCACTCTCTTACCTCTGTTACACTATTATCCTGAAAGGACAAGCTCTGCTTATGTAAGGGTGTAAGATTTGCCATTATGGTTTTCCGCTTGGGTTATGCACCAATTTGTATACCTTTACCCCCGCCACATCCCACTCTTCATCGATTTTTGACCAGCCAAAAACTGTAATTTCCGCCTTTGGGCTGTGAGTTGGGTCGCATTTTTCTTGAGGTAATTCACACACAACGAATAATTGCTCGGCAACTGTTTCTTCGTAACGGAGCGGATCAATATCCCGGACCGGCTCTCTCCACCATTCAAGGAAATACTGATACGCATCTTCATAATTACGCTCGGCCAAGACAGCCAAATTAAATGTTTGACCTTTTGCTTCCTGCACAATCTTCGCCGACACCTCTTCCGTCCTTTGAAGTTGTCTTTGTGGTGGATTTTTAATTGGCGTCTGGTAAAGATTTAGAACAACCAACCCTACTATACCAATCAATAATATCCACCTGAAACCTGGCACCTGAAACCTGGCACCTGAAACCTGTTGGGCAATCATGCCCAACAGTACGAATGGTACCATAAACATAAATCCAAAATAGTGGTCGTAGATATTTTGTTTTAAAAGAGCCATACCACTTAAACCGAACCCCGTCCAAACAAGAAGGAGAAAAGCGGGTGACTGGAAGAATGTTTGGCGCTGTTTGACTACAATCCAAAACGTACCTATAAGGGTAACCACGGCAACGAGTTTTCCCCACAATTCGTTCATTGCGCCAACCAAACGTGTAATCTCTTGCTGGAACAATGGCCACAGTTCTGGAATTGCATTCCAAGGACGAGCAGAAACAGTGGCTTGACGCTCGGTAAAGAAAATGCGCATTGCCTCAAAATTGCGCCAACCATGGCGGGCATCAAAGATGACAAGAGGAGACATTAAGACTGCGAATATTACAATAGAAATCAGGGTATATCGCAGTAATTTTCCAATTTCCAATTTCCAATTTCCAATTAGTTTCGAATTGCGAATTTGAAAAAATGTTAATAACCAAAAAAGGCCTATTGTTGGAGCAAGGAGAAGGCCGAGATAGTGTGACTGTAACACGAACGCATACGATACCCCAAGCACAATAAGCCATTTCCATTCCTGATACTTCCAGACACGCCAAATACTATAAATAGAAAGTATAGCAAAAAAGGGCATGATATTAGGATTCCAAGAGGAGCGAGAATAAGTAACGACAACCGGTGAAACTGCATACAAACTTGCGGCAACAACTGCCGCTACTTTTCCAAACCACTCCCTGCTAACCCACCAAACAAATCCAATAGTAATCACTCCGAGAGTAGCAATTTGTGCTACGGGACCAACTGGGGAAAGACGAAAAAGAAAAAGTGCCGGTGCCATCAGGTAATAATAAAGGGGTCCTAGATACATATTGCCAATAGAGGTACCCGGACCGACTAAAATAGGGTCGAAGTCAACGAGCAGACGGCGTACCACAATCGCATCTCTCCCCTCATCTCCCAGGAAAGTCATATATTCTGATAATCGATAAAATCGAAGAAACGCACCAACGATTAAAATTGTGAGTAAGGCAAAAAATTCAAGTTTCGGCAAGAATTTCCACCAAATTTTAAAAAGATCGATGTAAGACTGTATTATTACTTTTATATTAGCTCCCGTAGGTCTGCCAGCAAGACGTGGATAATGGTTAACCCCCACTTCAACAACGCTGAACCCAAATTTTTTAGCCTTTATTGCAAGTTCTGCATTAATCATTCCTCCCCGTTTTGACTCAAGATGTGGAATCTGCTCAAGTACTCTTCTTTTAATCATCTTAAAACCACAATCAACATCCCTCAGTTTTAAACCAAAAAGGGTAAATAAGGATAACGCCCATCCTTTTGCAAAAAGAAGTCTAAAAAATGGGTCTTGCCTTTTAATCCTGTATCCAACAATCAAATCAGCGGTATCTAATTTTTCTATAAATTTTGAACTTTCTGAAAAATCAAATTGCCCATCAGAATCTGTATACGCAATTACATCATACTTGGCATTATAAAATCCTGACTTTAAAGCCTCACCATAACCTAAGTTTTTCTTATGACTAACAACACGAATGTTAGGATAGTGCTTCTCTAACTTTTGGGCAACTTCAAGGGTTTTATCACTTGAGCCGTCATTAACAATAATGACTTCCCACTGTGCCGCAATTTTTTTAAGGACACCAATTGTTTTCTCAACTGTACGTTCTAAATTTGCTTCTTCGTTATAAGCAGGGAAGAAGACGGAGAGCGCGCTGATTTTCATATCAGTTTATGATACTATGAAAAAGGTATGCGACTCAACGAAAGAGTACTCCATATTCTTGCCATCGCAGCTGCCACTCTCATCCCTCCTATCCTTGTGTGGGCACCCTTTTTCATACGAATGCCATCCTTTTGGGGAATAAAGCTACCTCAAGAGGGTATGGCAACAATCATCGCTAATTTTGACGGCCCTTACTATATTGTGGCGGCAAAAACCCTCTATAACACTGCTGCTTTGGGGCAATTCGAATTTCCTCTTCCCAAAGAATACTATGCTGCTCACTTCCCCGCCTTTCCGCTCCTCATTCGTGCGTTCTCTCCTCTCTTTGGATATCCATGGGCAATGATGATTGTCACGCTCCTCTCTTCGTTCGTGGCACTCATGCTATTTTATCTGCTCATCCGACAGGTAGGACTTAAGACACACGCACTATGGCTTACATTGGTATTTGCAGTTTTTCCTGCTCGGTGGTTAATTGTCCGTTCAGTCGGTTCCCCCGAACCCCTCTTCATCGCAGCAGTTCTGGCGA
Source organism: uncultured Gammaproteobacteria bacterium (assembly GCA_964363945.1). GTDB lineage: Bacteria > Patescibacteriota > Microgenomatia > UBA8517 > JACQJR01 > CAYTZB01. The sequence goes on from CAYIKF010000001.1 coordinate 45,807, forward strand.
GTTTTTATTTCCTCTTACGAGGAAATTATTGGGCGACGGGTATCGCGGGTGCTGTCGCAATGTTTACTAAATCTCCCGGGATTTTACTGTTTGCCGCGCTCACTGCAGCACTCGCCGCACCACACATTCATAACCTTTTCATCCAACCGACGAGTACTCTTCGAAAGCTTTTACCCCAAGGTTTACCGCTTCTCTTTATTCCTGCCACGGTTTTACTGGTGTTTGCCTGGTATGCACGCGCGTATGGCGACTTTTTCGCATATTTCCATTCCGGGGACAACATCCATCTTCTTTTTCCCCCTTTTCAAGTATTTAATGCCGCACAAACTTGGGTTGGGACATTTTGGCTTGAAGAAATTAACTGGCTTTACCTTTTCGGCTTTTTAGGGGTGTTTGCCTTAATTAAAAAGCGTCAATTTCCGTTTGCATGGTTTGTAGGAACATTTTTTGCATCAACCCTATTTGTCTCCCATAGAGATATCGCTCGTTATATCCTCCCAATTGTTCCATTTTTATTTATCGCTTTTTCTGACGTACTTACCAGTCGCCCCTTCAGGTGGGCACTTGCACTCCTTTTGCTCCCCATTTATCTGTCCGCGCTCAATTTTATTATCGGGAATGTCACTCCAATTGCCGACTGGAGACCACTGTTGTAAATTTAAGACTTTATGAATATAGGATTTTTTTATGCAATAGCTTCGGCCATAGCGTGGGGCTCTTACCTCGTTCCATTTAAGAAATCTCAGTCTTCCAACTTTACCCAATTTCAAATGCTCATGACTATTGGTATAATCCTTTTTTCAATAGTAAGTATCCCTTTTCTCAACTACTCCTTTAATGTAAACCTCTTTGGTCTGATAAGCGGGATTATGTGGGCTTCCGCTAATGCAATATCTCTCTATGGCGTTAGAGATCTTGGTCTGTCTCGATTTGTACCAATATCTGTTTCTTTAGTTATTTTTGTGTCGTTCTTATGGGGAGCTTTTGTATTTCATGAGTTGTCGGCAGGATTTTTAACAGGAATTGTGGGAATTGTGCTTATTATTGTTGGAGTTATCCTTATTGGAACAACAGGCAATACTCAGAGCGAAAACGTTAAGCGTGGAATCATTTTATCTGTAGTAGCAGGAATCATCTGGGGTAGCCAATTAGTTCCGCTTCGACTTGGAAATCTTACACCTTCAGATTTTTTCTTTTCAATGTCTTTGGGTATTGCTCTATTTGGAATCGCGTATTTTTTTCATAAACGGGAGTCATTCCGAAATGAGGCGGTGGGAAATAGCATACTAAGTGGTATTTTATGGAGTATTGGAAATCTATTGAGTATTATTACCGTATCGCTAATCGGTTTGGCAAAAGGTTTTCCTCTTACGCAAGCATCAGTACTTATTGCTGTAATCTGGGGAGTATTCTACTTTAAAGAAATAACCAAAAGTTCCGATATTAGAAAAATTTTAATCGGGTCTGTAATTCTTATGGCAGGAGTCGTGATACTTGGTCTTGCTTAGAAAACTATCCCCCATCTCCGACTGGGGCCCATTACTGTAATCCAATTCTCTTGGGTGGAAGTGATAATTTTTTACTCAGTTCACCAATCAAGAAATCTATCACTTGAGAGTCATATTCTGCTGGCTGTTGAACTATTGGTACGGAACCACTCCAGGGGCTCCTGTACTCTCCTCGTGAAGCCTCCTTATCGATAAACACACCACTTAACAATCCTGTTCCGTGGCTATATTTTTCGTTGTAAACGGGACTTCTGACAACAAATTCCGCAACCTCTCTACCAACTAATATCAAGCGGTCATGCCAAGTGTATAGAGCCGCACTATTTGGATCCCTATTCAAATTACGACCCGGTAAAACAGCTCCTACATGTCTTTCTCCTACATCTTGCCAACTATTCTCTTTTGAGCCATAGAAAAAATATTCCCAGGTAGCTCCACCATGGGCAGTTTTTGACCTCTCACCGGTAAATATTTTTGCCATTACTAAAGCCTTATCAAAAGCCTTCAGCCAATCTCTAGCTAATAATTCTCCTCGTGCAACTAAAAGACCCTCTTCAGGTGCTATTTCTCCAATAAAACCATCAAATAAAAACTCTACGTCTATTGATCCAATTCCATCAGCATAAGAAGCCCAACAAACCATTGCTTGTTCGAATTCTTTTACAACTTGCGATTTTTCTTTAAGGGAAGAATAAACACGACTAACTACCTCTTGAGGTCTTAGACTTTCTTCTGGAGTCATTCTATCTTTATCTTCAACCATAAAAGTTTTTTAATACTATATCTGGGATTAGAAGTTTGTCAATCGATAAATTAGAAGATTTATACCTTCCGGGCGAGGAAATTAAGATAGTTACTTGTCCGGGGCTTGAATTGCTCGAAGTGAATAATTTGAAAGCTATAAGAGTTTAAACATTCTCTTAAATCTTCTTTCTGATAATAAACAAAGAGACGAGGTTCACCTCCCAACGAATAACGAATTTCTTCTCCCTCTCCTTCAATCATTCCCAACCCAAATACCCCATTAGGAACAAGCACTCTCCATATCTCTCGCAACGTCCTATTCATGTAAGAGCGGTCCACGTGGAGAAGAGAAGTATAAGCCCATACACCGTCAAAAGATTGATTTGCAAACGGAAGATTTAAAAAGTCAGCTTGAACTGAAGGCAATCCTCTTTCTGTTGCTCTCTCGACCATGCTTCTCGCTGCATCAAGACACACGACATCGACTCCTGTATTTTTAATAATCAAGCCATCTCTCCCCGGACCACTTCCCACATCAAGTACCACTCCGCTACGAACGCTTTCTTTATACTTTCTAATAATTGCATCAGGAAATTCCTCCCAGAATGTATCTGTCTCCTGCTCATATGCTCCCACCATACGATTGTATGTGTTAACAGTTTCTGTGTGCATTCAAGGAGGATTATAACACCTTTGACAAAGAAGAATTAGAATATATTTTTGAGCTTTGCGTAGACTTTTGCAAAACTCCAGCGTCTCCAAATAAAGAGATTATACATTGTGTAATTGTAGGGAATAATTAAGAATGCAACAGCAATAACAAGGAAAGTTTGACGAACAAGTCGGGTATCCCCAAAGAAAATAACGCCTGTACCAACCACCAAGGATTGAATGACAATTGCCCCAAAGGAAGTGAGATTAAATTGAACAAACTTTTTTATATACCGAAGAGGGCCTTTTATCTGTATATCCTCAAAGGTCCACAAATTATCAAGGTTGAAGTTTGAGAAAATAGCCAATTCCGCAGCTGCTGCAGCTGCCCAAAAAGAAGGTTCGGCAATTACGGCAAAAGAGGTATCACGAGCTTGGACAAAAAATCCCGCTAGAGCCTGCGTCCAGGGCAACATCCGGAAAACCTCAAGACCCACAGCGTTAATGACAAATCCTATCCCTCCAACAATTGCAAACTTTAGAAATCGAGTCCTCAGCCGCAACACAATAAAAAACGTATCAAATGTTTCTTTTAATTTGAATTTTGATTGTTCTGCCTTCCTTGGCAAAAAGGCAATAGGAACTTCCTTAACTTTTGCCCCCAATTTTAAAAGTTCGAAAAGAAGGTGAATTTTGTACGCATAACTTGCTTTTCCGAATAAGCTATCAAGCGCGACCTTTGATAATACCTTTGTTTTCGTTAAACGAAATCCAGTGGTCAAATCGTGAACTTGGGGTAAAAAAAGAACTGTTCTGGCAAAAAGATTACCGCCAAACGAGAGGAATTTCCTATAAAATGCCCACTCTTTCGGAACGGATCCGCCTTTTATGTAGCGTGACCCGATAACTACATCGGCTTGCTGGGAAGCAGCGACTAAGCGCGGGACATCCGCAGGATTGTGCTGGAAATCTGCGTCCATTTCAACCACTGCATCTGCCTTCATCTTGGCAATTGCATATTTCATTCCCCTGATATAGGCAAAACCAAGACCCTGTTTTTCTCCAGTCATTAAGTGAAGATTTTTGTATTTCTTCGTCGCTTCACGAACGACTTCTCCTGTGCCGTCAGGAGAGTTATCATCAACTACAAGTAAATGCATTTCGTGGTCGCGAATTTTAGGAAATTCTTCCTCAAAAAGCACGTCAATCATCCGAGCAATATTCCCCCGCTCGTTGTATGTCGGCATGATAATGACAATACGCATAATTTCACTTTAGCAAAGCAAATTGGTAAAATACAAGAGGTAGTATGAAAATCGATATCCTTACCCTTTTCCCAGATATGTTTCTGGGACCCTTTAATGAATCCATCATTCGACGGGCTCAAGACAAATCATTAGTGGAAGTAAACATTCACAACCTTAGAAAGTGGGCAGTTGACACACACCGGACTGTGGATGATAAACCATATGGTGGAGGAGTTGGAATGGTACTTATGGTCAAACCGATCTATCTTGCTCTGCAAGAATTGAAAATTGAAAATTTAAAATTGAAAATTGTCTTATTAGACCCAGGCGGTACCCCTTTTAATCAATTAAAAGCTCAAGAACTATCAAAATTAGATCATCTTATTCTCATTGCCGGCCATTATGAAGGGGTGGACGAACGCGTCAAAGAACATCTTGTGGATGAAGAATTATCAATTGGCGATTATGTGTTAACCGGTGGAGAGCTGCCTGCAATGGTAGTGGTTGATGCGGTAGTCAGACTCATACCCGGCGTCCTAGAAAAATCCCAAGCAACTGAAATAGAAAGTTTTCAGTTAATAAAATCTAACATCAAACATCTAACATCTAACATCCAACTTTTAGAGTATCCCCAATATACTCGTCCTGAAAACTTTAAAGGATGGAAAGTTCCACAATTACTTCTATCGGGGAATCACAAAGAAATAGAAAAATGGAGAAGTGAACACGCTCTTAAAAAAACAGAAAAAAGAAGACCCGATCTTTTAAAGAATTATTAGCCTGAAAGACCAAGGTTCTGCAAAGCAGGTTCTTAACCTTTTTGCATCTCCCAAAATTCTTTACCGACTTTAAAATCATAAGGAAGTCTCCATTCATCTATCCCATTAAATTGATTATTTATAAAGTATGAAACTCTCATCGGACGCTCATACGGATTGGAGAACCCATGAGCAACACCCCTTGGCACGAACATAAAGTGTGCCTTTCCTCCGCCTAATATAAGTCGCATAGTCATACTATTTGTTGGTGAGTTTACTCTTAAATCCATAAGTCCAACTATAAGTTTAGAATCAGGGGGAATATAAAAAACCTCATCTTGCTCTAAATGGTAATGCCAAGCTTTTCTAGTACCAGGTTCATTAACCGCGTCATTCACTTGTCTTACTTGCCCTAATTCAGGAAACGCTTCCAGCTTACCCTCCGCTGTGAACCTTGCCTCCTCCACCAAAAATCCGTCCTCACCAACAGAAACCTTTCCTTCAATAATTCTTATTCCATCAATGGTTTTCTTTGGGGCATATTCCTGCTTTGAAGAAGACCAACTAAATTCTTTACCTATGGTGGGTATTTCAGCCATGCCGCTCTTTTCCCTGTAGCCACCTATCAATTACTCCCTCGGGGTTTTGAGAGTGATAGATTGCATAGCGAAATGGAGCAAGCCAATCTCTTCCTTCCAGAAGAGAAGTTACTGTGTCTACAATCACCGATACGGGTATTTCTCCTGGAGCTTCCAAAATCATTTCCTTTGCATCACTGATTAATTCGCGCGTTTCTTCCTCTAATAACCGACCCTCAGTTGCCTCACGAATTGACTGCCCAAGTCTTTCAGCATCAAACTTTCCTCTCTTCCCGTCTGGGTGTACAACAACTCTGCCTTCAATAACTGTCCAGACAGTCTCCACCGTGTTAAACCGCCCAGAACAGCTCTCACACTTCCTTCTCCTTCGTACCTTCCCATCATTTGTTCTCGTCGAGCCAATTACCTCTTGTTTATTACCACCACAATAAGGACAATTCATACCTCACTATATACACTCTCGCGAGGGAAAAAACAAGAAGTTGTATTATTTCTTAAGTGTGTCTATCTGCAACCACAAATGCGCCGTAGGACTCGGGTTTCGTTTTTGCCGTATACCCGCTCCCACTTACCATTCCTACCACTTCCCTGATCATATCGCGGGTTGGGCCAATAGGCCCGACATCAATATGAATTTCAAGATCGTACTTTGAAGGAGGAACAACCTTTCGAATAGCCGGCACGAACTTTTCTGCCAACTCGAGCGACAGAAGCGTCTCACGATAAATTTTATCTCGGAGAACAAGCTTACTCTTAAGTTTGGTTTTGCTCCAGAAGTAGCGCCCTCCACGACCCGCCCTGTGAATGACAATTGCTGTCACGAAGTCAATCTCGGCTTCACCGTTTATTTTCTTCGCTTGAGAATCCGTGCCGATAACTAACCTATAGAAGCTTGCGGGATCCTCATTAATGAAGTTAGCAATCTCGGAAATTACTTTCTCTAAGTTCAATTGTCCTAATGTCGGGTTATTAAACAGGCCGCTGTTTAGTAAACCCGAACCATTACTGCCATTTTCCATACCTCACTATTATACCACCTTATGGTGAGCCTGTCTAACCACCTTAAATATCCAAAATCACTTGGGCGCTATTTTCTGATCCTAACTTTGCCAGGAGAAACAATAACCAATCTCCCTTTATAGTCTTCTGATTTAAGATCCTTTAATAATCTTGTTACCTCTTTATTAATTACATCAGTAGAGAGTTCGTTAGGGAAACGTAAAATTATCATTCCCTTATGTTTCGGAAATTCAATCTCATTTGCAAAACCTAAATCACCAGAAACTAGAATTGTGTTTTTCCTGCGCGCCCACTGGAATACCTCGTTATCTGGTCTTCCTCTCAAACCTACATCACGAACATCAAAAACAGTAAATCCTAAATCCTTGAAAACAATAGCTATACTTCTATGGAGGTCTTCATCGATGAGAATAGAATGCTTCACTATGACGCTATGCGGATCTCTTCTCTCCCAACAAGATCTGCTGCATAGTTGATAGCGTTGAGGATGTCTCTCTTGGTAATATCATACTCTTTCATTATTTCTTCAAAACCTATCCCACCAGCAAGCTTACCAAGTACCACATCAACAGTAACCCGCGTTCCTTTAATAACTGGCTTACCAAAGCGCACACCTTGATTAACAGTTATTCCTTTTGTTATTTCCCTCATAGTTTTATTATACCATACCTTAAATATCCAAAATCACTTGGGCACGAAACATACCAGTTTTTGTTTTCCCAACCTCGTATAAATGCTTGGTTGGGGCTTTAACATCGACTTTGAGTTTATGTTTCTTGGGGTCTATTCGTTCTCCATACGCAAATCCTTGAAGCATCCACCTCTTACCTTCCCGCTCGACTCCAAGTTTTATTTGTTTGAAAAGCAACTGTTTTGCATCTTTCAAAAACACTAAATGTTCAAGTAGGCTAAAAAGGAGCTCCGGCAAACTTCCCTCGCGCAAATTAAATGCCTCTTTCTCGCGGTTTCTCACGGTTTTGGTATCAACCATAGCCTCCTCTAAGGCCCGAGCCGCATTCTCCAAAAGCTGCCTCTGTGTTCTGCCAAACGCCTCAAAGGCAACACCCGCTGTGGAAATTTCTGGTAAGAATCTAAAATTTGGCATTGTTTGCTCTGAATTGAGGCACAAATTTGCCTGCCCAGTCATCCAGCATTATAGGAAGTGACCGAAGATTATCAAGACCGAAGGAGCCGACGTAGCGGCCATTTGGTATATCGAACGCATTATATTGAGGACGAGGAGCCGGTCGAGTTGCACTAAATTCCTCAAATGTTGTCTCTTTAATAAGACTGCGGTCAAGAGATAAATCATATTTTTCAGCACTATCTACTACCATATGAGCAAATTGAAAAGGAGTAACAACCGTAGGCGATGCAATGTGCCAAATACCAAATGCATCAGAATGTGCAATATTAAGAAACGCCCGTGCGTAATCTTCTACATACCCTGGTGTTATCAATTGATTAGTAACACCTGCAAACGTCTCGCCCCTTGCGAGTTTCTGCACTACTAAACGAGGGAAATCAAGCTTCATATCTGGCTCATCGGTAAATGGCAGTTGAATACGAACAATGTGGACTTTCCCTCCTGGAGCAGTCACCCTTTGTTCAGCCTCTGCTTTTGTTTGACAATAAAATCCCGCAACAGGAGCAATGGTCTCTTCTTCTTTATGAGGGCAGTTCTCTTTTAATCCCGCCAAAACGTAGTCAGTTGAGATATGAACCAATGGTATATCAACGGCCAGACAGGAAATAGCAAGCCTTTGCGGCCCAGAGACGTTCGTTTGCCATACCTCTCCATCTTTATTTCCCTTCTCTTTTTCACACTCATCCACATTTGTTTTCGCAGCAAAATTAACGACAACTGAAGGTCTATACCACTTGAGCAAAGAGAGCATGCGCGACACGCTCATTTTTGCAATGTCGAACTCTTGATGTGAGGGGGTAATGACTTCTACGTCTTCTCTCGTGGCAACTTTTACGAACGCTCTCCCGGTAAGTCCTGAAGCTCCTAAAACGAGGAGTGTCGGTCTTGGTTCCCCTTCTTTGCGATCAAGCTCTCTTACCATGTATACTATCTTTCTTTGACCAATAGGCGTTTGCCTCAAAAAGTGCTTGGAATGTTCCTGCGTCTCGCCAAAAACCGTCAAGTTCTACCCAGTGTAGTTTATTCTCTCGGATATAGAAATTATTAACATCGGTAATCTCAAGCTGACCACGTTTTGATGGTTTGATTTTTGAAATCTTCGCAAAAACAGTTGCGTCATAAATATAAAGTCCTGTTACCGCATACGAACTTTTAGGTACTTTGGGTTTTTCTTCAATTCTCATGATTTGCCGCTTAGTATTAAATACAGGCACACCAAAACGTTGGGGGTCAGGAACCTTCTTTAAGAAAATCAAAGCACCATCAATAAAATTTTTTACCGGTTTGGTAATATCAGCATCTGTCGTATTGTCTCCTAATATAACAACAAGCGGTTCATTACCGGTAAAATCACGGGCTAACGAGAGGGCATGAGCAATTCCACCAACTGCGTCATCTTGGTAGGCATACTCAAGATGGGTAACCCCTAAATCTTTTCCATTTTGTAACACACGAATAAAATCTCCCGCATGAGGGCCACCGGTCACCACCATAATCTCTTTTACCCCCGCATTGACCAAGGTTTTAATTGGATAAAAAATCATTGGCTTGCTGTACACGGGCAGGAGATGTTTATTGGTCGCAAAGGTGAGAGGATATAATCTCGTACCGAGGCCACCCGCTAAAACGACACCTTTCATATATTACAAGAGCAGGCTTATTATAATAATAGTCCCCAACAACGCAATACCCACATATTCTACCACAACTTCAAAATATAAGTCATCGTGAAGGAAATGATGCACAATTCCCCACGTAACGTACGAAACAGCCAGAGCAATAATCAATGCAATTTGAAAATTTTTATCCCAAGAAAAAATACTGAAGCCAACAATTGCTATAGCAAAAAGTCCAAAAAGAACAAGATAGTGTGAAAATTTGCGCATTTTCTTTACTCTGAATTTTGTCTTTTCATAATATGCTTCCTCTTTGAGTAATAAATAACATCACCCCTATACTTACTAAAAACCCAAAGTGTGCTAACCTCCTTGCTCCAATGCGCACCACGTGTGTCTCCAAAAGCGCCACTGCATCAACCAGAAGAACAAGAAGGAGCATTCCCACTATCATTATCCCCACATTACGTTGGAGAGAAAATGGCGAAATAAGTGTGATACCCGCTCTAGCTGCCAGCGGTCCCCCTGGAGCTGGAGCAGGAAGAGCAGCAACGATAGCAGCAGGGG
>CAYIKF010000002.1:0-1224 GCA_964363945.1 uncultured Gammaproteobacteria bacterium
GCTTTTCTTGCAATATCCGACTCGTGTGTCACGATAATTATTGTTCTCCCTTGTTTATTAAGGTTTTTTAAAATCTCGACTATTTCTCGTGTAGATTGTGAATCAAGATTACCAGTGGGTTCATCAGCCAACAAAACTTTGGGATTATTGACAAGCGCCCGTGCAATTGCAACACGCTGCTGTTGGCCTCCAGATAATTGATTAGCAAAGTGTTGTGCGTGCTCAAGAAGACCAACGCTTTGCAACGCCTTAAGCGCTTGTTCATTCATTTCTCTTTCTGGTGTTTCGCTGTAAAGAAGGGGTAAGGCAACATTCTCGAGTGCTGTCGTTCGCTCAAGAAGATTAAACTGTTGGAATACAAAACCAAGCTTTTTATTTCTTATCTGTGCAAGTTTACTCTCGGTTAATTGAGAAATATCCTCTCCTTCAAAAATAACGCTTCCAACTGTCGGGGTATCAAGAAGTCCAATAATATGCATCAATGTTGATTTACCAGAACCAGACGGACCAGTAATTGACACGAATTCCCCTTCTTTCACCGTCAACGATACATTATCCAAAGCATTAATTGTATGCTCGCCCACCTTATACCGTTTGGATACATTAACAAGCTCTATTAACGCCTTACTACCTGCTCTCATCGCCTGCTCCATTAACTATTACTGTATCACCCGCGTGTAAGCCCTCTATCACTTCAACTTCCCTATCACTCTCAAGCCCTAGTTTGACAACCTGGCTAACTCTGTCTTGACCTCGTAGGATGTATACAAATACTTCATTCCCCACTCTTTTAGTCGCACGCCGCGAGACAACAAGGGCATCTTTTTTCTCGTTAACAATAAACTCTGCCTCTCCTGATAATCCTATGATAAGCGGAGCTTGTTTCTCGCTGTCACTCGAAATGAATCGCTGATCTTTGGGAAGTGAAATTTTGACAGGAATTGCTGTACCACCGGTTGATGTTTGCTCTGCTACTTTCTTAATCTGCAGTACCTCACCGCTAAACTCTTCGTTTGGAAACGCATCAAGCACAACAATCACCTTTTGGTCTGCTTTTACTTTTCCAAAATCAACCTCATCAACAAGCGCGGTAAATACAATCGTCTGTGTACCAACAAGAATAATAGTATCTCCCGGAGAAACATTATTACCCGCAACCATTCCTTCTGTAACAGTAGTAACAATGCCGTCAAACGGCGCGACGAGCGTTGCATCATTCAAATC
>CAYIKF010000002.1:1324-14687 GCA_964363945.1 uncultured Gammaproteobacteria bacterium
ATATTTACTTTCGGAAACATCGTCCTATAGTGTAGCACTTTCGTTGCTGGAGCGCAAAGTGAAGCAGGAGCTATTCACTCTTTCTCTGTCTCATGAGCAATGGTATTGCAACTAAAAGTAAAACAGAGAAAAGGACAATTGGTACAATAATCGGTCCAACCCATGGGACCGGTACTAAGAAAAACACATCAATCTCCCAAAGACTGTTTGGCCATCCGAGCGTCCTATTAAGAAAAAGATAATATCCTAAATCCCACACAGAAAAAGCAAAAATAAATGCCCAAAAACGTTCAATCTTGTCTTTCCCCCATATCCACGCAATCGAAACCAACATAGTTAACGTTGCAAGTTCTCGTACATGTTCTATCCTCAAAAGCCATGGGTCGGGAAAAAGTGTCCCCGGACTTTTCAAGAATGCAATAAAAGGAAGTGTAAGTATTGTCGGAGGGGGTTCGTAAGAAAGTTTATGGGTTTCTTCAATTGGCAAAATCTGATGCAAATATACAACAACCGCTGCCTCAACAAAGGCAAAAGCAAGAGCAAAAAGAGCCAAGATTGAAAGCCGTTTTCTCATTCTTTAATAACCTTATATACTACTCCTGCCTTGTCATCGGAAATATAGAGGCTACCCTGAGAATCAAAAATCAAATCCACTGGACGACCAAGCGCCTGAGAACCAGAGAGAAATCCGCTAAGAAAATCTTCTTCACCACGCACATTGTTGCCATCCACATCTAGCCGAACAACCTTATATCCAATGGGTGTTGAGCGATTCCATGAACCATGATAAGACACGAGTAAATCTCCCTGCCACTCTTTTGGAAACTGGGAGGAATTAACAAACGTTAGTCCCAAAGGAGCCGAGTGGGCAGGAATTTCATACACTGGCGCCTCGGTAGCTTCGCAAGGGGTCCCCTTTTGGAAATTAGTATCGGGTATGCGATTACCGTAACAGATTGGCCACCCATAATCCCTTGGCCCTGAGCCTGCCGAAGGGTTTCCATCGCGAATAATATTAATCTCGTCAGGGGGCAGGTTGTCTCCCAACCCGTCCCGTCCCATTTCTGTCCCCCAAAGCTCATTAGTTTTTGAATTAACTGTTATAAACACAGAATTGCGCAATCCTCTTGCCCACAACCTGGGATTCGTTCCCTCGCCATCGGAAACAATTACTGCAGCCAACCACTCATTTTTTTCAAAACAAACATCGCACGTTGAACCAATGGAAACAAACATTTGCCCTTTTTGATTAAATGAAATAGTACGAGTAAAGTGTCTATCGCCTTTTGGGAGGGAGAACAACACTTTATCTTGGGCTGCAGTTAAGGTATTCTCATCCCATTTATAGCGGACAATCCGAGTTTCTTCTGCAATAAACAATTTATCTTTGTAGAAAGCAATTCCATGTGGCCTATCCAATCTCAAAACCACATCACGAACTTCATCAGCTACACCATTCTGATCTTTATCGGGAAGTGCAACGATTTTCCCTGAGGCCGGAATTGACACCAGTAATACTCCACCAGTTGAAAATTCTAAATCTCGTGCATTCCCTAATCCTTGGGCAAAAATACCAACTTTAAACTCTTCAGGAAGTTTAAGAGGAAATTCGGGTGTTTCACCAACCGATTGCTTATCTTGAATCTTTGTAATATCTTCTTTTGGTGGCAACAAAGCAGGTCTTACATCTCCAACCTTTTTTCGTACAATCCATACACCAGCTAAAAACAAGCCAATGATTGCTACCGCAATAACAACATTCCTCATATTTTACAAACTATTAAGGAGTTCAGGAGTAATTTCTTCAAAACTTTCAATGACTGCATCAGCTTTGGGAAAATCCTTTGCACTTGTGCCATTATTAAGAATCGCAATCGCTTTCATGCCAGCTCTTTTGGCTGCAAGAATGCCAGACGGCGCATCTTCAATGACCACACAATTTTCTGGCTCGACGTCAAGTTTCTTCGCCGCCTCAAGAAAAAGGTCAGGGGCTGGTTTTGTTTCATCAACCTCCTCCCCAGTTGTCACCACATCAAAGTATTCATGAATTTTGAATTCATCAAGATCCCGTTCAACCAGCCACCAAGCATTGGATGTTGCCAGTGCAGTCAGAACCCCCGAATCACGTAAATCCTTAATAAAATTAAAAAATCCCGATTTTAAATGGACTTTTGAGAAATTACCAAGGTATTCTTCCTGGGTATGTGCAGTAAGTTCCTCAATAGTTTTGTCGGTATGGATATTATAATGAGTAATCAACTTTGGCCAATTTTCCCTTACCCCAATCCCTCCAATGTGAGGTCTCTCTGGTACATTCCGCGCCCCTAAGGTTTGCAACACTTTCTTAAAAGCCGCACCATACACATCCTCATTCTCTAAAATAGTTCCGTCTAAATCAAAAATAATTGCAGTCACCTTCATTTCGAGTAAAACGAGAAATAAGCTCTGCTTATTCCGTAACGATTTTTATCCTTCCCGAATCAAAAAAAGCTTCGTATCCGGTTAATGATTTCATTTGTACTCTATACACGTTTTTGCCACTCAAAAAAGTAAGAGGAGATGACTCGATTAAAGAATATGAAACGCTTTTGGTTGAAATCTCTGAACCCGGTATTGCAACACCATGTGTGGCATCAAAAAGTCTAGCGAACACTTCCCCATTTTGGAAGATTTTGAGATTAACTGACCAACGAATTTCTTTAATCCTCCCGTACTCACCCGCGTCAAAAAAGAAATCAGTATTATAAAGATTTGCCCAATCAGTATTAGTGGTTGAACCCGCACCACCAACAGGAATGTACGAAATTTGTTCCTTGGAGGTTGCCGTGGGAGGAGGTGTTGTTTTGAGAATTTGCGCCGGCGGTGCAGTTGGTTTGGCTGATAAAGTAGCAATGGCTTGAGCTACTGTCTCGGCAATTTTCTGTTCGCACTCTTGGTTACATTTTTCAATTAATTGAAATCCTTCTTCCTGATCAGGGATGCTGTCTCCCTTTTGTTCTTCTACACGATTGAAAAATAGGAATCCTCCCATAAAGAGTATACTTGCAATGAGCAAGATTTTGATAGGTGCATCAAATCGAATGAATAACTTGCTAATCATATAGGCAGTGTTTTCTTTGCTCTAACTATCGATCCTTTCTCTGTATCCTCAATTATATATCCCATTTCTTCTATCTCTTTCCTTATCTTATCAGCTTCCCTCCACTTTCCTTCTTCCCTCAATTTCTCTCTCTCTTCCACTAGTTTTTTAATCTCCCGTGGTACTCGTGATACTCTTGGTACACTTTCTGCTCTTAAGTTAAGCCCTAACACTTCATCAAACGAAAATAATAAGTCCTGTTTATCTTGATTGGGTATATTGCTTTTAATCATTTCCCATATGACTGCCAACGCACCTGGGGTTCCCAAATCATTGTTTATTTGATTGAAAAACTCAGATTTATACTTCTCAATTAATTGAAGTTTTTCCTGTGAGAGCATTGTTCTTGAAGGAGAATTCATAAATTTTTGTAAACGCTCGTACGCTGTCTGGGCAGCTTTTAACGAATCCCAAGTAAAGTTTAATTTATCCCGGTAGTGACTAGTCAAAAAAAGATAACGGAGCGCAAGAGGACTAAATCCACGAGCAGTGATATCTTGCAGAGTATATACATTTCCTAAACTTTTACTCATCTTTTTCCCGTCAACCAAAACAAATTCATTATGGAGGAAGTATCGGACAAACTCTTTTCCTGTTGCTGCTTCTGATTGGGCAATTTCATTGGTATGGTGAACAGGAATGTGGTCTATTCCACCAGTATGAATATCGAACGTTTCTCCTAAATACTTCATTGACATGGCACTACATTCAATGTGCCAGCCAGGAAAACCAACTCCCCATGGACTCTCCCATTCCATTTGTCTCCTCGCTTGGCCCGAACCTGGCTGAGGGCTAAACTTCCACAATGCAAAATCTGTCGGATTTCTTTTACCTGGAACCATTTCAATACGAGCACCTGGTTTTATTCCCGCTCCTCCACCACCCAATGGTTTCTTTTTAAATTTTGAACTATCAAAATAAATACCATCGTCTATTTTATATGTATATCCTTTATCCTCAAGTGTTTTAATTAATTGAATCTGCTCTCTTATGTTATCTGTTGCTCTGGGAACTACTGTAGGTCGTTCAATATTAAGAGCATCAAGATTTTTAAAAAATTCATCTATGTATTTTTTGGCAATATCCCATGCTGAAACTTTTTCTTTTTCTGCCTCATACTCTAATTTATCTTTCCCAATTCTTGTCTCATCGCCTTCCTCAAATAAATGACCAACGTCGGTAATATTCATTACATGCTGGACATTATAGCCATTTGCCTCAAGTGTTCGTCGCAATGTATCAACGAACACGTAAGCTCTTAAATTTCCAACATGCGGACTGGAATAAACCGTCGGTCCACACGAATACATCCCCACTTTTTTGCCTTCAAGCGGAACAAATTCCTCAACTTTACGGGTTTTTGTATTAAAAAGTCTAACCATCTATGCTGCTTTTGGAAGTCGCGTTTCCACTCGACGTTTTAGTCTTCTGGTAACAAGTTTGAGGCCTTTTTGGAAAAACGTTTCATTTTTAGCTTCCTCTACCTGTTTCTTCTCTTCTTTTTTATTCTCTTCTACCATCTTTTGCGCCTCTGCCTGCCTTACCCGATTTTCTCTTTGTCTTGTAATTTCCTCTTCAAGCTCTCTCCTATGCGCAGCGAGAATCCTCTCTTTTTTCTGCTCTTCAAGGGATGGAGTCACCTGTTTGGGCGGTTGGCTAGTTTGTTGTTGTCCACCAGTTTCAAATGGCGTCATCTGTTCTCCCACATCTTTTAATATCTCAGTGGGCTCTTGTAAAACTTGTTTTACGGCTCCTTTTGCAATTCCACCTAGTTGTCCTTTTACTCCTTGTGTCATAACTTATTACTTGTTACTTAAAACTCTCGCCGTCCTTCAATTGCCTGAATAATCGTCGTTTCGTCCGCATATTCAATATCAGCACCCGTTGGAATTCCCACACCAAGTCGAGTTATTTCAATATGATGATTTCCATTACCAAGCTCCTGAAGCTGCTTTTTAATATACATCGCCGTTGCTTCTCCCTCCATAGTAGGATTAGTTGCAAGGATAACTTCCACTCCTTTATCCTCCAAGTCTTCCATCCTTTTAATCAGCTCTTTAATAAAAATTTCATCAGGCCCAATGTTCTCAAGCGGATTTATTGCTCCATGAAGCACATGATACACACCTTTATATTTCCCTGTCCGTTCAATTGCAAGTATGTCAAGTGGTTGCTCAACAACCATCATAATGCTCTGATCGCGGGTCGGGTCATCACATATATTGCAGGGATCTGTCTCTGCTACATTTTTACATACAGAACAGAGTACCGTTTCTTTTTTCAACGCAACTAAGTTTTGTGCAAAATTCTCAAGTTCTATTTGGGGCACATGAAGAAGATAAAAAGTTAACCTTTGAGCAGTTTTAGGTCCAATTCCCGGCAATCTTTCAAATGATTCAATTAGTCGTAAAACAACGCTTGGGATACGCATGACTTTAGTATAACACGTTGATTATTAAAGGCGTAGCGCATAGAATAAACTGATGAGCGAGGATACCCCAGAACAAGAACAACAACAGGAACAACCCAAGTCTCCTTTACTCACTCAACCAGTTTCGCGAAAAACTTTCCTTAAAATTGGAGCTGGTGCAGTAGCAACGTTGCTTGCAGGTGGAAAAGATACTCCTCGCCAAAGAGAGAGGGAAACAGCGTTCGAAAAAGGGATAAATGCTCTCAATATACGTATAGAAAATTCTCAACTCTCTGCCACATCTCTAGATAAAAATGAATGGACAAAGGCAACACTACATGAATTTTTAGAAAGTACAAAAAGAGCAATAGTAAATTTAGAAAGCTTAGCTGCCCAACCAGAGACCGAAAAAGTAAGAGATATTGTAAGACAAAAATTTTCTAATCCTGATATTGACCCAGATAATCAAATATTCTTCTTAAGAGACAGAAAAATACTTCTAGACGCACTTGATAAACTTGGACAACTGCCTTTTGAGACAGAAGAGCAAGCAATACTCCAAGTAAAATTAAAGCAAATTTTGGACAGGTCAAACAAACCCGTAACATTTAAAGAATTACGTTCTTCATCCAGTGAAAGAAGTCTTACTCCAAGAAATATTGTGTCAAATTATGAAAGATTGGGTAGTAAAAAATCAGGGACAATTGAAGTGAACACAGGTATTGAAAATGAAAACGAGACAAGTAAAGAAAGATTAAGACAAGTAAATGAAGAAGTAACAAGAAGACTAGCTGCGCTGCCTTTAACTGACTTAAGTTTAGCAATTGTAATTTGGGATACATGGGAAGATGCAGAACCCCTTAAGGGTAAATTTAATTACGAGCCCTGGTCCGATGAAACACCATCTGTGGAATATCATTTCAGGGGAAAACCCGGAGAGGGCGTCTTTGGTCTTGAGCGAGAAACGTTATTTGTTCTACATGAGGCGGCTCATGCTTTAGACATAGAAGCAAATCCCACAATAATGCAATTTCTTACTCCTGCCCAAATTACTCATTTAGTTTACTTGCGA
The DNA here is from genome assembly GCA_964363945.1 of uncultured Gammaproteobacteria bacterium. GTDB lineage: Bacteria > Patescibacteriota > Microgenomatia > UBA8517 > JACQJR01 > CAYTZB01. Next base: position 7,946 of record CAYIKF010000002.1, read on the forward strand.
GAATTAGCAACTTTAGAATCTTTCTCTCCTGATATGGAAAGTTTGCTGCGAACTAAACAATTGAGAGGGGAAAAAATTTGGCCTGTTTCAGGGGCAATTGGCAAAGACAAAGATAACCGCATCGATTGGAGAAGTTGGTTTTTATCAAGAAGCAAGGAGGCACCTATAAATCCGGAAGAGTTAAATTTACTTGTGAGGGCATATCCCGAAGTAGGATGGCTTGGATTTTATCCCCTTTCGGAAAAATGGTTAAGTGATTTCCAACTCCGACTTAGAATCGGAATATTAGGGGGAGATTCAAGTGGGCCCCTCAATTCTTGGGAAGAATTTCTTTCTTCCCAATCTAATGTACTCAATAATCTAGCACGTACAGATTCTCTCCTTAGATATGGATTACAACTTCTAACAACAAGAGTAAACTCGTTGGATACAGAGAATTTTATAGGAAAGTCAGCTTTGGCATGGCAATCTTCATTCCCTAAAATTTTACAGGCGGTTATCGCTGAAGATTTAATTAAAACAGGTAGGAGTAAAGAGGCCTTCAAACCCGAACTTTATGCTCACCTTTTGAAAGAATTTCAAATTGATTATAGAGGAACAGAAAGGGAAGGTTTGGCAGACGGCATCGCATTTCTTCTCTTTCTAGAGTCAGAGAGAGGGCAAAATCCCAACGAACTCAACTCCCCATACTGGAATTACTACCAGGAATTAAGGAAACTGATAAAAGAAAACCCAAGAATAGTAACTGTAGAATAATTACCCTCCGAGTCGGAGGGATTACCCTCCAAGTAGTCCGGAGAGTCCTCCGCCCATTTGTTGGAGTTTTTTGGCGGCAACTTTTTGAGATTCTTTCAACGCTTTGTTCACAACCTCTGTAATGTCTTTTTTCTCCTCCCCATTAACCTGAAGTTGTTGGATGTTCTGGTCACCAGTCATCACAACTTTTACCCCACGCTCCTCAACGGTAATCGTTTCAGCACGCAGCGCTTTTTGCATTTGCATTGCCTGGTCACGAAGCTGCTTTAGCTTTTTAAGTTGTTGAAGTTTGTCAAACATAGGTAAATAATACTACATCATTAAGTCAACATCAACTCTGCAGTTTCCCTCCAAAAATCTCCTCTGCAACCCTAATGATATCCTCGTCTTGTGCCGAAGCTTCGGTCTCCGACTCTCCAGAGCTTTGGCGACGGGGCGACGACATGTCATCTTCTTTCGGCTTGCCCACCGAAGTCCCACTAGGGACGGGGACGGGTCTCTCTCCTAGCTCAAACACCATTCGAAGTGGACTCGTCTCCAACACTTTTGCGGCAACCTCCTCTATAATTCTCCTATTTAACTCTTCCTCGAGCTTTTCCTTATGGAACTGGTAAAACACAGAAACGGTAAGCGTCTGTCCATCAAAGGTAATGGGCTTTGTAGAACGAAGAAGCGCAGCAATAGAATGATTGCGGGGTTTCACTTGGGCAAGTAACTGCTCCCATATATCATCAGTTATCTCTTTTGCCTTTTTATTCTTCCCTTTCTCTTCTTTCTGGGAAGTTGAGACAGGCGATGAGCGAAGATCTTCATCATTCTCTTTCTTTAATGACGAGACTGGCAATTCGCGCACGTCGCGTTTGTTCGAGCCAGACCCGAGCGGGTTGGAGTCCCCGCCAGAGGCGGGGCGAAAACCCCGAGGGTTGGTCCCGATTTTATCGGGAGGCGAGTTACGCGACAAGCGAATTGACTGCGGGTCATCTAGTCCCCCGCACCACTCAATCACTGCCAACTCCAACGGCAACTCAGGAATTGGCGAAGTGCGCATTCCCTCAAGCGCAGGCAGAAGCAGTGTAAGGAGTTGCGCCAAATCTTGCTGTGAAATTTCGATATTTTCTTCACTACCTACCCCATGTTTCGCCAAAAGCCCACTACGTAATATTTCAACCAATTGAATGGTAAACTGTCTCATGTTCACGCCGCGATGTGCCAATTCCTCAATCTGAGAGAGAACTCCTTTCTCATCTCTTTTAATAAGAAGTTCAAGAAAGGTGCGCGCACTGGTAATATTTTGAGAAAAAAATACTGCGGCTGTTGAACGCGTCACTTTCCCCTCACCTGCCATTTGCTCCAAAAATTTTATCGCGTCCCTAAAACTTCCCTCACAATACTGCGCAATCATTTCAAACACCTCGTGCTCTACTTCTACTTCCTCGTGCTGTGCCACCCGTGTTAGTGCACGTAAAACTTCCACCTTGGTTGCTTGACCAAAGTGAACTGTTACCGCCCGAGATTTAATGGTTTCAGGAATTTTGTGGACTTCTGTGGTTGCAAGAATAAATACGACATTAGGTGGTGGTTCTTCCAGTGTTTTAAGCAATGCATTAAACGCTTCAGTCGTTAGCATGTGCGCTTCGTCAATAATGTACACCTTTGTGCGTCCCCCAGCTGGCGCAAGCTTGACTGCGTCTCGCAATGAGCGGACATCTTCAATTCCCCGATGAGATGCTCCATCCAGTTCAACCACGGCGAGCGATGTCCCATTAGTAATTTCTGTGCAACTTGTACACTCGTTACATGGTTCGCCTAATCCGCCATCTGGCGCCCTCTCGCAATTAAGAATTTTGGCAATAAGGCGAGCGGCTGAAGTTTTACCTGTTCCCTTTGGTCCCGCAAAAAGAAGGGCGTGAGGGAAACGGCCACGTTTTATAAAAGACAAAAGCGCTGCCCTCACCTGTTCCTGATCAAGTTCAGCAACGGTGCGGGGACGATGTGCGACATACCAACCGCGCCCCACATTGGTTGCGCGCACGTTCTCCGAACTCTGCTTTGGTTCATGCCTCTTCATATCCTCCTTCTGGTTTTCCGCAGCATCCTCTCTCGCTCGTACCGCTCTCGAGATGGCTTAATATACCGCTCCCTCTTTTTCAGTTCGAGCAGTATCCCTGATTCGGCAACCTTTTTTCTAAATTTGGCAATAAGTTTCTCATCCGATTCTCCTGGTTCTTTTTTGACAATGGTCATTTGTCTTTTTACATCTCCACCTCCCTCATATTCCTGATATTACACCGTTATTGCATATCCCTCGCCCATTCTCCTCCGAGCAAGTGCCAATGGAGATGGGGAACGTGCTGAAATACTCCTCCATTAAATGTCATTCTGTATTTTTTTTCTACCCCTTTTTCTTTTATAAGTTGTTGTGCGACGCTAATCATCTCGGCAATTACTTCTTTGTGGCTGTCCTGTATGTCGGTAAAGGTCGGAATGTGCTCTTTTGGGACAATCAAAATATGCACCTGTGCTGCGGGATGAATATCAGGAAACGCCATTACCTGTCCCGACTCGTACAGAAATTGTGCTGGAATCTCGTGTTTGGCAATTTTGCAGAACACACACTCTTCCATCCCAATTATACAGTATATCTCCTTTTTAAAAACCCGACAAGTCGGAAATTTGCTCTAAAGGTTCATTTTGGCTAAAATATGCCCATTATGGAACGTGAACCGCGCATTGTATTAAACAGAACTGGCAATTTATCTCAAAACACGCAACTCAACGAGGAAATTGCGGATGGCTTTATGAAGAGGACGGATATGAGAAGGGATATTGTGATTGTTAATTCTGATAGAAAACCAGAGGTTGAAGGAGTAGACGAAGTTGTTGTTGGTCATGGTCTACTCGGATTCAGAGGTTTCCGACCTTTAAGGGACCTAACCGCCATTGAATTTAAACCTCAAAGCTTCCACACTCTTACACGAAAAGAAGATTATATCTGGCAACAGTCATGGGAAGTATCAGTCCATGAGCGAGTAATTGACGACTTAATTCGCAAAAAAGGCTATATAGACAGACAGGATTATGAGGAACAATTTTTAGCTGCTTTAAATAAAGCGGTCAAGCAAGGTGTAGTTCAAGCTCTCTTTCAAGAAAAGCTCGGCTGGCATGACCAAAGGAATCACTACCTTTATTATTCCTTTTATATAGCAGCTTTCCCTTTATTTGTATACCTTGATGTAAATTTAACTGGAAGTCATTTAGGTAAAATGATTTGGTTTGGAGGCCTTTTAGTAGTAAATATTGGAAGTAATGCTATAATAAACAGTGGCCAAAAATCGCTCCAGCGTTTTTTAAACCGCCTCCTCCCAGAAGATTTAAGACCTCCGTTGCCGCCATTCTTTCCAAAGCGTGATTGGAAAGAATTTTGGTTACCCCCACTCCCTATAGAAAAATGGATAGCGGGTCGTGGGTTTCTTAATCGCCATGGAAATCAACTCGTTATTCCTCGACAAACTTAATCAAATAAGTTTTATCAAAGCTTTTGCTAATTTTTGGGGACTATGACGGATAAGGTGGGTACTGTTTATACCATTCGCTACAAAATTCCCACGTAGTGTTTGAAACGATAGAGTCCCATTGAGATTGTCTTTGACTGGTTGGGCTTTAAATCTTTTATACCAAGATAGAATTTTCCCTTTAGGCAAACTGTTATTAACTATCACACAGGCAAGTTTACGAGCCGCCGAGTCAAGGTAACACTTTATCTCCTCTACAAATTCTGATGTAGTAAAGTTGTCAGTCTCTCCATGTTTAGTCATTAAATTAACAACAAATATAATCTTCCCACGAGATTTGGCAATCGCATCCGTCACACCCGAAACCAGTAGATTTGGAATAATGCTTGTATAAAGATCGCCTGGACCCAAAACTATGAGGTCTGCTTTTAAAATCGCATCACGCGCTTGAGGGAACACTCGTGCCTTGGGTCGAAGATATACCTTTTTAATTGGTACCTTCGGCTTCTCTTCACGAATATCAATGCGCGTCTCGCCGAATATTCGCGAACCATCCGCAAGCACTGCACATAAATGGGTATTGTCCAGGGTTACGGGCAAAACTCGACCGGAAACGGCTAAAATCCGCTCTGCTTCGGCAATTGCTTTTTCCGGACTACCCGTAATTTGAGTCAATGCCGCCAAAAAGATATTGCCCAACGAATGACCCCGCAGCTCCTTCCCGTTTTTGAAACGAAAATCAAATAATCGTTCGAGTGTTTTCTCGCGGATGGGCAAGGAGGAAAGCGCAAGGAGTGCCCGCCGAATATCTCCTGGCGGAAGCATTCCAAACTCTGACCTGAGCCGCCCCGATGAACCGCCAGAATCAGACATTGCGACAACTGCAGAGAGTTCGAGTTGGGGATACTGCTTGAGGCCGACCAATACCTGGTATGTCCCTGTCCCTCCTCCAATAACAACGACGTGTTTTTTGGTCATGGCACATCAAACGTGCCTACCTCGCCATAAGGTGGGTGGGCAGTAATAGCGTTAGTACCCCTACTGTACTACAGGATGTCAAGGAGTTGCAAGTCTCTTTATTAGTTCCTCAACAGTTATAACTTCTGTTTTTTCTTCACTGCGCTCTTTCCATTCCACACCATCTCCCGTTTGTTCACTCACTACCAGTCTCACCGGAATCCCAATCAAATCAGCATCGGCAAATTTCTCGCCAGCAGACACATCCCCTCTGTCATCATACAAAACTTCCACACCAGCTTTATTCAGCATTTCATACACATCATCTGTTTTATTACTTATTGCGTTTTGTTCACTCCCTACTGCCACCAAGTGGCATTCATACGGTGCAACTGATTTTGGCCACATAATTCCTCGCTCATCATGCGAAACCTCAACAATTGCTCCCATAACCCGCGTTAGTCCAATACCATAACTCCCAAGATACGCATACTTTTTCTCTCTTTGCTCGTTCATAAAGAAAACGTTCATTTTTTCACTATATACGGTACCAAAGCGAAAAATATTTCCTACTTCTATCGACTTCGACACAGCAATAGTTCCACCGCATTGGGGACATGGATCCCCCTCTTTCACTTTCGCAATTTCTTTATTCTGCGCAAAATCGCACTTTTTGCAATAATAAATTGTGTCTTCTCCTGAATCGCAAAGAAGCTGAAATTCATGCGTTATATTTTCAGTAAACACCCCTCCTGCTGCCTCAACAACGCGGACTTCAAAACCAACCCGCTCAAAAGCTTTAAGATAGGCATCCTTTACTTCCCAGTAGTACTTGTCTAGATCCTCCTGTGTAGTATGGACACTATACAAGTCTTTCATTAAAAACTCACGCCCTCGTAAAACGCCGGACCGAGCGCGCGGTTCGTTGCGGAATTTCGTTGAGAAATGGTAAAGTTTTACTGGAAAGTCTCTATAGGCTTGCACGTGTTTTCTCACAAGATCTAAAAGAATTTCTTCATGGGTAAATGACAGCGTATATTCTTTATCACCTTTTTTAAATTGATACATCACTTCCCGCGCGCTGTCCCATCTACCAGTTTCATTCCAAATAGCTTTCGGGTGCATAAGCGGCATGAGGATTTCTTGGGCACCCGTGGCATTCATTTCTTCGCGAATAATCTGTTCGATTTTTTTAACAACTCTGAGCCCCAGTGGCATAAGGGTATAAGAACCTGCCATCAGCTTATCCGCAAACCCACCGCGGAGTAAAAACTTTGCATTTACCGATTCTTCATCCTTTGGAGCTTCTCGCTTTGTTTTGCCAAAAAGTTGCGAGTATCTCATAGTTAATATAAAGAAAGTTTAGCATTAATTATCTACCTTGGCAATAAAACACTATTCAATTTTAATGGAAACATGGCAATCAAAAGAACACTCACAACGCAAGACATAGAATTTATAGCTAAAAAACTGGGCAAAGTTTTTGTAACAAAAGCTGAATTCGTAGAATTCAGAAG
>CAYIKF010000002.1:14787-17175 GCA_964363945.1 uncultured Gammaproteobacteria bacterium
AAAGATTTAATGCAATTAAGGGAAGATTTGATGAAATCAACAAAAAATTCGATAAATCATTTACTAAACTCGATGAGATTGTAGGTGAAATACGTGCCAACCGTGATGAAAGAACATTAATATCGCACAGAATATCAGACAACTAAGACCGCATTACAGCTCTTGAAGAAATTCATCCAAGTGGCAAACACCAAACTACCTAATTTTTCTTCATTGTCCTAAAATTCTTCTGATATCCTGGAGGGTAATTGCGACAAGAAGTGCAATAAGTAGCCCAAACCCTATCATATTTGTCACCCGCTCAACTTTGGGAATAATTGCTCTTGCACGACCCCTGAACAATGCTTCAATACCTACAAACAACAACCGTCCTCCATCAAGTGCAGGAAATGGTATGATGTTAAGAATTCCTAAATTGATAGAGAGTACACCAAGAAAATGAAGGAGTGCCAAAGCACCTTGTTGGGCAACTCCACCAGTAATTTGGAATATCCCCACCGGCCCAGCTATCCCTTCTGGAACTTTTTGTTGGGTAATAAGACTGGCAAAAACAGCTCCTATGCCACCGACTATCTGTTTCCCCCAAAAAACCGCTTCTTTTAACCCATACACCGTTCCCCAAAATGGTCTCTGCCAGACAGGAGGAGAGTAAGCCTCTGTATCGGTTATTGCAACGCCTAAAGGCCCCTCATTTTCAGGGGGGCTCTCTCGAGGTGTTACTTTCACAACTCTTATTTCCCCACTTTTTCCTCTCAACTCGACAGTCACTTCCTTTCCTTTATTGTTTTCAATTAATTGAATAAATTCCCTGTATGAAGTTACTTTTTCTCCATTTACAGACACGATTGCATCTTCTGGCTCTAACCCTGCAATTTCCGCTGGAGAGTTAGAAGCTATTTCCTCGACCCTCACGTAGCCCAGTGGTCTTGGTATATCAACAATACTGTAAACAACGGAAAATGCAACAATAGCTAAAAGTAAATTCATTATCACACCTGCAGTAATAATCGCAGCTCGGATCTTTTTCGACTTGCTGGAAAAAGCTCGTTGTGAATCTTTTTGCACAGCTTGTTCCTCTCCATAAAGCCTCACAAACCCACCAAAAAAGAGCGCATTTATTGAATATACAGTCTCGCCGTATTTAATAGAGAGAATACGCGGAGGAAACCCAATGCCAAATTCCTCGACTTTAACACCCGATAACTTCGCCACAATAAAATGTCCGAACTCGTGAACGAGAACGAGAATTGAAAGAATTAGTAAAAATATTAATAGGGTCATTGGTTATAGAAATTTTCAAGTAACAATTTTCAATTTACAATGAATTTTCAATGACTTATTGTTTGAAAATTTTATAATTAGAAATTGAATGAAAATTAAAAATTAAAAATTGAGAATTAAACAGAAAGAAGCTCTGTTTCCTTCTGCTTCCCAATCTCATCAATCTTCCCCACATATTCATCAGTCAACTTCTGCACCCGTTCCTCACGCAAGAACTTCTCATCTTCTCCGAATTCTTTGCGGTCAGCGGCTGCCCGTACTTCTTCCATTGCATCAGCTCTCACTCGCCGCACCATAATCCGTCCATTTTCTAGTTTTTGATGAAGGAGGCGCACATAATTCTGTCTGTCCTCGGCAGTCATTGGTGATAAATTCACTCGTAGCACATCCTCCGTTACCACAGGAGAAACTCCAATATTGTGCTCATCAATTGCCCGCTTAATATCCGAAATTGTCGTTTTGTCCCAAGGAGAAATAATAATGGTTCGTGGATCAGGAGTTGTAATGCTTGCCAACTCAACTATTTTTAACTTTGTTGTCCCACCGTAAGTCGTGACAACGATATCTTGCACTATGCCGGGAGTTGCACGTCCACTCCTGATGGATGCAACATCTCCTCTCATCAGCTGCACCACCTCTTCCATTTTCTTCCGTATATCTCCTTCATCCATATCAACCTTGACCGAGTTCAAATCTTATAAAACGCACGATTTTAATATTCTCGCCAATTTTGGCAACTGCATTGGTCACTAAATCTTTTACTTTTAGAGAGGGGTCGCGGATGTACTCTTGCCCTTCCAGATCTTCAACATCTTTCGGATCCATTGAAGCAACTTGCATTGCAAGTTCATGAGCCAAATTTTTAAAATCATCGGTTCGTACTACAAAATCGGTCTCGCATGCGAGCTCAATCATTGCTCCGACTCGCCCTGCATGAATATAGGTCTCAATAATTCCAGCACCCACCGCTCGAGCGGCTTTTTTTTCTGCAATCTCAACGCCCCGCACTTTAAGGAGCTCAACTGCGCGCTCTATATTGCCATTGGCTTTTTCAAGCGCTGCTCGACATTCCCCAATCGATACACCAGTTTTGTCACGAAGCTCTTT
>CAYIKF010000002.1:17275-19485 GCA_964363945.1 uncultured Gammaproteobacteria bacterium
ATCTTGGAAATATCAATTGCCATAAATTTATAATTTGCAATTTACAATTTTCAGTGAATTTTCAATTTAAAAATTTTCAAACATTGAATCATTGAATGAAAATTAAAAATTAGAAATTGAGAATTAAGCCGTTTGTGCCGCCGCTACTTGTTCCACCTGTTCTACTTTTTCTACTTTTTTCTTCCTCATACCTTCCGTAATTGCCTCACCAAGTTTGCCGACAATATACTCAACACTTTTTATTGAATCGTCATTTGCAGGAATTGGATAGTCAACCAAAGTTGGGTCGCTGTTTGAGTCAACAATTGCCAAAATTGGCACACCCATTTTACGTGCCTCTTCAACTGCTGTTCTCTCGCGATTAGTATCAACAATTATAATCATGTCGGATAATTTAGTGAGAGTTGCAACACCACCAAACAACCGCTCAAGATGTGCAATCTCTCTTGAGATAAGAAGCTGTTCTTTTTTGGTGAATTTTTTGTATACACCTCCATCCTGTTCTTGCTTCATCTTGGCGAGCTTACTAAGGCTCCTCTTCATCTGCTCGAAGTTGGTAAAAAGCCCTCCAATCCATCGGTCAACGATGTAGGGCATACCAAGTTCTTGTGCTGTTTTTCTCACCACTTCTTGAGCTTGTTGTTTTGTTCCCACAAAAAGAAATGTTTGTCCCTCTTGCGCACGACGCTTAAGTTCTTCTTGAGCTGCAAGGAGCGCATCACGGGTTTTTTCTAAATCAAAGATGTGCACTCCCTCGCGAACACCAAAAAGATAGGGTGCACTTTTCGGATGCCAGCGGTCAGCACGGTGCCCGAAATGTGCTCCCGCTTCAAGAAGCTCTTCTAAAGAGACATCGAGTTTTGAGTTTTGAGTTTTGATTTTTGATTTTTCTTTTGCCATATCCAACATTCTATCACGAGCGCTAGCAAGTGACAAGCTTTGCTTACCAAGAACCACTTGTAAACGCAATAAGGATAGACTATAGTAATTAAAAAGTATGGAAGACGAAGAAACCAAACAACAATTTACTATCAGAATGAAAGAGCTTGATGGGAAAATAAGGCTGGCTGAAATGAGATCTAATAGAGTCTCATCATTTTTGAAGCAAATAGAGAGCCCTCAAGAAAGGTCACAAATAGATGAAGTTACTCGAGATATACAGTATGCTTCAGAAGTTTTTGGTGATGGTATATGGGTAGAAGCACTTTCCGACGCGGGCGCCTCTCCAAAAGTAATCCTAAAAGTGTGGGATTTAATGGAAGAGGCAAGACGTAGATTAAAGGAAGAAGCTCCCCAACCAAGAGAATAGTACTACTCCACGATTACTATCTTGCCGTTCTCAATCCTCACTTTATCTTTCACTAAAAGTGAAATTGCACGGGGTAAAAGTTCATCCTCTGCCGCTTGTAATCGTTCTTTCAGTGAATCTAGCGTATCATTGGGCAAAACATCAACTTCTGACCTCACAATTACCGGTCCTTCATCAACCTTTTCTGTCAAAAAATGTACTGTTGAGCCCCATTTTTTAACTCCTAATTTAAGCACTTGCGGTAATACCTCATCAATTTCTCCCTTAATCACCGGCACCTCTATGCCATTCGAAAGTCGGACTGTTTTTGCACCCACCTCATCCGGCAACGGTGCGGGATGCAAATTTATCACATTATAATACCCATCCGGCCTATTAAAATAACGCAGAAATTCCAGCAATAAAATGATGTCCCATCCAGCACCTACTACTAAATCTGGCATATAGTTACTCTGAGAAATCATAAATCCTAAAGCTTCCATATACTCGGGCCTGTCTTTGCCTGTTTTTGCCTTCCACTGAGCAAAATTAAAGTAAATAGCCGGAATCTTTCTTTCAAGTGCAAAGGGAATCCCAGAAGCTTCTTTTTTATGAGAAACAACGAGCGAAATATACGCACCGGCATCCGGAGTATTCGTATACTCCCAAATAGCAGGAAGACGCGAACCGCCCCCAATTAATATGACGATTGGTTTCTTGGTGATATTCTCACGCTCCCTTCGTTCGCCTTTCATAGTGATTTTAGTGACCAAAGAATAAAACCGTTCCTATTTCCTTCCCTGCTTCAAACATGCCAATTATGACAGAAAGTACGAGTACTGTTATCAGAAGCACCATGAAGAACTGCCTCGAATCCATCACCTAAAGTATAGCACTCAACGCAATTATGAACTATTCAAAA
>CAYIKF010000002.1:19585-37508 GCA_964363945.1 uncultured Gammaproteobacteria bacterium
GAGATAATTATACTACTCTCTTGTTACGCCTAATTCCCCAAGTTTCCTATCGATACGTTTTTCGGATTCTCGACGAGCAAGAGAATAATCATTCCAATCGGTCATCATTCCTTGAAAGAGTGCAGGACTTGCATCTGTTGCAAGACGGGCAATTTGTTGACAGATTTCTCGGTAATGAGATCTCCCTTGGGATCCAGCGCGTAATTCGTTTATCCAATATAATTCCCGGGCAGATGCGTTCATGTACCAATGTTGAACAAAACCAAAGGGAACCGGATATTGTGCCAAATCGGGTGAAATCTGCTCTGCCTTTCGAGATATTGCAGCTGCATTTTCTAAAGCAGTCTTAATCTTGGGTGCAAATGGTGATTCTAGCACTTCGCGTTCCAAATCGTATCCCCAACCAGTCGTAAATCGTTGACGTTCTTGGGTAAGTTGGCGATGTCTGTGTAAATCTCTGTAATCCCCACCTCGTGCCCATACCTCAAACGTAAAATGCGCGTTCTCAAATGCACGGGGTACTTTTCTGAATCGCACCTCTTGGCGCTCGGCTGCCGGATTACCAAATTTTCTCTCTTCCAAAATTCTCGCAAGTTGGTGAGCTCGTTCATCTTCGCTCATTCCACTTACCAACTCTCGAACTCCAGACATTGACAATCCACTTTTGGCAGAAAACAAAAACGTAGTAAGTACTTCTACATCAGGATGTGGAGTATGAGAGATAAGTCGCGTCCAACGTGGATATTCACTGCTTTCCTTACCGCCAAGAAGCTCTTGGGCCATCTCTTCGCGCAACTCTTGTATATTTCTTCTATATACTTGTACTTGTGCACCTCTCTCAGTCTTTGGTCTTCGCACAAACGACGGTACTACCTGCTCAAGTTCTTGTGTCATTGCTTGTCCCCAAAACCGCAGCTCCCCAAGTGGATGATCCATCAGCCGATTGACCAAGTCCTCAAATGCCCTTCCATTCCCGAAAAGGGCAACATTTGTTTGAGTTGCAAACGGAAGTAAATCTCGAATATCATCAAATCGCTTTGCTGATCTTGAATTATTAAATGATGCTCTCGTTTCATCATCACCCTGAGGATAGCGCTTTTTAATATAGTCAAGATACGGCTCAGAAATCTGGGTGTATATTTCAAAAAGATTGTCCATCGCCTCTCGGTATTCTCCTTCAAGCGGAGTCCCTCGAATTTCCCCAGGGACAATATATTGATATCCTCCATCTGCTCTTCTCTCAGAAAAGGAAACATAACGCGATGACTTCTCAAGCGGTGAAATTCCGATTCGTTTGTCCTCAATTTCTTTAGTGGCAACATTTGAAAGTCCCTCAATACAAAGATGAACACCACCCATCTCTGCAATTGAATCATCCCCATACTCTGCCAACCACCGATCAAAAAATTGTTGGGCTCGCTGCTGGTTAACCACAGCATCTATACCTCCGCTATTTAATAGATTAATATATGAAAGGAGTCTACTGCGAGTCCTCATCGCCTCTTGTTTTTCTTCGTTGGGAAGACTTTCCCAATCTTTCTGTTGCTCTGGGTACATAACTGGCCATATGTACTCGTCCAACAACATACGACGCAGACTTTTTGTTGAGCGGCTATACCGAGAAGAAAGCGCACCGATTACTTCTTCTGGAAGATGCTGCGCTATAAATACCGGCCTATCAAGATTTGAGAAGAATGGCCGAAGATAGTGCTTCTCTTCCTCAGTGAACCGCTCAGGTATATACGGCGGCGCAAACGCTTCCACATCCTCTTGATATGGGAGCTGGTCAAATGTATATCGTCTTCCTCTTTGCTCAAGTGACATTGTTTACCTCCCTTGGGGGAATTTTACGTTTATTCAAAATAGTCAATATATCGTTAAACACTTCGTCTTCAGTATTACTTGCATCCACTATTTCCCAAAGCTCAGGATTTTGATGTGCTAAATAAATGAAACCTTCTCTGACTTTTTGGTGAAATTCTAAAGCTTGTCTGTCAAAAACAGTTTCTACACCTTTACGACTTTTAAGTCTTGTTTGAAGAATACCCGGATCACCGTCTAGAAGTATAACAACATCAGGCTTCACATCAACTAGGAAATCATCAAGCCGTTTAATCTCATCCATCCCTACTCCTTGAACATACCCCTGATATACAAAGGTAGAAGGAGAAAAACGATCAGAGACCACAGTTATTCCCTTGTTAAGATTGGGGGAAATAACCCGTTTAACTAACTCTACCCGTGCCGCATAAAAAAGGAGCAACTGAGAATACGGTGCGATGTCAGGAAGACGGAGAAGAATCCTTCTAATCTCTTCACTTATTGGAACACCACCAGGCTCTCTTGTTAAAAAGGCATTCATGCCCATTTCCTTTAAATAATTAACCACTCTCGCTACTTGAGTGCTTTTCCCTGAACCATCCCCACCTTCAAAAACAATAAATTTTCCTCGCTCGGTCATTTGGTTTAAATTTCTCCCCTAACTTTGCGTGCCTCACGGTCATACGGTAACCGAGGAAGCATCATCCCTGGTCTCCATAAACGTTCTAAATCTTCAATATTGGCCGTTGGTTGATAGTGGCCAGTTGCTACATAATCTTTGCCCATTTCAAGGATGGGATCAACCTCAAAAAATGCCATCTGCCCTATTCTTCTTCCAACTACAAGAGGTATAGGATAATATTGTGAGTTATTGGTAATCTCCATTGTCCAACGATTAGTATATCCCACATCACCCCAACCAGCACATTTGGCTATTTCAATAAATACTCGACCAAATGAAGAACGAGCTTTCATCATTGTAGTCACAACCCCACCTGTTCCTCCAATAAACTCTTCAGTATGTGCAAGTATCGTTTCATGGGGGCCTAACAAAATCACCTCATCATCTGGACTAATACCATCCCATTCCTCTAGCGGACCATATCGGCTCATCAATTCTTTAGCTTTAACAGCCTCTTGGTAGTCTCCCCACACTCGCTCTACATGGCGCTGGTTGTATGGATTGAAAATCCTTCTTACGCCGGGTCTTGGACGTTGTTCTCGATAAAAATACCGACCAAGCGAAATATCGTAACTTGCTGTTCCAAGGTTTTCCCTCTTAAAAGGCTCAATCACTACATTACCCTTCTCCATGTGTTTTAGAATTGCTCTATCGGAAAGCAGCGAATGGCCCTCCGAAATAAGCGAAAGAAATTCGGGTGTAAACCATTCTTTGAGCTGATCAGTAACAAAAGTTCGTAGAGCTTCTCGACCTGCCGGAGAACTTAACTCTGTTAATGAAACTCCGAGAATTTCAGCAATAGTTTCTTGTACAATTCCTCGAAGAAGCGGTCTAATTTCTTCAGGAACAAAACCCAATCTCTCATCTCGCATAAGTCTCTATTTTAATACAAGTTTTGCGGGTCATTGTCAAGAAGAAATTTGGGGTTTTTTCCAACTTGCAAACTTGCAGGCGGGATAACGAGAGCAACCGAAGAATTGGCGACCTTTTCTGGTTTTTCGGGTAATAACATCCCCTTCTTTACACTCAGGGCACTTCATTCCAATCTTCTCAAGATATTGCTCTTTCCAGTCACAGTCTGGAAATCGTGAACATGACAAAAACTTTCCGAATCGCCCAACACGTATTACCTGTTTTCCCTCCTTACACTTTGGACACGCTTCCCCTGTTTCCTCCACCTCAATCTTAACCCGTTTTGCTTTCTCGCCCACCGTTTCCACCTTTTTCTCGAATGGTCCCCAGAATTCTTTCATCATTGGTACCCACTCGATTTTCCCATTTGCAACCTCATCCAAATCATCTTCCATACGCGCGGTAAATTGATAGTCAACAATATCAGGGAAATTGGCAACGAGAAAGTCGTTGGTTGCAACTCCTACCGGTGTCGGATAGAACTTTCCTTCTTTCTTTTCAACATACGCCCGAGTTTGAATAGTTGAAATAATTGGGGCATATGTCGAAGGACGACCAATTCCGAGTTTTTCGAGTGTTTTAATTAATGTTGCCTCTGTGTAGCGGTCAGGAGGTTGCGTAAATTTCTGTTGAGGGTCTATTTTAAGCAGTTGAAGTGATTCGTTTTCTTCCACGTCGGGCAATTGTGGTTCTACTTCTTTTCCTCCGCCAGCTGGCGGACCACCATACACTTTTCTCCATCCGTCAAATTTCATAACTTGCCCTTTCGCTTGAAGAGTATAAGCGGGTGATGCACTCACATTAATTGTTGTTTCGTCATACACAGAATTTGACATCTGACAAGCAACAAATCTCTTCCAAATCAATTCGTATAATTTTTTTCCATCATTTCCTAAACTTGTCACTTGTTGCGTGCTACTTGTTACTTTTACGTCCGTAGGACGAACAGCTTCGTGCGCTTCTTGCGCTACTTTTGATGTTGTCTTGTAAAATCGAGGTTTTTCAGGAAGATATTCTTTGCCGTATTCTTTTTCAATGAAACCACGCACATTCCGTACTGCTTCTAGCGCTAAGTTAGTCGAATCGGTTCTGTGATAGGTAATGAGCCCCTCTTCATACAATCGTTGTGCAATAGACATCGTCCTTTTAGCGCTCCAGTAATAAAGACGTGCAGCCGCTTGTGTCATCGTTGATGTGGTAAAAGGCGGAGATGGCGATTTTGTTACCTCTTTCTTTTCAACCGATTGCACCCGATAGTTTGCCTTTTCTAATTCCCCAACTACCTTATCCGCTTGTTCCTTGTTTTTGATCTCTGCTTTCTCATTGTTTATTTGGATTAGCTTGACTAGAAAACTTTGAACTTTTAACTTTTCACTTTGAACTTCACAATAAATTTCCCAATACTCCTCAGATCTAAACGCTTCAATTTCTCGTTCTTTATCAACAATTAAGCGTACCGTCACTGACTGAACTCTTCCTGCCGACAAACCAATCCTCACTTTTCTCCATAAAAGCGGTGAAAGTTTGTAGCCGACAATTCTATCAAGCACCCGCCGTGCTTGTTGTGCATTCACCAAATCCATATCAATATCCCGAGAATGCTTCAAGGCTTCCTGAATTGCACCTTGTGTAATTTCATGAAAAACAATTCTTGTGTGTTTTTTCAGTTTCAAAAGTTCAGCCACATGATAAGCAATTGCTTCCCCTTCGCGATCAGGGTCTGTAGCAAGAAAAACTTGGGCGGCGGTTTTACTCGCTTTTTTCAGTCCATCAATATTTTTTGTTTTGCCTTCGACAACAACATATTCGGGCGCAAAGTCATGTTCAACATCAACCCCAAGTTGGCTCTTAGGCAAATCCCTCACATGTCCCATGGTTGCCTGGATGTCGTACTCCGATCCCAAGAACCGAGAAAGCGTCCGTGCTTTTGTTGGACTCTCTACAATTACTAAATCCATACTTTCTCTATTATATATGACATCCTCCTCGCTCTAAAGAGCGAGGTTTCCCTCTAAAGGAGGATGACATATCAGCGTTCAATTCATCTCCGCAATAAATTGCGGAGTTTTCTTGAATGCTGTTATAAACCAGAAGTATATTCGAAGACGTTAACAAGAACAAGAAGGCAAATCAGATATCTATAGAAAAACAATGTGATTATACACTTGCTTTAGTAATTTCCTTAACCCGTTCTAATATTTGACATGGAGCCAAATCTGGATATTTTTGATGATATCTAAGCAAAGTATTTATATACTCACCAAATTTTCCTGTTGTAATATCACCATAATCAGTAGTGCCTCTCCCTAATAATCTATCAATACCTGTCCCGAAAGAGATAAATTCACGCGTTGTGGGAGGTGGGATATTAATTCCAAATAAGAGTAACTTATGTAAACTCAAGGTTCTCATCAGTTCGGTCCCTGGTAGAGATTGTAACGAACCAAACCACTCTTCAACATCTTCCCATGTTGTTGCTGCAATTAATTCGTCTTCTTGTTCAAGAGAAGCATTTATCTCTTCACCAACACCTCCGTCCACCCTTCCATTACCTGAGAAGCTTATTACTCTAAAATGCTCACCAATAGGATGATTTTCCCCTAACTCTTGCCTTGCTCTTGCAATAACATCTTGCCGTGAATTGTTTCTATTTCCGGTAAAACATTGATCCCGTACATACAAATACGAAAAAAGTGCTAGAACAGATCCTTTGCTATATGCTCTAGAGAGCCTTCCTTTACTGTTTCGGAGACTCGAAGAAGATTCAATAATACCAGTACGCTTTGAAAGAAGAGAATAAAGAGAAGTTTGGGAAGTATCAAACACAAAAGCTACGTTCATTATCTCTCCAGCCATAATTTGATTGTGGGGGAGACCTGCATCAAGTACCCCTAGAAAAGACCTAAGTCCTGGATTTTGAACGTTATTTATATCAAATGAATCACTTTCAACTCTTATTTTTGCTTCTATCATGAGGGAATTATAGTCCTTTCATTCCCCAAAAAACAAATTGTTATATTTCAATTATCTTATACACATTCCCCCCAATATTTTTTACAATTCCCTTAAGCTCCATTGTTGTTAGAGTTGATAAAACTAATCCTCCATCTAACTCGACTCTCCTTATTATCTCATCAACATGCAGTGGCTCTATTTCAATTAATTGAAATATTAATCTTTCTTCTTCTGTCTCGGGCAATAATTCTCGATGTTTTATGCTAGATGTTTGATGTTTGATGTCAAGTTCTTCTAAGATGTCATTCACGTTTGTTACTACCTTTGCGCCTTGTTTAATTAATAAATTCGGCGCTGCAGCGTTGGGTGAAGTAATTGGGCCCGGGACTGCGAATACCTCTCTTCCCTGACGAGCAGCATGGGATGCGGTGAGTAACGTTCCTGATTTCTCCGTCCCTTCAATAACAACAACACCAAGCGACATTCCCGAAATAATTCGATTACGATAGGGAAAATTCATTGGAAGTGCTGAATGTCCAAGAGGATACTCGGAAATAAGTGCACCATGTTCTGTTATTTTTTGAGCAAGTTCGCGGTGAGAGGGTGGATAAATTTGGTCAAGACCATTTCCGAGAATTGCAATTGTCCTCCCACCAACTTCAAGTGCTGCTCTATGTGCAACGCCATCAACTCCCAGAGCTAGTCCTGAAATAATTGTTACGCCAGCTGCTGCCAACTCGGAAGAAATTTTCTCCGCCACTTCCCTCCCGTAACTTGTTACTTTACGCGAGCCAACAATAGCAATAGAAAGTTCATCAACGTTTTTAAGCTCCCCTTTTATATAAAGAACAATTGGCGCATCATCAATCTGTTTTAACTTTTCTGGGTAATTTTTATCAGTTACTGTTGCAACACTTACACCAATTTTTGAGAGCTTTGCAAAATACGAAGAAAAGTCGAAGTGGTTTCTAAACCCACTAAACTCGTTTACCAACTTTTCACTCACCCCTATTTCTTTAAACCGAATAGTTTCGGCCTTCCACGTTTCTCTTGCGCTGCCAAAATATTCAAGAAAAAGTTTAATCCTTGCCGGTCCAAACGGAACAAAAACAGCAAGAGCAATGAGTGCTTCTTTTTCTGTCATAGTTTCACTATACAGCACCTGCTATTACCTACTAAACCACTCTTCTAAAACCTCCTTAACAACCGGTGCTGCAACATAGGAACCCTCACCACCGGCTTCAATAAGTGCCGTTACTACAACAATTTCTGCGGGGTTGCCCCCCGAATCAGTGGAGGCGGGAGCGAATGCAGTGAGCCACGCATGTGTTCTATCCTTAGGATCGCCAAACTGCGCCGTTCCTGTTTTGCAGGCAACCTGAATTGAGCGAGCAGGAGCGCTTGCTGGCTCGTGCTCACTTTTTACCTTAAAGTCAAAAAGAGGAAATGCAGTACCGCCAGGACTACACGCCCCAATCATTCCTTGAGTTATCAAATCTATTGTCTTTTGGGACAACCCCACATCCTGACAACCTGACCCCTGACCCCTGACACCTGACACCTGAATTGTTGGTTTGCACAACTTTCCCCCATTTGCAATCACTGCCGTCATCCTTGTAATCTGCAAAGGGCTTGCAGTTAAATCCGCTTGCCCAATACTCAAATGATACGTGTTCCCCAAAAACCAGCGTTCCCCTTTTACTCTCTCTTTCCAGGAAGGTGATGGAACAAGACCAGCCGTCTCACCAACCAGTCCTATTTCAGTTTTTTCACCCAAGCCAAACCTCTTCGCCCAGGCAGATAGTTTATCAACTCCTACCCACTCTCCTACTTTATAGAAAAAAGTATCGGTTGAGCGAGTGATAGCACGGACAAGGTTAATCTCGCCTTCTGTTTTTCCATATTGGGTAAAATACCAATTTGCAAATGTTTGTCCACCCACCTCTAGTACCCCTGGATCAACGAAGGTTGTTTGCTCATTAATTTTTCCTTCCTCAAGTCCTGCTGCAGCAGTCACAATTTTGAAGGTAGACCCGGGAGGATATGCCCCGCCGAGTGCACGATTAAAAAGAGGTATGTTGGAATCGGTCGAAAGTTTGGGGTAGTCCACAGAAATAGTGTTTGGGTCGAACGTTGGTGAAGAAACAAGCGCAAGTACTTCACCGGTACGGGGTGAGAGTGCGACAACCGCACCCTTTTGCTCACCTAGGGCGCTGCGCGCCGCTTTTTGGAGTCCCGCATCAAGAGAAAGGATAATATCGTGTCCCTTTTCCGGCTCTCGGCGACCGAGGACTCGAACCTTATTACCTTTCGCATCCACCTCAACCAACTCTTCTCCATTTTTTCCTCGCAGCTCGCAATCAAACGCCGCTTCTGCTCCCATCCTTCCTACTAAATCACCCAACTCATAGATACTCCCCTGACATCCCCTTTCTCCTACCTCATCTTTTGAAGCTTGCCCAAGATATCCCACGATATGAGCAACCGCCTCTCCCAGCGGATACACCCTCTTCCATGAAGGTATAACCACTTCTGTTTCCTGTGTTGCTTCCTCCTTATCGATAAACTCTACTGGCTTGCCTTGTTCAAATCGCACCACTCTTTTGGTCTCTTCATTTTCCACAAGCGCAGCTCCCGTTCTATCAAATAGCAAACCTCGAGGCGCGTAAACAGGTATTGCTCGAATTCTATTTTGTTTTGCTAATGTTTGGTAATATCCTCCACGAATGAGTGACACATCAACTAAGCGCCCCAAAAGGACAAGGAAAGAGAGAGAGACAAGTCCAGTAAAAAAGAACTTAGGCCATTCAGACGTGTGCAACGTATCTCTCTCCATTTCACCCAATTGTATCAAACTTTGATTTGCTCCAAAGCTATTAAATTGGGACTTGACGGCTAATACATTTCCTTATATAAAAGAAGAGGGCCCCTGAAAATCTAAACGTCGCTCCCGCCCATAATGAAGTTTATCTTTGTCTCCGGTGGGGTCATATCTGGTGTTGGCAAAGGACTTGCCACCGCTTCAATATCCCTTCTTTTAAAATCGCGAGGGCTGCGTGTATGCCCCATGAAGTGCGACCCATATATCAATGTAGATGCGGGAACAATGAATCCGATTGTGCATGGAGAGGTATTTGTATTGGACGATGGGATGGAGACCGACCAGGATTTGGGGCACTATGAGCGGTTTTTGAGCGAAAATCTCTCACGGCTCAACTATATGACCACCGGCCAAGTGTATGGAACAGTGATTGCCAGGGAACGCGCGTTTGAATTTGAAGGGCAATGCGTCGAGGCAGTTCCTCACATTCCTGAGGAAATCATACGGAGGATTCTTGCCGTTGGGAAGGCAAACCGCGCAGACGTGGTGATTATTGAGATTGGGGGAACTGTCGGTGAATACCAAAATGAACTTTACTTTGAGGCCAACCGGTTATTAAAACTCCGCTACGGTGATGATGTACTCCATATTCACATCACCTATCTCCCTATTCCTCCCTCGCTTGGTGAAATGAAAAGCAAACCTGCCCAAATGTCGGTAAAGTTACTCAACTCATATGGCATTCAGCCCGATTTCTTGCTAGCGCGAAGCGAAACATCCATTGACAGACCTCGTCGAGAAAAACTGGCAACCTTTTGTAACGTACCCCAAGAGTTCATTATCGCCGCGCCTGATGTATCATTGGTATACCAGATTCCTCTTAACTTCGAGGAAGAGGGATTGACCGATAAAATTTTGAAAAAACTAAGACTCCCGGCACGCGCAAAAGATTTAAAAGTTTGGCGCAGGTTTGTTGAGCGCACGAGGGGCGCGACAAAGGAGGTAAGGGTGGGAATTGTAGGAAAATACTTTGGAAGCGGTGACTTCACGCTCGCCGATGCATACATTTCGGTCATTGAAGCAATAAAACACGCTGCAGGAACGCTTGGGGTTAAACCCATCATGGAGTGGGTCGATGCAGGAGAAATTGAGAAAAAAGGGACTGACCGTTTGAAGAAATATGACGGGATTATTGTTCCCGGAGGATTTGGTGGTCGAGATATAGAGGGAAAAATTGCAACCATACAGTTTGCTCGAGAAAACAAAGTTCCGTACTTAGGTTTATGTTATGGAATGCAACTTGCCTGTGTTGAGTACGCTCGACATGTGTTGGGACTGAAACGAGCACACACGACAGAGATTGAACCTAAAACCCGCTACCCCATCATCCATATCATGCCCGAACAAGAAAAGAAACTACTGTTACGAGAGTATGGAGGGACAATGAGATTGGGTGTGTGGCCTTGTAAGTTAAAACCGGGAACGCGCACATGGAATGCATACAAAAAAGCCGGGTATCGTTCATCTCTTATCCAAGAGCGGCACCGCCATCGGTATGAATTTAATAATGAATTTTTGGAAAAGTTTTTAACAAATGGGTTGGTGGTCTCGGGAACTACCCCTGACGGAAAATTAGTGGAGATTATTGAACTTCGCGATCATCCTTTCTTTGTCGGTACTCAATTCCATCCAGAGCTTCGCTCTCGCCCCTTGCATCCTCACCCACTCTTTCTCTCCTTTATAAAAACCGCACAAGAGTTATCTCCCTCTAGTTAAGCGTACCTGAGAGGCGAGTGCATTGTCTTCGAGAAGGTGACCAGTACCACGCACGACCGCAGTTAAGGGATCCTCTGTTATCGTAACTGCCATTTTTAAGTTTTCTGAAAATAACTCGTTAATTCCAGGAATAAGCGCTCCTCCTCCTGCAAGCACAATTCCACTTTCCCCAATGTCGACAACCAGCTCAGGCGGCGTTTCTTCTAAAATCTCCTCAATTACGCCTAATATGTGCTGTAAAATTGGTAACACTGCCTCTCTCACCTCTGCACCCGAAATCCTGATGCTTCGGGGCAACCCCGTCTCTAAATCTCGACCACGCACCACCGCTAACTTCTCTGTCTTTTGAGGAACGGCAGTCGCAGTCTCAATCTTGACAAGCTCAGCGGTTGTTTCTCCCAAAAGGAGCGAATATTTAAGTCGAAAGTAACTTTGAATGACTTGATCAATCTTGTCCCCTGCCACTCTAACCGACTTTCCAAGCACAATACCCCCCAACGAAATAACAGCAATCTCGGTCGTTCCTGCACCAATATCCACAATTAAAGAACCGACGGAGCCGGTCACGGGAAGACCCGCGCCAAGCGCCGCCGCCAACGGCTCCTCAATCAATAACGCCTCCCGTGCTCCTGCAGACAGTGCTGCCTCGGCAACGGCACGGCGTTCAACTTCTGTCACTCCGGAGGGAATGCCAATTATGACTCGTGGTTTGGGAACCTTGGGTATGACATTGTGACTTTCGTGCACTCGTTTTATGAAGTAAGAAAGCATCGCAACTGTCGCATCAAAGTCGGCAATCACCCCTTCCCGAAGAGGCCGTATTGCTTCTATAGTAGGTGGAGTTTTCCCCAACATTCGCCGTGCCCGCTCACCAATTTCCAAGATTTCCTTTGTTTTTTTGTGTCGGGCAACCACCGAAGGTTCTCGTATCATAATTCCCTTACCACGAACAAGAACTAAGGTATTAGCTGTACCTAAATCTATCCCTAAATCATGAGAGAATAAACCAAAAAGACGGCTGAACATAAATGGCGTAAGTAGCATATCATAGGTCGAGAGAAAAATGGAGAGGATTTCGAAAGCCTCAAATGTTACAATTAAAATATGGCAGAGGACCAAGCTGAGGGCAAGGAACATCTTAGTTTTGATTTACAGAAATTGACTGAAATGGCTGAAAGCCAAGAAGGAATTGATCTTACCCTTGTAAATCCTGGGGACTTCATTGTTCTAAGGACAAGAAACTCTATTTACGCAATAAATGTACAATTTCCTGCAAATAAGGGAAAAAATAAATCCTGCAAAGGCATCATAAAAGGTGGTGTATTCCCCGAGCCTACACACATAGAGGTTAGAGGAGCAACTTCGGGAGGCACGGCAATTATCATACATCAACTTAAAAAAGGAATGCCTGCAGAATTTGCTCAACCTCTAGAAGAATCGGAAAGGATTGGGTTTAGTAAATATAAATTTATTACGACTTCTACTGTTGAAAGTTTGGGAATTGTAAAAACACAAGAAACTTGAGCCCCAAAAGTTATGTTAAAAGAACAAATAGATAGAATTTCCCAGAAAATTATTGAAATCTCCTTTTACGCCCTATTTTTTATCACTCCTCTCTTAATGAATCAGGCAAACTCGGAGCTTTTTGAGCTGCCGAAGATGTTTTTTGTGTGGGCCGCAACTTTAATAATCGTCGGCATATGGCTTATTCGCATGATAGCGAATGGTAAATTTTTGTTTCGTCGTACCTTTCTTGATATTCCCCTTTTAATTTTCTTAGTTTCTCAATTTCTTTCATACTTCGTTTCAATTGATAGACATACTTCGTTTTGGGGGTATTACTCCCGCTTTAATGGCGGTCTTGTTTCAACGCTTTCCTACGCTCTTCTTTATTGGGCATTTGTCGGAAACTTAGATTTTAAAAAATCACTATTCACTATTCACTTATCACTAATCACTGGGCTACTCGTTGCCCTTTGGGGAATTCCCGCTCACTTTGGATACGATCCGACCTGTTTTGTCTTTGGATATGGATTAAATACAAATTGTTGGACTGCACAATTTGTACCGACAGTTCGAATTTTCTCAACCCTTGGACAACCCAATTGGCTGGCGGCATGGCTAGTAGCTTTAATGCCACTTACGTGGGCAATCTTACTAAATTCGAAGCACAAAATTCGAAGCACGAAACAATATCTAAATTCAAAAGTTTTAAATTTCAAAAATTTGAATTTGTTTCGAATTTCGATATTCGGATTTCGGATTTTAACAATCGTCGCCTTACTTCTAGCTTTGTTTTACACCCGTAGCCAGTCAGGCTTTGCAGGTTTGGCAGTAGCTTTAGTTATATTTTTGATAGGAATGGCAATTATATTTAGAAAAAAATATACACTACGGTTGTGGAATATATTTTCTGCTCTTTTGGCATTAGTTGGAGTAATTGGAGTACTATTTTTAATTCGTAATACATCCATAACCCAACCAATAACTTCTTGCCTGTCTTTAATGTTCTCTGAAAACCTGCCTGCCTTGCCTGCGCAAGCAGGGCAGGCAGGCCGAAACCTGAAACCTGACATAACCCCCTCTGGCGATATCCGCTGCATTGTCTGGAAAGGAGCAATACAGGTTTGGCGACATTACCCGATTTTAGGAACTGGACCGGAAACATTTGCTTACTCCTATTATCAGTTTCGGCCCATTGAGCATAATCTGACGAGCGAATGGGATTTTCTCTATAACAAAGCACATAATGAATACCTTAATTTTGCCGCTAACACAGGAACAGTGGGACTTGGAGCATACCTATTCTTGATTAGCTCAATAATTGTTTTACTCGCTAAAAATTTACAATTTACAATTTACAATTTACAAACAAGCTCAAAATTGAAAATTAAAGAAAATGAAAATTTATTGAAAACTGAAAATTTAAAATTGGTAATTCTTGCGCTAACCGCAGGTTATGCCAGTATCTTAGTAACCAATTTCTTCGGCTTCTCTGTTGTCCCAGTCCAAATACAGTTCTTCTTATATCCAGCAATTGCAGTAATTTTGGTAACAAGCGAAAAGCGACAAGTAACAGGTTTAACGAGCAAAATTTCTACTATTCAAGTCGGTACTATTACCATTGTGTTACTTGTTACCTGTTACCTTTTACTGCGCCTTACGCAGTATTACCTTGCCGATATTCGCTATGCTCGAGCTGAACGTTCTGTGAACAAAAGCGAATACGTTTCTGCACTTTCTTCTGCTCGAGAGGCCACCGCGCTTCGTCCTTCAGAACCCCTCTATCATAATGAACTCTCCGATGTGCTTTCGGCCCTTGTACTTCTCTTTCCCTCGCAAGATACAACCACAACTACACAATTTGTGACGCTCGCCCAAGAGGCATCAGACCGCGCAATTACCACCTCCCCCCGTAATCTTAATTTCCTGAGAACCCGCTCGACCGTCTTTGTTCGCCTCGCGACGCTGGACCCCGCCAATTTCGCGCGTGCTGCACAGACTCTTGAGCAAGCTCGCGAACTTGCTCCAACCGAGCCAAAAATTGCCTACAACCTTGGCTTTCTTTCCCTACAAATAGGAGAGTTAGATCAAGCAATAACCCACCTCTCACGCGCAACAACACTTCGCCCACTGTATCGGGATGCATGGTTCGCATTGGGACAGGCATATTGGGAAAAGGCCCGTCTCGCCGAAGACGACGAGTCGAGGCGGAGAGAAAAACAGCAAGCCCGCGACGCCCTCACCTATATCCTAGAAAACATAAATCCAGCTGACGAAGAAATTCTCAATAAACTCAACGAATGGAAATAAATTCTTCAATTTTATGAAGATAATTTATACTAGGCATGCAATAGATAAATTAAAACGAAAAGATATAAAGGCATTCGGTATTAATAAAATAATCTTAAGAAAAGCACTTACAAATCAAACCCATACCGAGCAAACAAGATACAATGCTTGGGCAACGCTGCTTCCTCTTAACGGCTATACATTACGAGTAATTTATGTTAAACTAACACCAGAAGAAATCAAATTAATCACCTTCCACATTACAAAGAAAGGACGATATGAACGTAAAGTATTACCAAGAAGATGACATTTTAGTACTAACCTTCTCAAACAATTCTGTTGAGGATTCGTTTGAGGTTGATAGTGCAATCCTTGAAGTTGATAAAAAAAACAAGCCTGTCTCGCTAGAAATACTCAATGCTTCAAAATTCCTAAAAGCTCAGGGTAAAGCCCTACCTCCAGAAGTTAAAAAAACTCTCTTTTCTGCGGCATAAAGTGTTATGGCTCCTCGCCGTAGCGCTCAATAAATTCTTGCCGCCATAGTTGAAGAAGATTATCTCTATTGCGAAGCTGAAAACTGCCATATTCAGCTGATAATTCTGGATAAAACTCTTGCAATAATTTCCCCCTGAGTGTCTCTGAACCCAAAGCAAGTTTTACTGTATTTTTGTACCACCATCGTTCTATTTCCTTTGCTCTCTCTTTGTTAAAAATTCCTGCGGTATTTGGATAACTCTCATCAAGTAAAACTAGTTCTTCCTCTGGAACAGCAGCCTCTCCAAGCTCAGGTACAGATCCACTTGCATATGAAATCTCGAAATCTTCTAAAATATATCTACGAAAACTAGGTGTTATTTCTGCAAAATTGAGAAGACTATCCAATCTCTTTTTTAAAACAGTTAATGTTTCTGACCTTTCTCGTCTTTCCCACTGACCACGATATTCTAATGTTTCTCTTAAACCTTCTTTTGGTATGAACCTAAATATCTGACGTAGTTCGGCATTTCGCTCTTCGGGTGTCATTTGAGCGTATTGCTCCAAGAAACGATCTTGTTCCATTGTGGCTCATATTATAGAGCAAACTAAAATTAATTAGAAAATAATGAATAGAAAATGCTAAAATTACAAATATGGCAGTTCAAAAGATTTTACCGGTCCAAAATCCAATCTTGCGGCAAACCTCAAAGCCTGTCACGACATTTGATCGCAAAGTTGAACGTATTATTGCTGACTTGTCCGATACACTCAAGATACAAAAAGACCCAGTGGGAGTCGGGTTGGCTAGCCCTCAAGTTGGCAAGAATGTTAGATTATTTATAATTAAATCGGGTAAGAATATTATCCCATTTATTAACCCAGAAATTATTTGGAAATCAGAGGAAACAAACGACCCTAAACCGAAAAACCGTCAGCCAAGGAATAAAAAACTGACATCTGATAACCGAAAACTGAAAACTGACACCCTGTCTGTGGAGGCAGGCCGGCGCCTGGCACCCGAATACATTATGGAAGGCTGCTTGTCTTTGCCCCACTACTATGGCCCGGTCCGCCGCAGCGCCGCGATAAAAGTAGAATACCAAACACCTGAATTAGCTAACGGCGTATGGCAGATGGTGTATAGAGAAAAAACATTAAAAGGATTACCTGCGCAAATTGTCCAGCATGAAGTTGATCATCTCAACGGCATCCTCTTTGTTGACCGACTTCTTGAGCAAAAAAGAAAACTCTATCAATGGAAAGATGGTGAGTGGAGCGAGGTAGAGTTACCATGAGCAAAATTTTATTCTTCGGAACTCCCGAATACGTCATTCCTATATTAGAAAAGTTAAAGAGTGCCAGCCACACCATCGTTGCTGTAGTTACTCAACCCGATAAACCAGTTGGTAGAAAACAAACGCTTACACCTTCTCCAGTCAAACAATGGGCGCAGTCTCATGGAATAAGAGTATTAGCCTCTGAGAAATCCGACGAGGAATTTGTATCTAACATTAAACATCTAGCATCTAACATCGATATAGGAATCCTCGCAGCGTATGGGAACATCATTCCCCAAGAAGTACTTGATCTCTCTCCAGTTGGAATGCTCAACCTCCATCCCTCACTTCTACCCAAGTACCGCGGCACATCTCCTGTTCAAGCAGCAATTGTTGCAGGAGACAGACAAACTGGAGCCACGATAATCCGTATGGACGAAAAACACGACCATGGGCCGATTATTGCTCAATTTACCGAGGATATCAAAACCGACGATACTACAGAAACACTACGAGCGCGCCTTTTTCAAAAGGGAGCTGAAGTTCTTGCTGAAGTGCTCCCCGCGTACCTTGAAGGTCGTGTGGAACTGCGCGAACAAGATCACAAAAAAGCAACTTTTGTCCGCTTAGTCAAAAAAGAACAAGGATTCATTCCGCTCCATTACCTCTCAGCAGTCTTGCAAGGTCTCACCTTGCAAGAGGAGTGGCAAATACCATTCGTAAAAGACTATACCCTAAACCCTAGCCCCTATACCCTTGAGCGATTTATCCGCGCCCTTGACCCTTGGCCCTTAGCCTGGACTGAAATAAAAATATCAGGTACATCAAAACGCTTAAAAATTATCAAAGCACACCTCGAATCACCAATCACTAGACTCGTCCTTGACGAAGTACAGCTTGAAGGTAAATCCCCTGTCTCCTGGAAACAATTCAAAAACGGGTATCCAGAACTAAAATTTTAGAATAATCTTTAGAGAACATCGATTACTTTTGGTATAGAAGTATTAATTGGGCTGGTGCTAATTCGCATGGTGGAATATGCTAGGGAAGCACCAGTTTGCTGTGTGATTTTTGGTACCATTGAAAAGGCGAGATATTTGTATGGCACAATCTCGCTTTGTGCATCAAGATTGGTTACACGGTATAAGAAATTTTTCCACTCATTTTCTCTAAGTACCTCTGTACCGCAATAGTAATATCCAGGGGATGCCTCAATTACCCAACCAGATTTTTGCCCCACACTTTTTAAGAATTCTTTTATTTGCACAAGTTGTTCTTGTGGAGTACCAACATGAGGTTTTAAAAATAGCATGGGAATATGCCGTATTTCTTCACCAACGCGCAAAACACCAGGAGATGACTCTGGTTCCACTCCCACACGAGATGTAAATCCTATAAGCGAATCGTGGC
>CAYIKF010000002.1:37608-39090 GCA_964363945.1 uncultured Gammaproteobacteria bacterium
GATGACTCTGGTTCCACTCCCACACGAGATGTAAATCCTATAAGCGAATCGTGGCTAACAAGTTCAGGAGAGGTAAGCCACTCTACTTTTTCCCCATGCAGTACCTCTCTTCTTGAAAGATTCCACCAAAGATCTGGTTCACCCGGCTCATTCGGAAAGTACCGAACAAAGTACATCGTTCTAATCTGGGGATGTAACCATGCCAGTTCAACAACAACCTCACCTGCAGGTTTCCCTATTAAACGTTCTGATACCCTGAGTTGTTCAGCGCTCATCGAGATTGTGCTCCTTGAGCAGGCGCTGGGTTGGATTCTTCTTTGACATGAGAACTCTGAATAAGTTTTCCGTCTTTCTTTAATCGTTTCAAACACTTAGTACAAATACGAATACGTACGAGTTGGCCTCCTAGATTCACTCGTCGCCACTGTAAATTCGGCCGGAAGATTCGAGGAGTTCTTACACCCGAGTGCGATACTTGTCGACCGACCATCCTCTTTTTGCCACAAATATAACAGCGTGCTCCTGACATACAGTGGAAATGATAGCAGAAAATAGGGTAAGATACAATAGTGTTTACCTTTTCCGATCCCACACAATTTATTTTATTTATAGCTGCTCTTTTGGTAGCCATCACCATCCACGAATTTTCCCATGCGTTTATGGCTGACCGACTTGGTGATCCCACTCCTCGCCTTCAAGGTCGACTTACTCTTAATCCACTCGCCCACCTTGACCCGCTCGGCACCCTCATGTTACTTTTGGTCCGCTTCGGCTGGGGCAAGCCGGTTCAGTTTGACCCGTTTAATCTGAAAGACCCCAGACGTGATGCGGCGCTCATCTCTTTCGCCGGACCGGCGAGCAATTTCGTACTTGCAACCTTTCTTGGAATAGTAGTCAGGGCTCTTCCTGAAACTATTTTTTATCTTCTACCCTTTATACAATTGAATGTGGTGCTCGGAGTGTTCAATCTCGTACCAATTCATCCTCTTGATGGAGGAAAAGTATTTATCGGGTTACTCGCGCCACAGACTGCCCGAGTATGGGACCGTTTATTACAGCGCTACGGCCTCATAATTTTACTGTTTCTCATCTTGCCCCTTTTTGAAGGAAGACCACTGGTGGCAGTGTTTATTGTACCGATAATTAATCTTCTGCTTACTATCCTTGTCCCCTTAAGTCCACTCATTTGATATCTTTTGTTATCTTGACTGGTGTGCTACAATAAAATTGTCCCTGCTAAAGGGAGAAGCAAGAAACCCTTTCCTTATCGCGCAAGACTTTGGGAGGGCAAGTTCTTTAAGCCTGCGGGCTTCGAGACAGCCCACCCACCTTTCCTAATCAGGGGAAGGTTTCTCAAGCGCTACCCCTAGCAGGGATTTTGTATATACAAGCCTCGCCTCCTCTATTTTTAAGGATTTCCAAATCGTCGAATTTTCTGATATAATTTCCTGTGAGCCTGCCCTCCGATTCGGAGGGTCTGCC
>CAYIKF010000002.1:39190-41674 GCA_964363945.1 uncultured Gammaproteobacteria bacterium
TCCGATTCGGAGGGTCTGCCGCCTTAGCTCATGTCGCCCCTCGCGACTCGCGAAACACTTTGAGCGACAAAGCGAGGTAAGACATATCAGATTGAAAATCTGTTAATGGTAGAGCAACTGTTTTGTCCCAGTACCATTCAGCCCTAAAAAAGGCTAGAATGTACGGGATCCCGAAATTTCGAGCCGACTTAGCTCAGCGGTAGAGCAGCTGTTTTGTAAACAGCAGGCCGTCGGTTCGAATCCGACAGTCGGCTCAAACAATTCGGCTGAAATTTCTGGGATAAACAGCAATTTGCCGTGGTGGCAGAGTGGGCAATTGCACCAGACTGTAAATCTGGCGCCGTAAGGCTACGTAGGTTCGAATCCTACCCACGGCACCAAGCCCTTGTAGCTCAGCTGGTAGAGCGCGTTCTTGGTAAGAACGAGGTCTCCGGTTCAAGCCCGGACAAGGGCTCAAGAGAAAGGAAAAAATATGGCCAAAAAAGGTGCACGACAATTAATAGCGCTTGTCTGCTCGGTATGTAAGAATCAAAATTACACGACTGAGAAAAACAAGACGAATACTGAAAAAAAGCTTGCCTTGCGCAAGTTTTGCCGGCATTGTAGAAAACATACGGAGCATCGCGAAACAGCGAAGCTGGATTAGTTTAGGGCCGTCGGTTAACGGTAAACCACGGGTCTCCAAAACCCGGACTGGAGGTTCGATTCCTCCCGGCCCTGCTTATCAAAAATTTCGAGCTTCTTGCTCGAAATTTTGGTAATTAGTGGGGGGAAGAGAATTTATTTCGAACGAAGAGAGAAACAAGCTTTGCTTATTCGATCGCGCCCTTTGCGACTTGCGAAAGCATAAGCATTGAGCAACCAAGCAAAGCAAGCGATATCGATCCGAAGGACTCGATATTCCTCCCGGCCCTGCAAAGCGTAACGCGACTTAATAGTTCACACACTAACATATTATTCTGTATACTTTAGATGAATGAAACTAAGTTCAATTCTTTTGGTCGGCATCTTTGTAACAACCGCCGTACGAATTTTTCTACTTTTCTTCCAGCCTCTTTATCTTGAAGCCAGACCAATCGAGCTTCTTTATTATGCCCAATCTGTCTTTTCTATAAACCCTGAAACCGCTTCACTTTTTACTAAATTTGGGCAAAATCAGGGATATTTATTATTATTCGTTCCTCTGATTTTTTACAAAACAATCTCTCTTTTTATAAATGGAATATTAGCTTTTAAAATTGCTCAAGCAGTAATACTTTGCCTGAGCGTACTTATCTTCTTTAAGATTTCTAATCTAATTTCCACAAAATACAATATGCCTCAATTGTTTACTCCCGCAGCTTTGTACTTTTTTTTATTGTCTCCCTGGTCGCTCTTCGTTCTTACCTACGATCTTCCGGCCAGTCTAACATTGCTCTTTTTTATGTTGTCTGTATACCTGATTTTTATGGAGACTAAACCAATATATCTGTTTCTAGCTCTTCTCTTATTATCCTTTAGCAGCTGGCCAGGTTTAATAACCGGTATTTTTATCGCATTTTTTACCTACTACAAACACATTATTAGTTCCCGCCAGATTCTTGCTTTATCTATAATTTTAATTTTAATGCTTATCTTAAACAGAAATTATATTTTTAATACATTTTCCAATTCGTTCTTAAAACAATTAACCCCAAGCGCTTTAGGGACTCAAATTAACAACCGCCAGCGTATAGATTACCTTGCGGTAAATCAGCAATTTTTACTTCCGGGCCTTTTGCGAAAATATATCTATAACAAACCGACTTATTTTGCCAATGAAATAATATCTAAAACTATCTCTTACATCGATTTTGACCAATGGGCATCAGTACTTGATTCTTACGCACTTGTTAGCAAAAGCGGTCTCCCACCGAAGGGAAACTGGCAAATTTTTTACGGCTGGCAAATTCCCCTACTCCTCTTTGGTATTTATGCAATTACTAAAAGAGGCGTAAAATTACCCTTGATAGTTTTTCTACCAATAGTCTCGGGTATTTTAACCTACCTTTTATTTGAGAAGCGCGATATAGTAACAACTCAAATACTTGCCCTTCCCGTATCAATCTACATGTCTGTTTTGGGGGTTATAATAATATTGAAAAAAGCGGTATGGAAAAAGAAAGTTATTAAGTTGGCAGGAGTCACAATACTTATAATACTCACAACAAGCTCCGTTGTGCAAACATATCTGCTTTTCTACCCTAAAATAAGCGAGCACCGTTATACTCATTCTTATTTTTATGATCGAATTGCTTACTCAATTAAAAAATACAAAAATCAATACAATTCAATAATTGCTACTGATCGTCTTGGACCGACATTTCTAACAACAGCTTTTTACTTGCAATATCCCCCTCGCCTTTTTTGGCATCAGTATTTCTCAGGAGATCAAAAGATAGATAACGTTTCATTTACTTCTTTCCAGCTACAAAGGACTTCGGAGAAAAATATACTGTACATCGG
>CAYIKF010000003.1:0-5592 GCA_964363945.1 uncultured Gammaproteobacteria bacterium
TTA
Source organism: uncultured Gammaproteobacteria bacterium (assembly GCA_964363945.1). Classification (GTDB taxonomy): domain Bacteria; phylum Patescibacteriota; class Microgenomatia; order UBA8517; family JACQJR01; genus CAYTZB01. The sequence goes on from CAYIKF010000003.1 coordinate 4, forward strand.
TTGCGAGGTTCCTGGAAGCTTTTCTAAACGAAGTCTTATTTGTCTCAAAACTGAGCTCATGTCAGGAATTGTGAATGACCTTCCGTTTCCATCAATTTGCCCGCTCAAAGGCACGAGGGCTAACCTCCTCTCAATACTCTTTTGAATAAGTCTCAAGTTACCTTCTTCTCGCCGCAATATATAAAGGGATGACAAAAAACTTCCTGGTTCACGAATTACTAAAAGTGCATTACTCCTCCTACCTTCTTCAAAAGTAACACCATTATTCTCCGCAAATACGGGTCTTCCGTCTTGAAGCACAATTTGTCCATTATGAATTAAATCTTGGGGTTTCCCAGTAGCATCAAACGTCCAGCGGGGCAGTTCTGCTGACATAAATTAATTATTATGTCCTATGTAAAGGATATTACACATTTTCGGCCGTTGTCAAGATATTTACTGAGATGGGCCAATGCCGAAATATGGGAAGAGGTCACGAGCTATAGAAAACCAAAGAGGTGCGGCGGTTTCGGAACCAAACGGAGACGATGTTGGTTCGCGAAGCGAGACGAGCATAACAAATTCTGGATCGTCCGCAGGCGCAAAACCAATAAATGATGCAATTGTCTTTTCAGGCGAGTAGTGTCCTGCAATAGGAATTTGTGCGGTTCCGGTTTTCCCCGCAATCAAAAATCCCTTTGGTGCTGCCCATTTTGCCTCACCTGCCCGCACCGCTTCAATCATCATCTCTGTAATTTTTGCCGCTGCATCCTCGCTAATCACCCTTCCCTCGTCTTTTGCCGGAATCTCCTGCTCCCATGTGCCTTCTCTTCCTTCTCCCATCTTATCTACAACCCGGGGCACCGGAAGAATACCATGATTGGCAATCGCCGCAACCGCTCGGACTAACTGAATTGGAGTCACCGCAACCCCCTGCCCGAATGATGTGGTTGCCACATCAATATCACCCCATTTACCCTTTCCACGAAGCGCGGGCGTACTTTCTTCTTGAAGATCGATATCGGTTAATCGCCCAATTCCAAACCCGCTCAAATAATCCCACATTTTATCGCCCCCCAATCTCCCACCCACAAAGGCCATCCCAATGTTGTCTGAATGTTTGATTACATCTGTCATAGAAGTCTGGGGGTAATACTTATCATCCCAAGTATGAATTTGATATTTTCCAATCGTCACTGGCCCGCTGCATGCGTCACATCGCGTATCCGGCTTGACCGCTCCGCTGTCCAGTGCCGCTGCCATCACAAGAACCTTAAATACAGACCCCGGCTCAAATGAGTCTGCAACCGCCGGATTTTTAAATAGAGTCGAGTCGGCTTCGCTATACCGTGCGTGGTCATATGAGGGGAAAGAAGCACTTGCAAGTACCTCTCCTGTCGGCTTCATCACTACCACACTGCCTCCCTTTGCCCCATATTTCTCAATACCGGAAGCTAAATGCCTCTCGATAATGTACTGCACCGTCCGGTCAATAAATGTCACTATATCAAGTCCGCTCTGAGGGGCAATCTCACTAAATAACCCAAAAGGGATAGGATTTCCCCGCACATCACGCTCCGCTCTTTGTATCCCTTTCACACCTTTAAGCGTCACATCATAAAATCCTTCAAGCCCAAAATAGCCCCGCTCTCCACCCTCATCCTTGCCCACAAATCCCAATAAGTGCGCGGCCGCGCTTCCCTCGGGATAGAACCGTGTTTCCCCAAGTGTCCATCCCACACCAGGAAGCGCAAAGTTTTCCACCGCAAGTTTTGCCTCATTTGACAGCTTATCGGCAAGAAGCACCCACCGTATATCACGCTTGCCGAGTGCTTTCTCCAGTTGCTCCTCTTTATTCTCAATAAAAGAAAGCTGCGCTTCTCCCGAGGCATCTTCCGGGAGCAGTTCTCGGGTAAAAATAGGCGCCAAAAGACGGGCAATCTCTTGGGGTTTTTTGGTGAGTTTTGTCGGATCTGCCCACATTTGCCATGTAATTTGAGAGGTCGCGAGTACCCCCCCATCGCTTGCGAGTATTGAACCTCGCTGTGTTGCGATTTGCTCGCTACGAAGGTATTGAGAACGCGCATATTGAGCCAGTTGTGCTCCCTTGACGACTTGCCAAAAGAAAAGTCGTCCCACCAGTAAAAGTGTGGCAGCGCCAAGCAGTATCCCCACAAAACGAGCTCTCTTATCCATATTAATGGCCAACTTGCGTGGTAAGTATCTGTGCGTGAGGTGTCTCTGGGGACAGGTACGCGGTGGGTGAAGGTACAAATCCAAGCTCTGTTGCTCGCTTTGCAATCTCTTGGAGTGACCCAGATGCCGCCACCCTCTCTTGGAGTAATTGATTTTCAAACGACAACTGTGAGACCCTTGTTTCAAGCTCGCCTAATATCACACCTGCACTTGAAAATACCACGCTGACCAGAATTTGTACCACTAAAAGAACACCAACAAGAAACGTTGAATATCGAGTAAGGGCAGGCAGTGTCATCATGTTCTTAATTTTTCTCCTGCTCGCAGACGTGCGCTGCGAGCTCTTGGGTTCGTGTAAACCTCATCGTCTGTTGGTCGCACCGGTTTTTTAGTGAGAATCAGCATTTCGCCTTCCTTTGATTTTGCTCGTAGAAAGTTTTTAACAATTCTATCTTCTCCTGAATGAAAACTAATCACTACCAACCGTCCTTTATGCCCTAAAACCTCCAATCCTCCTTCTAAACCTTTTTCTAAATTTTCAAGCTCCGAATTAACTGCCATTCGTAATGCCATAAAAATTGTCGTTGCCGGGCTTATACGTCTTGCGCGACCACCATAAACTTCGTTAACTAAATTAACTAATTCACTCGTCCGCTCAATTCTCTTATCTCCACGGGCGCGAACAACAGTACGAGCAACTGCCCGAGCAACGTTTTTTTGAGTCGTTTGAGCAAATAATTCATACAACTGGTCCTCTCGCAAACCGTTTAGCAGATCAGCGGCTGTTACACCTTGCTCTTCTTTATTCATCCGCATGTCAAGCGGTGAATCACTTTGAAAAGAAAAGCCACGCGTTTCGTCTTTCAACTGCATACTTGAAATACCAAGGTCAAAGAGCACTCCGTCTACCGGGACAAACCCGTGAACTTCCGCAACATCGGCAATCTTCGCAAAATTTGCATGTACTAAAACAATATCAGGGCAGGCGTCCTTAAGATGTCGTTTCGCGGTCGCCAATGCCTCCTTGTCCCAATCCATTCCCAAAACATTACCACCTCGGGCACAAATCTCTCCCGCGTGTCCTCCGGCACCGACTGTCGCATCAATGTAGCGGCCACCATTTTTAACGTTCAAAAACTCTATCGCTTCATTAAGTAAAACCGGTTCATGACTAGCCTTAGAGAGGGACTTTGTCCCCCTCCAACTCCCCCTATTTTTTAGGGTGTTCTCCACTTTGCCTCTCCCTGTATAAACGCTCTACCTTCTCACCTGCTTGACTTAACAACACTTTCTCCCGTTCTTCCCACGCACTCTTGCTCCATAACTCTACCCTATCTCCCAGTGCTGCACATACAACCTCTTGAGCAAGGTGTGCGTACCCTCGTAATGACTCCGGCACTACAAACCTGCCTTGTTTGTCCAAGTCAACTTCAAAAGAACCAGCAAGCAAAAACCTGTCAGTATCCCGAGCAGAGAGGGTGGCAAGTTCACCCCCGGTAAGACGGGCGACCAAACTCTGCCATACTTTTCTATCCACCAAAAGGATGCAGCCCTCATACCAGCGGGCAGCAACAAGCTTTTCTCCAAGCTCGCTCCTGAACCGCTTGGGAACTGCCAGCCGTCCTTTCTCATCCAGTTTGGTAAGGTAATATCCAACAAGCACTTCATACGGGCAGATTTCCTTCAGGACGTTTGATGTCCTCCACTTTTCCCCACTTTTTTCCATTTTGAAGGGTTTTCACACACTTGTCAAGGGGTAATTCGCCACTATCGAGATGTTGACTTTTAGTACAAAATGTGGTATAAAAAGGTACTTTGGGTTTGTAAAAGTCTGGCAATCAGCCAGACGTTTTTTGTGAGTATCTCACACTTTCATGGATAGAGAACGGCTTCAGCAAATTGACACAAGACGGCGTGTTCTCCTTGCAGGACTAACGTTTTTTGCTGGGACTCTTGGAATAAGAGCCATCTTTGAAAGATTTTCAGCACAACATGAGTTTCAAGACACTCGCACACTGTATACCCTTGCAGAAAAACTCCCTCAATTTTTCTCTCCTGCTCCTGCTGAGTGGCGGATAGATAGTGCAGTGCGAAAAATTAATACCCAACTGGGTATCGCAATCCTTACGCTCCTGGAGTCACCGGATCCAAAACTACAAGAAGTAGCAAATACTATACCCACTCTTGGTTGGAAACTCAATCTTTATTTTACGGAAAACGCATTTAACGGCCAGGCATTTGACTCCCCACTTCCCCGCCCAATGTGGTTTGGCGTGCAGTTCCCAACAGAAGAGTCGTGGGAATATTTCTTAACTACCAATGAAGATCTGGTAAGTTCAAGATCACCAGAAGCTTTGGGGCTACATCTGTTTGCTTCGTATCGGCAATGGCAACTTTTGGAACGCGAAGCGGAAAACGCTCGCGCTAAGGGAATTCCATTTGGAGAGTATCTCTCTATGGATGGAAAAGATATATTTGCCCTCATTGAGGCGCAAGCATGGAGGGAAACAACAGAAGAAGTAATTATCTACGATAAAAAGACAGGTCTCTTAACTAAAGGTCTTCGAATTGATAAATTTATACAGGAATTACTTGTTCTTTATAATTACTGCGGAAAACAAAAAGACCCACAAGGTTGTTGGGTAAAAGGATTTGAGGCCATCGCAAGACCACCAGTCCCAAGACCTACTGTGTAGCAATAAATACTCCCAACATCTTTGTCTTACCATCACTAAGCTCTTGCCATGTCTTTCCATCCCACAGATAAATTTTTCCTCCTTCAAGTGTCACTGTGCCGCTTTGCAATGTACCTCCGCTGGTAAAAACTCCATACGGACCACTGGTTAACTCCCCAGGAGGGCCACTTGGAACTGCACCAGTTTGAGTAACAACATAATAGCCCACAGGTGTTTTATCGAGCGCAAAAGTAAACTTTCCATCGGCGGATGTTAGATTCTTTTCTTTCGTTGAAAGGGCAACTCCACTACTAAACTTATTAAGCAGTTTTCCACTTTTATTGCGAAGACGAATGGTGAGCGTGATGTCTTTTACTCCCTTATCATATCGACATACACCAGATGAACAGGTTCCTAACGTCAATTGACGAGAAATACTCGTTTGTCCGGTTACATCAACCGTCCCTGGCACTCCTTGTAGGACATTTGCTTGCGTATTATAGACAAGCTCATATTCAAGGCTCGCAACAGTTTGGTCAATCTTTGAAACATTGAGTGTTAGCTCACGACCAGCACTATCAGGAGTCAGTGTTATAAAAGGGGCGGGAACCGAAGGAGTAACCTCTTCTTCATTCTCAACAGGAGCTTCCCGAGAGCGAAGATTGAATACTGCAAACCCTACCAACGAAACAACAAGGAGTCCCCCAACCAATAAAAAAATGGGCAGATATGACTTCAT
>CAYIKF010000003.1:5692-38869 GCA_964363945.1 uncultured Gammaproteobacteria bacterium
ACGAAACAACAAGGAGTCCCCCAACCAATAAAAAAATGGGCAGATATGACTTCATAAAAAAATGACCAAATTCCAAATCTCAAATCCCAGACAAATTCAAAATTATAAATTCCAAATTCAAAAGTTTTGAGAATTCGAATTTAGAACATTTGATTAGGTTAATTCTCACTAATAACCAAGCCTCTTGTCAATAACTGATTTTAAATTGCTAATTTCAACTCTCTCCTGTTTCATTGTGTCCCTGTCGCGCACCGTTACGGTATCATCTTCCAGAGTTTGATAATCAATTGTTACACACCACGGTGTTCCAATCTCGTCTTGGGCATAGTAGCGTTTGCCGATATTGCCGCGGTCATCCCATGCCGTAGGCAGTTTAAGTCTAAGTACGAGATATATTTCTTTTGCTTTTTTCACTAATTCCTCTTTATTTGCAACAAGAGGAAATACTGCAACTTTATACGGAGCAATATGTGGATTTAATTTTAACACCACTCGATCATCCTCTTCCTCGTAAGCGCTTAAAAGAATTGCTAAAAACGTTCTGTTAACTCCAAAGGTAGGTTCTACAACATGAGGGAAAAATTCTTCACCCGTATTTGGATCTTTATATTTTAGGTTTTGACCACTAAGCTTTTGGGTATTATTTAAATAATTCTCATGATTATGAAGATCATAATCTCCCCTATAAGCTAACCCATACAATTCTCCCCATCCGAAAGGAAAGTTGAATTCTACGTCTTCAGTCCTTTTTGAGTAATGAGATAATTCTTTTTGTTCATGTGGGCGCCATTTTAAATGATTATCATCTGTTTTTACACCTATATCCACTAACCACTTCCACATTTCTTTTTTCCACTCCTCAAACACTCTTTCCCAATCCCCTTGCCGGACAAAATACTCAATTTCCATTTGTTCAAATTCCAAAGTCCTAAAAATAAAATTCCCCGGAGTTATTTCATTACGAAAAGCTTTACCTATTTGAGCAATACCGAATGGCAACTCCGGCCTTTCTGTATTCAAAATATTCTTAAAATTCACGAACATACCTTGAGCAGTCTCTGGCCTAAGGTATGTCACGCTCGCTTTCTCCTCAGTGGGACCAATAAAGGTTTTAAACATGAGATTAAACAATTTGCGTTCCGTCCATTTATGTTTACCGTCGGAAGATTTTTTACACACCTGTGATTCAATTAACGCTATCTTTTGATCTTTATCTAAAGAAACTGTTGTAGTTAAGAAAGGTACAGTTTTAGATCTTACAGTGTTGATTGCCTGCAAATGATCTTCTCTAAACCTTAGGTGGCAATTTTTGCACTCAACAAGAGGATCGGTAAACGAAGCAACATGGCCTGAAGCTTCCCAAACTTTAGGATTCATTATTATTCCGGTGTCCACCGGAAAAATATTGTCTCTTTTTTCAACAAATCTCTCCCACCAAAGTTTTTTAATGTTTGACAGAACCAATGCGCCTAGAGGACCGTAATCCCATGTATTTGCCAAGCCTCCATAAATTTCACTCCCCGGATATACAAATCCACGCCTCTTACACAAGCTTACTATTTTCTCCATCGTGACCATAGCTTAATGCTATCAAATAGAGGTGGATTATTCCAGAGGAAGTAAAATATGTAGAAGTTAGACAAACTTAGGAAAGGGAGTGTAAAAATCTCTTTGTTTTTAATTTGCTCTGGGAAAGCTCTTCAATATAGTCATCAAGCTCTTTTTCCTCCTTACTTCTCCCTAAAAATCCAAGCTCGATCAAAACCTGGCGCTTAAATTCGGAAATAAAATTATGCAATTGCCAATAATTTATTCTGTGCAAGCGGAATAGTGCATCCTGAAGGAGCATATACACTCTTCTGTGCTCTTGGTTTTCTCGGGTCAATTTGCTGACAACCTCCGCAAAATGATAGGCAATACCAACTCGCAATAAGTTCCCTCTCCATGAATTAAAATTCTCTTTTATTTCTGTTTCTGTCACAATATCAAACGTTTTTCCTTTTACCAAAAAGAGTCGCACGCAGGCAAAAAGCTCTAAACTGCCTCGTTTTCTACTCGTTGGCCGCCGTACTCCTTTTGCGATCACTCGTAACTTTCCGTAATGCTTGGAGAAAACCGTAAGAAGCCTGTCCGCCTCCCCGATATTACGACGTGCCAAGATAATCGTCTCAGTCTTGTATGTTTTCTCTCTCATTGTTATGGCCAATTTTTGGCGCGTTGCTAGCGGGCAGAAAAGGAGAAAAAAATATCCGTCTTACTAATGAAAACGAAGTTGCCGGTCATTCTTCAGTTCAAACTCCTCACTGTCCTTTCCGACGGTAATGGTATAGCGTGATAGAGGTTTACCCGGTTGTTGTTGAATAAGGTATGTATAAGGATCCCCTCCCTTGGGCACTTCGTACTCAAGCATCACTTTTACTACTCCTTCGGGTCGAAGTTCAAAGAATCCATTAAATACGGTTTTGCCGAGCTCTTCTGAAGTCTCCATATCTCCAGCACCAGAGGAGGAAATAAGTTTTGTTCCTTTTGGAACATACACACGTATAGAGTTAGGAAGCACCGAATTTAGCCATCCGTCATGTTTTTGTGGATTTTTATAGGTAATTTCAAGCTCATGTACGACTTTATCACCCTTCTTCACAACTTTGTCTACCACCTCTTGCTGAACATACAAATTGGCTTTGCGACCACCGATATTTGCATCAACAATTTGAAGATAATCTCCCTCCGTATCTTTCACTCTCCCTCCCACGTTAAATGTCTCTATTGCTTTCTGCGTATCCTCATCAAACATATAGAGCAGTACGTGTTTGTCCATTAAATTCGAAAGAACTACTTGGGCAAGGACAGGAACTTTTTCTTTTGGTTGCGCGAGGGAATTGGCAATAACGGAATTAACCAGTGGTCCAAGTATCGCTTTTCTATTATCAACAATTTCTCCATAAACAATTTTACCGGTGTTTGGATCCCACACAATCGGTTTCTCAACATCAGCATATGACTCAAGCTCATAAATCACCAGAGGACAATCACAGCGAGGATCTTTTTCCGCTGAGAAATTCCCTTGTTCTGGCACGCCAATTCGGCCCGTCACCTCAAGGAGTGACACGAGTATATTAGTATCAACCGCAATGACTCCATCTACTTCCTTGAGCCCAGCTGTTTTTGCTTCCTCAAGAAATGAGCTTATTGCCATCTTAAAATCAGGCGACCAGTTCATATCCCGCAGCCGCCAATTAGGATTGGCACCGTAGGGCTGTTTAATATGTTCAAGGAAGGGTTTGGGTGCGGTGATATGGGCACGGTATCGCTTGTCAAGGTTGTAAATATCATCCGAGGTTACCGGCTGAATTTTGCCGCTTTTAACTTTCATTAAGGAATATCCAGTCATAAAACCGCCTGTCGGACGCAACTCTTTGTCATTTTGGAATATCACTAAGTAGGTGCGCTCCGCATCCATGCCGAGAAGGTAAGGAAGACGTTCCAAGAGTGGCTTACCATCCACCAAAAGCGTCGCGCTATCCGCAATAAACGTTTGTAATGTGAGTACTGTTGAGCGTATTTGTTTCCCGCGAAATGTAGTGGGGTAGCGGGAAGCATCAATAGTAGTAATGGCATCTCTAGCCGTAATAAGTTTTCCTTTTACCTCGTCAATTTTTGGCAAAACTGAGGGTAAAGAAGCAATAATAAAGTCAATGCGCTCCTCCGCTGTTTTTGCACCGTCCGCTTCACCAGCTGGCGGAGCAGCTCCTCCAAATCCTAGAATATCAGCGTATGGCTCAACTGCGGGAATAAGAATCTGTGCCGCCTCAATTCCCTCTCGTGCTGCGACAGTCGCTGCCTTGCTATCCGACCAATAGAAACCAACCCAGGGGAGAACTCTCACCCATACCAGCGGCGTCAAACTTCTCTCAAACCCAGTAAGATCACCGTCAAGCTGTGTTAAACCCTGCTTTATTAATCCTAAATCCTGTGCACGAAAACCATCCTGAACTTGTTTGACTGTTGATGAGAGTTTGCCCACCGCGCGTACCACACCAAACAGCGGGAGTATAACAAACAATATCAGGATGAGAACTATTGCACCTGAAGCGACCCATACTTTTTTGTTTTTACCAATGCCTAAAGTTCTGGCAAGAGCGCTGGTGGGCAGTTTCTTTCCAAGGGTTAGTTGGCGCAAAACAGGTTTGGGATTTTCTCCCGTAGAATTCTGTGTCTGGCTGACTTCTTCCTTTGCTAACAAATTTTCACCGATTATTTCTTCTTGTTTTTTCATACTTTATTACACTGCTCCTTTTCCGGTTATCATCACCCACGGGCTTTTAAATAAGATACTCAAGTCAAGTAATAGTGATTTGCGGCGAGCGTACTCCGCATCCAGCACAATCCGTTTCTCAAAATTAATCTCTGAACGACCAGACACTTGCCAGAGCCCCGTGGCACCGGGCCGAACAGACAGTACCTCGCGAACTAACTCGTGCGTTCCTGAATAGCGCTTTTGTTGTTCTTTCAGCTCATCAGGGTAGTAAGGTCTCGGACCCACAATACTCATCTCACCCCGCAATACATTAAAAAGTTGCGGCAGCTCATCAAGAGAATGCCGACGGATAATTCGACCAACCGATGTAACTCTCGGATCTTCCCTCAATTTATACCCCGACTTTTTATACTCTTCATACAGTTTCCTAAATTTTGGGTCATTCGTCAACAACTCATGCGCATTCGCAACCATTGAGCGAAACTTATACAAACGAAAAAGTTTTCCATTTTTACCCACCCTCATTGGTGTTTGAGCTAAAATTGGACCAGGGGATGTAAGTTTTATTACAACGGCTACCACAGCCATAACCGGCAAAAAGATAATCCCTAAAGAAATAGCAAAAAAAATATCCATCGCTCGTTTAATGGTATCGTAATCAACTTTCATAATACTAACCTTTCACTATTTTTAAGTCCTCCGAGTCGGAGGATAAGTTACAGAAATTTATCTTTTTTTTCTTCCTTTAAGGTATTCACTAATTCTTTCACTAATTGTGCTTTGTTTTTATCGGCTACTAAAAGTGCATCGTGTGTTTCAATGATTATCAAATCCTTAACACCAATTGTTGCAATAAGAAGCTTTTCTGTTTGCACGAGCGTCTCGCTCGTCTCAATGCCAATCCAGTCGCCTTTTCTATTTAAGTGGATTATGGCATTACCAGTATTATCTTTGTGAGTTAATTGCCATACCACATCCCAGTCACCGACATCCACCCACTGAAAATCAGCTTTAATCGCCAAGAAATTTTTCTCCCGCTCAGAAACTGCGTAATCAATTGAGATATTGGGTGTATTTCGATACGCCTCCTCCATGACTTGATTACTCACTTTTCCACCCAAGAGTGCATCCTGAATTTTCTTAAGACCATGACCAATTTTAGGTGCATGGATATTTATCGACTTTAAAATACTATCCGCCCGCCATACATAAAGATTGCCGTTCCAGTAGTAATCACCCGAGTTTGTAAACCTACGAGCCAAACCAAGCGGAGGCTTTTCAATAAACTTTTCAACCTGAAAAACTACCCTATCATTTACCCTATGAACAATTTGCCCGACCTTTATATGACCCATCCCCGTATGGGGATATTCTGGTTTTATCCCAATAGCAACTAGAGAACGAGTTTGGAAAGCAGCCTCTGCTGCAACAAGAAAAGTATTAAGATATTTAGTGATTGGACGTATGACGTGGTCGGCAGATTCATTAAGAATTACTGCATCGGGATCTAGATTGTGAATATAAACGCTAGCCAAGCCATGGGCAATAGCGGTACCCCGCTTGGTTGGTTCAACTAAAATATTCTTACTCGGTAAATGACGTAATTCTTTTTCAATTTCATGAGCATAAAGGGGACTCGTTGTAACAACAAATATCCTCTCCCAGGGAACGATGCGGGAGAGACGTTCTGCGGTTACTTGAAGAAGGGTTTTTCTTCCAAAGAGCTTTAAAAATTGCTTTGGATTTTTTTCGCGGGACAGTGGCCAAAGACGAGTCCCACCTCCTCCTGCTAAAATAGCTACCCATAAGTGGTCTTTATACATATACGATTTATGATTTACGATTTAAGATTTTTAGAAATTCCTTTTTGAACCTCTCTCTTGAGAATTTTTGTGCGTGTTTTTTTAAAATTTCAGGCTTGTACTTCGCTTTATTAAAGCTTTGTATCACCCGAGCCAACGCATCAGCATTTTGCTCCTCAAAAAACTCACCGGTTTCGCCCTCTATAACAGTTTCTGTTGCTCCGCCACTTTTATATGCAATAACCGGTGTTCCCATTCTCTGTGCTTCAACTGTCACAATACCAAAATCTTCCTCTTGCGGGAAGATAAGGGCTGTTGCCTTTTCATAGTAGCGTGCGAGCTCCTCATCTGTCAAATGGCCAACAAAGGTAATAGTTGGCCCTGCCATACTTTTCAGTTTTCCTTCCTCTCTTCCAGTTCCAATGATAATAAGTGGAAGTTTTAATTGATTAAACGCCTCAATTGCCAAGTCAACTCGTTTGTAAGGTACTAGACGAGAAACAATGAGAAAATAGTTATTAGACTTTAGATTTTGGAGTTTAGTATTTAAATTTTTATCTCTAACATCTAAGGTCTTACGTCTAAAATCTAAACCAACTGGTGGATATATAACCTCTACCTCTCTCCCATAATATCTTTTTATCCTCTCCTTCACCGTCTCCGAAATTGCCACCATTACATCCGGTCGATGCGCCGCAATCTTATCCCATTTTCTTAAATAGGAAACTATAGGTTTTGTGAAAAACTTTGTTATGGGTTCTTTAAAGTATGCACCGTACCCACTCCACAAATACCGAGTCGGCGTTAAACAATAGCACAGGTGGAACGTTCCTGGTTTTGTAATTATCCCTTTTGCCGCCTCGCTCGTCACCGAAATCACCACATCATAGTTGTCAAAGTTTAAACTTTCAAATGCAAGAGGCATGAGAAGGGCATATAGTTCGTGAGTGGATGGTGCGTAAGGAAAATTTTGGAGGAATGAAGTTCTCACATCAAATACACGAGCCCATGGAGCAGTTCCAGGATTATAGACTGAGGTATAAAGCGGAGCATTAGGAAACAACTCATGAAGTGCCAGTAGCACCCTCTCTGCCCCACCCCATTTATTCACTCTGTCATAAACTAGCGCTACACGCATTTACACTGAATTATATACACGAAGTGTTTCTTTCGCCATATTTTGCCATGAGAATTGTTGGGCTCTTTTCTCGCCCTTTTCCACCATTCTTCGATGTTTCGAGTCATCAAGGCGCAATACTTCACCTATTTTTTGAGCAATATCACCAACATTGTAAGGATTAAAGTATGTTGCGGCATCACCGTAAATTTCATGGAAGACCGGAATATCAGAACATACCACGGGGCACCCTGCTGCCATTGCTTCAAGGCCAGGCAAACCGAATCCTTCAGATAAAGATGGAAAAACAAATGCTTTCGCGTTTTTATAAAGCAGTGCTAACTCATCATCAGGAACGAATCCTAAAAAGTTCACAAAAGAATCAGCTTTGATTTTGTTAACATATTGTATTAATCGGGCAGTGAAAACATTCCGTGCACTCACGATAACTAAATTGATATGCAATTGTTTTACTGCACTAATAAGTCTTTCTAAATTTTTATGCGGATACGCACTTCCTGTATAGATAACGTAAAGTTTATTTATTAATGAATATTTATTAAGGATTTTCTGTGATTGGTGATTGCCGCCCTTGGCGAGCCTCGCCTTCGGCGGGGTGATTGGTGATTTGAAAGAATCGTCGATTCCTTCATAAATAACCGTCACCCTCTCTTCATCTAATCCATACTCTTTCAGCAACTCCTCCTTCACTGCTTGACTTGGAACAATGATCTTTCTAGCCTTGTGTACTGCATTGCTAAATACCATCTTATATCCTGTATACTTTAGCCAATAAAGAAACGGCGCACGTGTTGTGGTTGCGGATCCCCGGGAAGTATGTTTTATTAAATCATGAATTGTGACAACAAATGGGCGCTTAAAAAAAAATGGTACATTAAAGTGAGGGAAATGGGCCAAGTCGAAATCTAAATTATTCAAAATCTGAGGAAGTCTAATTTGTTCTTGAAAACTGTAATGAGGACAATCTGGTTTGATAATTTCCATTTTCCATTTTCCATTTTCCATTGATTTTCCAATTTCTAATTTTTCAATTTGTGAATTATTAACCAAAACCACATGCTCATTCGCTGTATCTACAAGTTTCAGTTGACCAACCAAGTTCATCACGTATCTGCCAATACCTGCATGTTCTAGTCCATACATTCGTGCATCAATAAGTATCTTCATAATATCGCCTGTGTTTACCAAAAAAACTGTCTGTACTTCTCTAAAACCCAAATTCCCATCCCCACTAGCCATAGGATTGGTGTTGGATAACGTCCCACATAATGTTTCTTATAAAAAATCCTCATTGCTTCAATAGACGCGCGTGTTGCCATCTTTCGTATCTCTTTTGTCGCCACAGATACTTCCTTTGTATGTTTTTTAATTCCTGAGGATACTCCTCTATAGTGCAAAATAGATACAGTTGGAACATACATTATTTTCCAACCCGCTTTTTTTAACCTGAAACAGAAGTCAATATCTTCCCCATACCAAAAATAATCTTCATCCCACCAACCTACCTTTTCTCCGGCTTCACGACGAACTATCATAAATGCTCCGCTAAGTGCGTCTATTTCGTGGGTTGTGATTCTTGGAAGATAACCCATTGTGTATCCAGAGAATAAACGTAATTTTGGGAACAGTCGCTCAAGCCCAAAGAAGTGGCAAAAAGCATTCCAGGGAGTGGGGAAACCGCGATGTGCCGCTTCATCCAGTCCACCATCGGGGGATTTTAATTTACAAGTTGCAGCCCCAACCTGTGGATGTTTATCCATAAAGCGAGTCATAAAACTGAGGGTATTTGGATTTACAATTGTATCCGGGTTCAAAAAAAGAATATACCGACCTTTTACATAAGGCACTGCAACATTATTTCCCTTGGAAAATCCAAAATTTTCTTTGTTTTCAATAACTTGATACTTGATACTTGACACATGATACTTCTGAAGTGCTTCCACGCTTCCATCGGACGAGGCATTATCAACTACAAATATATCCCATATATATCCATTTTTCTTTGAATTTTCGATTGATTGAATACACTGAGTAACAAAATTTTTTGCGTTATAATTGAGAATCACAATTGAAAGATCTGGATGTGTTTTCATTGCGGATTTGCTAATTGGCGATAAATCTTATCGAGTGCGTTTGCTGAAGCTTCCCAATTATACTTCTCTCTCACTAATTTTCTTGCATTGGTAGCAATTTTTTCTGACAATTTTTTATCGGTGAGTACACGCACTGTTGCCTCAGTCAAATCTTGCTCGGTGTTGCGAATAAGTGCATGTATTCCATCCCTTACATCCAGTCCCTCAATACCAATCTTTGTAGTTACTACGGGAACGCCTGATGCCATTGCTTCAAGAATTTTAAGTCGTGTCCCCCCCGGACCTTCAATCGGCGCAACTAATACATCTGCCCTCTCATATGCCTCACGAATATCGGGCATACCTTCGACAACTTCAATATCTTTACTTTGTAACTCTTTAACCTTTCGTGTTAAGCTCATACCTACAATCAAAAGCTTTGCATTTGGAATCCTCTTTTTAATTCGTGGCCATATGCGTGTTGCAAGCACATCTACTGCCTCTCTATTTTGTAGCCATTTGAAATTACCCACATAAAGAATTCTTTGGAGACCGACGTTTCGTTTGTTTTTTATTGAAAAGTAATCAGTATCTATACCGTTAGGCACGATATCGACTGCCAATCCAGGAACAAGCTTTTGCATTGAGTGCCTATCCGCCTCGGACATTGCAACAACTCTGTTCGCCCGTTGCCAAAAGTACGTCTCCCAAAACTTTATTTTTGCAATATCAATCCACAAGAGTGGGCGTAAAAAAAACGGCGCTTGCTCTTCGACATAATGTTTATAAACAAGATATTCTACCGTTTGCTCAACAAGTAAAATAGGAATGGATGTTTTGGGAATATGCGGCATAACATAGAATGTCTCCGCATGAATTAAATCATACGATACTTCCCGCAAATGTGCTCTCACTGCCTCTCGCTCTTGTGGAGACAAATTTCTCATCACTAAAAAAGGATAGAGAGAGAAACCTGTGAGTAAAATGTTACGCAGTGTCCAAGGATTATTAGAACGGGGAAATATCACCACATTTTTGCAAAACTTCTTAAGTTCCCCAATGTAACGCTGCTCTCTTTCATCTTTTACCAAAGAAAAAAGGGTAATTTCATGCGTAAGCGATAAATTTTTGAGCAAGTTATACGAGCGGGTTTGCCCTCCGGATAAAAGCGGATAAGGAAGGTAGGGAGTAAGCATTAAAATTTTCATTGTAGTTTAACCACCACATACTGATCTGTTTTCTCAACCACTTGGTACTTTTCCATAATTTCTTCTGTTTGCTTATCAAATTTAGTTGGATTTTGCTGAGCCGGTATAGCTACATAATACTGTGCACCAAGCCGACTAATCATTTGGTCCATTGGGAGCGTCACAAAGGGCCACCCTTGACGTTTCGTTTGATATAAGAATGCAGTATCGCCATTGTAGGGAGCGATGATTTTTGCGTCTTTTGGTATTAATCGGTCAGCTGCAGCGCCGGCAATAATAATTTCAGGATGATTTACTTTATAAAATTCTTTAATTTGATAAAAAGAAAATGCCAATCCTGCTGCGAGAACCCCCAGCACTGCCACGCGGGTAAGTAATTGGTTGAACGCGCGCAGCCGCCATAGCAAATACGTTCCGTTCGCGAGAGGAAAGACAATCGCTGGAATAAGTAGTGTTTGGTAGTAATCGTGCCGCACATTTGCGGTTGCCACTACCGCTATGTACAACAACTGTCCCGCAAGCATTGAGTGTACAAACCAGGGGAACTTCCCACGGGAAGGAGAAAGAAGCCCAATGACAAATGGAACAAGCGCCCATCCTCCTAAAATGAGCTGACCGAGACGCTGTCCAAATATCCACCACCAAAACGAGGGTTTAAATCTAATTTCATCTCCATTAAATGCCCATTCCCAAAAAGGAATACCCACAAAGTAATAATCGTACCCCATCCATGCGCGCCAGAAGAAAACCGGGATAAGCGAGAGACAAAAAAACATCCATAGTTTTGCCTCTTTTACCGCCCCCCAAACACCATATTTCGTCACCACGAGATAAAGCATCGGTATGCCATAAAAAACAATGTAAGGTTTAAGCAGTAGTGCTGTCGCAAAAAAGAATGCCGAGGTAAACAACTTCCATGACCGTTCGGTATCAATCCACCAGATAAAAAACCATACGCTTGCGAGTGCAACAGTAACGGTCAAAGGATCGGGAAGTATGACGCGCGAAAAATAGATATTGAAGGGAAGAACGGCAAAAAATAGTGCAGCAAGTAAAGCTACCGGAGTCCCCAAAAATCGTTTACCGATTAAATAGATAAAGAACAGTGATATAAGAGAGGTAGCAGCAGTGATGAGTCGACCCCACCGCTCAAGTGACCAGGAAGGAAATGCCTGATAAAGGAGTGCATGCACAGCGTTGAAAACGGGAAATTCAACAAATCGGTAACCCTTAGGATTCTCATATCCTGTAGCACTGCTTGAGATATTAAGATAGCGAGGACGAAGGAGATCAATCCCGTTCTGTACGTAAAACCGAGTGACTGAGGCAGTATCTGCCTGTCGCCAAGAATGCCAGTCAGCAATAGGATTATCTATTTTGTAAAGACGAGCCCATAGTGCAATAAAAAGAATGAGTATCAATAAAAGATACTCTGGTTTTGATAACCTTTTTATTATTCTAATAATTTTCTTCACGGCTTTCCCTCTTCATACGTGTATTAATAATTCCTACAGATATTCCCAGAAGTGTCCAAAATATAAGTGCCACCTTTGAGGCCTCAAATACATCAATAAATGCTGCATTCGCAAGCAATCCCACTGCTGCCCCTACTGTTCCCACAACCAACACATCAGAGGAGGCAAGAGTGCCCCCGTTTGGCCGAAACTCCTGTAGGAATCCCCACATTTTCTGTCCAATCCTCATCAATACAAGAAAAAACGCCAGTGTACCCACCACTCCCACTTCCCCTAACATGCGAAGGTAATCATTATCTGTTGCAAGGGTGATAGAGGAAAATCCGGTCCCCAGCAGAGGATTCTTAGAGAACGCGCGCAGCGCCCTCGGCCATTCAACATTCAGACGAATTGCAGTTGAGCGGTCTTCGAAAGCTGGTGGTCGAGGAGCGGGAGGAGGAGACAAACCTTCTTCTTGTGCCC
Source organism: uncultured Gammaproteobacteria bacterium (assembly GCA_964363945.1). Lineage (GTDB taxonomy): Bacteria > Patescibacteriota > Microgenomatia > UBA8517 > JACQJR01 > CAYTZB01. The sequence continues at coordinate 18,108 of CAYIKF010000003.1, forward strand.
AAGCAATTTTTGTTACCTCAACTCTCCCAAATAGCTGCTGTAGGGTAAATTTATACTTACCAGCCAAATCCGAACTAATTACAAACGCGATACTTATTGCCATCATAAACACCAAAAAGGCTCGTTTCTTAAGGAACCAAAGCGTTACCACGAGTCCTACAAAGTACGCTGCGACGGAAATCCGAGAGGCAGCAGTCACGAGCAGCCACAAAAGACAGAGAGTAACGCCAAAGATAAGCGCTCTCCCTACAATATTCCTCAACGCAAAAAGATAGGCTATCCCTATCGGAAGGGCAAGCACCAAAAATGCTGCCAAATCATAGTGACCCCCGAACGTCGAATGAAGCCGCGCTCCCGGCAACCATCGCAGTGCCAATCCTTTCGAAAATTCCGCATTTTGGGTTGAAATTACCGGAAAGCCAAAATGGATTTGTCCCAAGCCATACAAAAACACAAGAAACGCGGCGACCAGAAGCACCTCAATAAAGAAATATGCATGCTTTTCACTTCGCGCGAAGCTGTATGCAAGAAAGAAAGGAACAACGTATTCAATCCTTCTTACCCAATGAAGTAATCCTATATGCGGTACAACAGTGTGGGTTAAAAGGATACCGGAGGCAATTGACACCAACCCTGCTGCAAGGAACAGTAAGAATGCGCGGGTAATGCTGCTTTGAAAAAAAGGGCGATGATTTTGTACTAATTTTAACAAAAGAAATATCCCCAGAGCCGCGAGTAGAATATCTTCCATTCTCACTGCAACATACGTTCCCGGTATATTAAAAAGAGGAAACTTAGGATATAAAGGTATAGCAAGTAAAATTACCGCCAGACCCCATTTAAAAATAAAATTCTCAAATTCTACCAAGCGCGTGAACATAAATCCTACTCCTTGGTGTAATGATACCAAAAATAAACATGCGAAGGACACTTCCTATAAAAAGTAAAAGGCGCAAAAACGCAAAGGCCATTTTTGAATAATGTTTTTTGTAAAGAAGTTTGAGGCCCTCGAATTCACGAAGAACCGTTCCCTCTCTTGTTCCACTTGCTCCCCCGAAGTGGATTATTTTCGTTTTTGGAACATACCACACCTCCCACCCCTTGGCTTTAGTCCGCATACAATATTCAACCTCCTCTACATAGAGAAAGAAGCTCTCATCAAACAAACCAATCTCGCGAACTACCTCTCGCCGAATTAAAAAAAATGCTCCTGTTACCCAATCAAGCGGCCGTTCTTTTGAATAAGCAGAGCTTGACTTCGTATAAAAAGACCTATGGGGATGGTACGAGCCAAAAAAATCGCCTACAAATGGTACGTCATCAATGAGTGTTGCCCACAAGAACACTCGCGGTAAGGTCGGGGAAAATCCGCCTGTTGGTTGGAGCGTGCCATCGGCATTTACTAATTTACAACTGGCAATGCCAACCTTTGGATGCTCATCCATCCACATCACCATACTAAGTAAAGAATTCTCAATTAATTTTGTATCCGAATTAAGAAGTAGAATATAACGTCCCTTTGCCTTCTTCATCCCCTGATTATTCGCCGCCCCAAATCCCTTGTTATCTTTATTTGTTATAACCTGTAACCTGTAACCTGTAACTTTCAATTTGCGTAATGCTTCAACTGTTCCATCTGTTGAATTATTATCAATCACAATAATTTCATAGGTTATGTCCTTCGTATACTTCTTCACTGACTCTATACACTTCAAAAGAAGTTCTTTTGTGTTATACGACACTATAATTATCGAAAGATCAACTATTTCCATTTGTTCTAAAAATAGTTTTGTACCATTCACGTATCACGAGAAGTAACAAACCAAGGGACAAAATTGCAAGTGAAACCCTTACATACGAATTGCTTCTGTAATACCGAACGGTAATCTTTTGTTGAAATTCTCGCCCTTCGATTATGATTTCATCTTTTGGCTCTTTCGCAACAAAACCGTTGACAAAAAACGACTCCCTAAAGGGGTGAACGATTTCCTCCAGAAAAACACTTCGGGTCAATTCTTTAATAAATATGGCTGCATCTTCTGGGGGATAATTAAGCCTGTAAGTTGGGATAGTAATGTTAAAACCTCTCCAACTTATAGTGCTCAACTCCTCCTCATGATATGCAAGAACTTCCTCACGCGATAAATCAGTAAAATAAGCTCGTCGGTTTTTATAATCCTCGGTATCTCCCCGCTCGGTAGACTCCAAAGAGTCGGGCGGATTGCTCGGGAAAGGAGGCGTAGGAAGTATAAGATAAAAAAGAAAAATTCCTGAAAAAAAAGTATAAGCGATAACAAATAAGGTCAAAAGTAAAAATTTGATAACTTTCATATTTCTACTGAAACAATCTTGCGCGACCAATCCGATAGTTTGGATTTTTGTTTTTTCTCTCACCAATAACCTTTGCCGGCACACCGCCAACAATTGCAAATTCAGGAACATCCTCTGTTACAACCGCTCCTGCAGCGACTACCGCACCTTTCTTTATTTTGACACCAGGAAGAATTATTGCTCGTGGCCCGATAAACACATAATCACCAATTTCAACTGGCCCCACGATGGGTCTAAAATCGTCTGAATACACATCATGCTCTGAATTATAGATAAGCACCTGTGAAGCAATATCAACGTGGTTTCCAATCTTTAGAAGCGCTCGCCCATCAAGAAACACGTGGTCGCCAATTATTGAATCTTGCCCAATCTTTAAATTTCTTAAAGAAAAAAATCGGCAACCCATATGAATGCTCGAACCCGCACCAATCCTTGCACCCCCAAGACGCATTAGAAAGCGACGGAAATGATGGGAGGGAAAATTGCAAAGTAAATGAAGCCAAAATAAGGCAAAATCAGCTAAATAATTGTATAAACGGTTTGCAATCTTGCCCTGAGCTTCACGCACGGTCAACTCCCTCCCCATCCTGTCACGAAAAACAGCCATAACAAGATTAATTATAATTGGTCGCTTGATAAGAAGGCAAATGATATTCTCTCAGCCTTAAAAGCAGTGTTTAACCTCTAAGGGGTTCTTTATGCTCTTTTTTTCTTCCTCTCACTTACCACAATCCAGGTAACAATTATCACTACAAACAGCACAGTAAACACTGGACTCCCAATTACTCTAATAAATGGGAGTCCGAGACTGTATGCTAACACACCCCAAAATGTATCTCGTAAAAGTAATGTGGGAAGCAGGACTAAAAAGAATCTCCAAAATGGGTAATGCAATATTCCCGCTGCGGTTGAGGCGATGGCAGCCGTCGGCGGGAGAAGCAAACTTACCACTAAAAATTTATTTTTCCCTTTACTCAATCTTTTACTCACTTGCTCTAATGGTTCCTGGGAACCAAATTTAGCCAAAAGGGCGTAAAGTCCGAATTTTCCAAGTGCATAATCAATTAAGTTGCCCGCGCTAAATCCAATTGTTCCGAAAAGAATTACATTTGTAAGTTGGAATAAGTCTTCCGAAAAAATTGCCCCCAAAAGTGCAACCATCGAACCCGGAAAATATAAATTAAGAACAAAGAGTCCCTCAATAAATGAGCCAATAAGTACAGTAATTACTCCATATCTTTCATAAAATCCACGCAACATTACTATTAATTCAGACAAAGTTGGCCATTTAAGTAAAAACGCGCCAAGATTGAGAATAAAGAATACGAGAATAAGAATGGTTGTGGGATGTCTAATTATTCTTCGAATCATGAGGAATGACATTCTACCCGTTATCTACGTTTAAGAAGTTTATAGGCTCCAAATGCTGTTGTTATTGCGGAAGCAATAGACAAAAGTCTGCCTCCTATGATATGGAATTTATAAGGATCTATCTCTTCTTCTATTTGCCTTTCTAATTTATATTTATCGTCAATTTTATATGACCATTTAAGATAATTTAAAGAACTAGTGAGTCTATTTGCATTTAATGAGGCAAGTCCTCTTTCCAACTCTCTTAATCGTGGGCCAGAGGGATGGTCATCTATGGCTCTATTCCATAGCTGATTAACTTCCCTACTTGCCCATAAACCCGTAATTCCAGAACCAACCATAAGTAAGCCTGGAACTCTGCTTTTTGTTGCACCCAAATGTTTTTCTCCTTCTCTAAGCATAACTTTATACAGTTAGTTTACTTAAATTTTTTATCCTGTCAAGCTAATCTTTCTAAAACCCCAAGAGTTTGTTTTGCGGTTTTTAGCCAGAATTTTAAGCTAACTTTGCTCTGTGGGTAAGTATATTCGCCCAAGTAAGCATGTCTTCCGCCCAATATTCATCAATTTTTTTGCTTCTCTTCAAATCATTGAATTGTTCTATAAATGCATTATAGGTGGGTATAAAACGCTGACTTTTCGGTAAGTCTTCAAGCTGGCTCACAAAGTCTACTGTTTCATTTAAAAATTGTTTTATGCGATAGGGTTTTTCTTCAAATGCCCAGCGGGCAAGTCTACCAAGGTTAGCCGCAATATGGAGAATTAATTCCTGTTGTTTTGTCATTCAGATCTCATTTTAACAAAAATTTAACTATTTCTTCTGCTCGCTTTCTTATCTGGGGATTAATTATCTCTCGACTGGGATTATCCTCCCTTGGCCTCAAATTGATTATTGAATCAAAGTCTATCTCTCTTGTTTCAAGATCAAGACCACCACCCCAGAGATTTTCCTGTTTACTTCCATTTTTTAAAAGCAATTCTTCTCCTTCAAAATGTCTTTTACCGCCCGCGGCCAAAATCTCTCGTTCCACGTCAACAACAAATTTGATATATCCTTCCAGATCCTCGGCAACCTTTTTAATGGTTTCCTCTGTCGCTTTTGAGGTTATAAGTAGAAGCATGGTTATTTATTTTAAAATCCTTTCTAACACCTCTAATGTTTGTTGGGCTGCTTTTTGCCAGTCGAAGAGTTTGGTGCGCTCTAAGCCTTTTTTGGATAATGCGTCATAATTTTTAAGAGCCTCTTTTATCCCACGAGCAATATCTCCTGGATCGTCGGGATTCACTAAAATTCCTGCATCTCCCACAACTTCAGGCAAACTTCCGACAGTTGAGACGACAACCGGTGTTCCTACTGCCATTGCCTCAACTACTGGAATTCCAAATCCTTCCCAAAAACTAGGCAAGACAAAAACTAGAGCTCCTGCCATGAGAAGCGGCACATCATCATCTGGTATAAAGTCAGTAAAAACCACTTTATCCCGAAGGGGCAAGCTCCGCTTATCTTCTAAATCTAATTCTTTTACTTTTTTGAAAATTGATTCATATAACCAACCCTTTTTACCGGCAATAACAAGAGTGATTAGTGATTGCCGCCCATGGCGAGCCTCGCCTTCGGCGGGGTGATTAGTGATTAGTGAGAAAGCAGTCAGCAAACCTTCAATGTTCTTACTTGGTTTTAGCGTACTCAGAAAAAGAATATAATCATCTTTAATGTTGTATTTTTTCTTTACTTCTCTAATTTTAATTTTTGATATTTGATTTTTAAATTTATTTTTATCGTATCCCGGATACGTAACCGTTATTTTTGAACGTGGAATTTTGTAATACCTGATAATGTCTCTTTTTGTGCTTTCTGAAATAGCAATGACGTGGTCTGACTTTTTAATAGAGTGGGCTGTCCAAGAAGTTAATTGGTAAAGATCGCGGCGTGTAAATTGATCGGGGTATCGCAAATACCCAAGGTCCATTATTGAAACAACTGTCGGAATAGGTGACCAACGAGGACGATAATGCCCTGGGGTAAAAAATACTTCGGGTCTTGGCTCGGCAAAAAAAAGAGAAAGAGGAAGCGCAAATTGAGTCCATAAACGCTTAGGGCCGAAGACTTTATATTTCCACCATGAAATTTCTTTGGGCATGTCAGGAAGGGGAGTATCACGTAAATAAATCATCCACTCATGTTTTTTTGCCTCTGGCAAGTTATACAAAGCATGGAGAAGTTCAAACGCATATTGGTTTGATCCAACACGCCGTTCTACATTTGCTTCATTGCCATCAACGCCGATTATCATATATTAATGCATGATAATTACACTACACTCCGATATACTTCTAATGTTTCCCTTGCTGCTTTCTCCCATGAGAACTGTTTTACTCGAGCCAATCCTTTCTTAATGAATTCTCCCCTTTTGGAAAGCACGCGTTCAATCCCTCTTCTTATATCATCAACATCCTCCGGGTTTACCAAAACTGCCGCGTCCCCTGCTACCTCGGGCATACTTGAGATGTTAGACGTTACTACCGGACATCCGCACGCCATTGCTTCTAAAATTGGCAAACCAAACCCTTCGTATAGGGAAGCGTAAATAAGCGCTTGTGCACCACTATAAAGTGCGGAGAGTTCGCTTCTTGAAACATGACCAATCCACAAAATATTGTCCCGCGGAGCGGGATCCTGCTTCGCGGGATGCGACCACCTTTTTCCCACAACAACCAATGGCGGTGCATCGGGAATGAGTGTAAGTGCTTGAGCTACATTTAATAGATTTTTTCGCGGATCTGCTCCTACTGCAAGCAGGAAATGCCGTGGAAGACCAAATTTCTTTTTTACCTCCCCTACCCTCTTATCCCCTACTTTTCTATAAATTGCATCCGGCGCCTCATACACTACTGAAATTTTTTCCGCCGGAATTCCCAAATAAGTTATGATGTCATTTTTGGTAGCTTCCGATACTGCTATCACCCGTTCACATTCTCTCTTTACCCACTTAAGCTGTCTTTTGTGTACTGCAATAATCTTAGGATGTGAACTCTCTGGGTATAAAAGCGGCACTAAATCATGCACTGTAGTAACCAGTTTTGCTTTTCTTGATGGTGGTTGTGTCCAATTAGAAGAATGGAACACATCAACCGAACCCACAAAATTTTCAATTGGAAAGATGTGAAGCCGATTCCATAAAAGGTCAAGCATCATTGGAGATAAAGGATAAAACTTTTTTGTGAAATTACCTGAAAGGTCCTTGCTAAAATGATTTAAATCAGGCAAACGGCGCATGGCACCACCGAAGAGGAAATACTCATCTTTTTTATCAAACGAGAGGAGTGCGTGTACCAAATTCCTTGTATACCACGAAACGCCAGTCTCATAAACTATTTGCGAAATATCTATTCCAATCTTCATCTTGAGTTAATTGTACGCCTCGCTCGTATTCGAACACAAACCCCACTCCTCGGAAGTTATATGTTGCTACCTTAACAAAACCCTTCTCGTCTAATGTCTTTTCAACTACCCCCTCAGGATCATTTATCTCGACCAAATATTGAAAAACAAAAATTTGCTCTCTCTCTTTTATAATTTGGTCAAGTCCAGGATTCAAACCCCCTACACCATCAACAATCCCTTTTGAATACCAAGAAAAACCAGGCATCACACTTTTGCTCTCAAAAAGAACAAGAACGCCAGGAGTTGCTTTTTGTTCAATAAAGGATACTGCCCCTCTCCAATCTTCTCTCTGAAAGCGTGAATTGAAAAGATAGATACCACTTGAAACTATATTAACCAAAAGTAACCCAACCACCATTATCAACCTCACTTTACTGTTTTTAAATGAAAGCGCGCCAAATGCCGCGAGTAAATAAAATGGGGGTAATAAGAAAATGAGCCGAAAATAGGAAAATACTGAAACTTTGAGTCCCACCAGAGCCACTGCGAGAATAGGTAATGTAAACCATACCCATAAAAAACTAGTCCGCTGCCACAGAGTAACACTTTTGAGGAAAACGCTCGCAAAAAGCACAGTTGGAATAACAAGCAACGCGGCATAAAGCACACTATTTTCTGCCGATATTCTCCCAATCATAAATTTAATAGGTACTAAAGCAAGCTCTTTTACGTTCGTTCCGCCCAGCACATTCCACCATTGGGGGTTAGTCATTTGTACACCCAAGCCTGCCGCAAGTTGCCCAAATAATATCGGAACCCAAGGTAAAAAAAGGAAAAGAATGGCTATGGTAGCTAACAACCAGTTGGTAACACTCTTTTTAAGATGTTTTCTTTCGAACACGAGTAAATACAAAGCGAAAAATAGAAAAAGAAAAACGGGGAGATAATCGGTATAGAGAAGAAGTGTACTTACAATTACTAATCCCACCCAATCCGACGCTTGCTGTTTTTTCGCTTTGATAATTTTCAAGAAAAACAAAACTGAAAGGGTTGTAAAAAACACTGCCGGAACATACATTCGTGCTTCTTGAGAATAGTAAATGTGTAAACCTGAAGTTGCCAAAAAAAGAGCTGCAACTTCAGGAAATTTCCAATTTCCAATTTCCAATTTCCAATTAATTTGTTCAATTAAAATTTTCCCAATTAAGAAAACTACCCAAATTGTAGCAACACCAAACAAAACTGAAAGCATACGTATAGCGACCTCCGATGTACCAAAAACTTGTATAAAGAAGTGGAGTATCAAGTAGTAAAGTGGTGGGTGAAAGTCACCAGGAGAGAATTGTGCTAAAATTTCGGCAACAGAAAAGTCGCGTGCCACTAACGCGCTTGTCGCCTCATCATGCCAAAAAGATTGGTTAAGGGAAATCAGTCTAAGTAAAAACCCAAGTATAAGAATTACGAAAATCACTTTGCTCCTCTACCTGTCATCCGATATTCTAAAATTCCTATAAAAATTCCAAAATCATAAACAATCTTAAAGATGAGAAAATGCGGCGTTTTATTAAGGATAGATTTTACCAGTCCTACTACTAGTGATACCGGTAAAGACGCGCGAAATAGTGCAAAAGTTGCTCCGAGGATTCCCAATTTATACTCTCTTTTAGCAACCCAATGCGCGTGGTTAAAAACTTCAGAAAGATTACTGGGATTTGCATGATAAAACTTAGCATCAGGGGCAGCTACTGCTTCATATCCAAGTTTCTGACTTAAACTCCAATCATCCGTATAATACCCACCAAGTTCAAATCCTCCTACCTTATCAAACTCACTTTTTAAAAGTGCTCTGAAAACCTTCTGTGTGGGTGGGTAGTTTTTAGGATGGCGCTTTCTCTCCTCCCAACCCTCATTTATATTCCAACACAGCGCCCACACATTTTCCCAGTTTGAGACATATTCCTCACGACTCCACGTGCCGCTTGCGTTCCCTCTTATTATTGGTGCAACCAACTTCTCTATAAAGTCCCTCTCAAACGTCATATCCGCATCAACAAAAACGAGTATTTCTCCTTTTGCATGGGTTGCTCCCAAATTCCTCGCCTCACCTGGTCCCTTATGTTTCTGTTCAAAAATTCTTAAATCGTACTTCTTAAATCTTAAATCTCCGACAATACTAAGGGTATTGTCGATCGAGCCATCATCTACAACAATTACCTCTATTTTTTTGTAAGTTTGTTCGCACAAAGATTCCAAACACTTGTTAATTGTTTCCTCTTCGTTATAAGTAGGAATAATAACTGTGACTTTCATTTTGAGCCTAAGTGAGAAACAAGCTCTGCTTATTTTGAACGTCAGTGAGAAACAAGCTCTGCTTATAATTTTTTAAATAATTCTTCATACTGCTTTGCAATTTTGTCCCAAGAGAATTTTTCTGCTTGACGACGAGGTTTGTCTCCCTGTTTGGCATTCAGTGCCTTTTTCAGAGCGGCAGCATAAGCATTTGTATCTGTTGGATTAACTAAAATCCCCGCATCACCTACTATTTCTTCCCTTATCAAGTCATTATTTGCAACCACGGGTAGGTTTGTCGCCATTGCCTCAACAAGAACAATTTCAAAAGAATGGTAGGATTCTGAAGGAATAGTAAATACATCCGCTACCCTATACGCAGTAGGCAACTCTTCATATGACATTTTAATTAATTGAAACTGCTCGCCAAGAAGCTTCATCCCTAACTTGTGTATTTTTTCTCTTAGTGGACCATCCCCTACCACCAAAATACTCGCGTTCCCAAACGCAGCTGTCGCTTTAATTGCCAAGTCAACTCTTTTACCCACAGTTAATGCTGCAACGCAAAGCACAATTGGATGCTTTAATTGAGTAGAAAATTTTCGACCGCTGGGTGAGAACTTTTGTAAATCCACACCATTAGGGATATATTGAACTCTCACCAGCGGATTCGCTTTTTTAGCCCAATCTCCTGCAAAACTTGAAATAGCCACAAAAACATTTGGAAAACTCCATAAATTATGTCTGTCATCCCATCCCATCCCCGACTGTCCACTGATTATCACTTTCCCACCATATAACCATGTAACAATACGAACAAACGTTGACTGCCATCCACCATTCAATGGAATAACAATATCAAATTTCTCCTTCCAAAGGAGAGGAAGGGTTTTGAGTGTAAACCACAATATGTAGAGACCGTTAGGATCGACAAAAAAGTGCCAGACAAAAGGCCATCTCTTTGGTGGAATTTTATTTCCACTCATTACCACAATCTCATGGTTTCTTTTTAATCTTTCCGAGAGCTCCCGCACGAATGTCTCTGCACCCCTTTGCACCTGGCCTTGATAAATATTTAAAAATACCACTCTCATTTTGCGCGCTCCCATAGCCAAACTCCCGGCTTTACTTCTTCCTCTTTAGTATAGTGCTCCTCTATCCAGCGAACAATTTTTTGTGGTTGATAAGTCCCTAAGTCAAACCAGTTTCCCGGGGAAGGTGTACGCCAGAAAATAAAGTGTGGTGGCCCACCAGCTGACGAATTTTCCCAGCGGGCGATAATTTCCTCCTGAACGCCAGGAATTTCAAGATACCATCCGAAATTGTCAGTCCAACGTTTTGGGGGAACTCTCCCTGCCATTACATAAAGTCCTGAGTGGAGACCCAATAGAAAAACTTTTTCGCTCTGCGGAACTTTACTTTGAATCGTTTGTGCTAATTCCAAATCCTCTTTTGCGTAAAACCGTGTTTCTCTTCCCCACTCGCTAGAAAGGAGCGGACGATGGATAGCAAAGAAGATAAGTAATAAGTAAGAAGTAATAAGTAATAACTTAAATCTTTTTATTTTCATTTGATTAAAAAGCAAACCATAAAGAATAACCAGAAAAACGAGAGCTGTTTGAAAGTGAAAAAAAGAAAAACGAGGATAGATTATGATAAGCGCAATTACTAGAAAGGGGAATAAAACTTGAAATACTGAATCTTTAAGAATTTCCTTATTCTTAATGATGATAATTAAAAGTGGCACAAGTAAAAAAATACTTATAAATGCTTGCCCAGGAGATACCTCCATATGCACATATCCCGGAAATTTACCAAACTGCGTAAGAGGATAAATAATTGTCCAGTTTAAAAAATCAACGAGCGCTCCCTCTTGTAAAAGCCTAATCAAAAGTGGAATCCCTAAAATCAAAGGACCATAAAATAAGTATTTCAATTGATTAAAACTTGTTTTCTTAATAAGAAGTAAATATAAAATAGTAAATAACAAATATAATCCTGCTGTTTGTTTGGTAAGAGCAGCCGCTGCAAAAAATAATCCTGCCAAGAATAAATTATGTCTTAACAAAAATAGTGTTCCCAAAAGGATTGGGAGAACAATTGCAATATCAAACCATAGCATGTTTCCTTCGAGAAAGGGCTGCAAAAAGATATACGCCGCAACGGCAAAAAACGCCGGTGCATCGCGGCGGGTTGTGGAGCGAGTAATAATAAACACAAGAATATCACTTACAAGAATTACCGCCCATGCTACACTTTTGAGTACCCAAAGATGATAGCCAAAAAGCGTGTACGCCCACGAAAGTGCCATGGTAAGAAGCGGAGGATACGGATGAATCATATCTTTATAGATGAGAAATCCGTGATTACGAAGATAAGAATACGAAAGCATCTCAGGCCAGGCAGTAAATTGAAGATTGGCTAGGAAAAAAAAGTGAAGCCCCAGTAGTAAAACAATCAGAATGTATGTCCCATATCTCATACTTTTTGTGCAATAACTGTTACTCCACTCCCCATTCCCATCTTTATTAAAATAAAAGAAGGAAGGAAAGTTATAATATTCGTAAAAAATCGTTTTCTTAGTTTTACCAAACTCTGCCAGATTTCTTTCGCGGGATTTCCATAGTTCCATACTCCTGAATGTGTTTCACAATAAAGCATTTTAAATCCTACTTTTTCCAAAAGAAGTGAGAGCGCTTGAGGAGTAAAGTGCCAGCGATGCTCTTTTGGTAAAATATAAGCCCAATGAGCACCCCATATCCGTGCAGTTAGACTTGCAAAATTTGGAGCATCAATAAAAATAAGCCCGTCTTTTTTCAAAACAGCATTTGCCTTCTGTAAGACCTCTAGTGGATTTTCCATATGCTCAAGAACATGGTTAAAAATAATAAGATCAAAACTGTTGTGAGAGATGTCAGCATTTTCAAAGGTCGCAACTATTGTTGGAATTTTTCTCTTTTGTGCGGCAGAAGCGGCTGGTTTTGATGGTTCAATTCCTTGGACTTCCCAGTCTTGCTGCTTTAATAGGGATAAAAAAATTCCAGTGGATGAACCAATCTCAAGAACTTTGCCCTTCTTTTTGAACTTAGAAATTATCTTCACCCTTTTTTCAAAAATATTCCTAAACTGTTCTTTTTCTTTGATGTAAACCTGATCTCTGTGGTAAGCAGCATATTGTCGTTGCTTACCTCTTTGCTCTGTAGCGCCTAAGCCACAAGCTTTGCACTGCAAAATTTTAATTCCTTCATTTTCACCTAAAAGCTTAAATCTTTTCCCACAACTGATACACTTTCTATTCATATATGGTTATTAGTATCCTACTTTTGTGCCTTTAATTAATCGCCTTTTTAATTTTTTAAATGGCGTTTCTATGCTAGCACGAATTGTATAGCTAGTACTCCGCTTTATCCATGGGAAAGGTACGATTCCTGGACGTGGTCTAAAAAATACTTCCGGATAATAAAAATCAGATGGAAATGGAATTCCTAGCTCGTATTTAAATTTGTGAACTCTTTTGGGAACTAATAAGTCCTTTTCTCGCGAAACTGTTCTGGGGAGAAAGGTAGCATGAAGGTATGGTGCATCAACAAATAAAATCTTTTGAGCGCTCCTGTTTTGAATCATTCTGTTATCACCATCCACCCAGCCCCATTTCCCGTGTGGGCCAGCAGAATGCAGTCCCGGAATACTACGGTTTACCGCGCGCAAATTGAAGTGTCCCCTCTTTCCTGCAAGATGATACTGACCCGCCGCTTCTTCCTGATAATGATATATATCACCAATCAAGTTAATTGTCGGCACCACTATTGATTCTATTTCTTTTCCCTTATCACTTAATTCGAGCTTGCGAGAATCAAACTCGTTTATCACTTCTTTCACTTTCTGTATTGATTCTTCCCACCAAATTTCATCTCCATCAACCATAATAAACCAGTCGGTGCTTGTGGAGTTTAACATCTCTTGGCGAACTTTAGTAAAACCTATGAGGTCTACTTCTCCAACTTCTCGCAAATCAATTTCTTTATTAGTTGATTTCTTTATTTCCTTTAAGATCTCCAGTGTTCCATCTGTACTTCCCGTATCCCAAAGAAGCACTTTATCTACATAATTAATAACAGACATTACCGCATACCACACAAACCTCGCTTCGTTTTTAACTAACGTATGAGCGGTTATAGTCATTTTTGTGCGCGCAGTGCGTGCCATGCGGCTGTGAAACTCACTATCATTGTCAAAAGATTAACCATCCCTAATGCGAACACCGGCGCGAAAACACCAATTTTGGGAATGAGGTAAAAGTTGACAAGAAGCACAAGAGGAAGGGTAACAAGCGATGTTGCGGCAATAATATATGGTTTTTGGAACGCATAAATTAAAAGATTGACCGCGGGAGTAGCAAGGGCGAACGGAATGTACACCGCAAGCAACGCTTGTAGTACCACACCTGAACTTGCGTATTGCGGCCCGAAAAGTGTAATGATAAAGGGAGCAATAAGGATACCAAGTATTAAACCTATGGAAATAATAACAGAAATTCCCATTGCCCGCTTAAAATAAGAGACGAGGGCTTTCTCTCCTAGAGACGCGTAACTTGGAGCCAAAACTGTTGCAAAGCTACCTATAATAAGTGGAACGCCCAAGGCAACACTGCTCGCGGCTGAGTAAATGCCAGCTTGATACGTACCCGCAAGCTGGAGAAGCAACAATACATCCACCCTTGAATTAACTGAAGAAACAACCCTATTTACACTCATCCAAGAGGAGAACGCCGCAATCTCGCGTATCATCTTCTTCCACCCTGGAACAAAACCAATTGATACCCGCTGCCAAAAGAGTGAAATAAACCACGAAAAGATTGGGGCTGCGGCGAACACAAAAAGCACGCTCATAATGTTTATAATTCCTGCCAAGAAAACCACCGCAAGAAACACCATACGTAGAATATTAGTAAGAGTTATAAAAAGAGCAGCTTGCCTCCAATTTTGTTTTACCTCGCTTGTTACCACTTGAAAATCCATAAGTAAAAACCCAAATAGGGAAAGGGCGGCAAAAATAATAAGAAACATCTCTTCTTGCTTAAAAATTAAAAGCGAGAGTGGGCGGGCAAAGAGCAAAAGCGCTAAAACTAAAAAGATGCCAATTACAACTCTTACAGTAAATAGTGCAGACAGAACTGTTCGAGCCTCTCCCAATTTCCCAGAACTCCACTTTGCGGAAACAAACCGAAAAAGTGCAGCCCCCAGTCCCAGCTCCCCTACAGCAAAAATAATGGTGGTAAAGCTGGCAACAGCTGCAACTATTCCCCAATTCTCTGGTCCAAGAAACCGTGCAGCCACAATTGTAAATACGATTGCCAAAGCAGAAGAAACAGCATTACCCACAAATACTATCGAGGCATCCTTTGTCACCCTTGAGAAAACAAGCTCTCGGACTTGTGTCAATAGTTCAAACATCTTTACCTCTATCTTTAGAGTAAAACCAAAGAAAAATAACTGCAAGCGAAAATATAGCAGCTAAACTTATATATCCTCCCCAAAGTACATGTTCCTGTCCCACAAAAGTAATCTCTATATCTTGCCAATTAGGCAAAACATAGAATCCATTTATCATAGAGTAAAGTGGGTAAGAAGGCAGAAATTCCCTCCCCTTTTTCAACTTCCATTGTGAATGATAACTATCTGTAAAAATAATCCAATTATTCTGGGGCGGATTAACTTTATATCGAACCGGGTTTATCATCTCGTAATCCACCTGTCTCCATTGACTAATGTTGGCTAATTGCTGCAATTCTTGCTCATCACCCTTCCCGTCAATCCTTACCACTGGAAAATCTCTCAGAAAATTTTGTGTTAATTTCTGCGCTTCCTCCCAATCCTTCTTTGGAACAAAAGCTACTGTATTAAGAGCATGAAATCCATTAATATTCTTAAACGCTACTCTTTTCTGACCCTTTTTTAGAGAAAATCCTTCTCTTATATACCATTCAAAATGGTATTTCGTATTGTAAGTAATTGGGGACCCGTAAAATAAATCTACTCCCAACTGCTCATCCTTGTCCCTAGTTAACGTTCTTGCGGCAAAAACATATTCACCGTCAGATAAAACATCAATATCGAAGTAAATCCACTCATCGGCAACAGAAGAAAATGCAATACCTTTACCATAATCAAATTCTTTTGTATCCACACCATTAATCAAAAACTCATATTTCCATTTCAAATAATCGTCAGCAGAACGCAGCGCCCATTGCGAAGGTCCTTTTACTCCCTTAGTTGCCTCTCTTGGAGAAACAAAATGCTTCTGTAAAAAACTCATGGTTAAATCAATCTCGTCTTTTTCAGTGAAAACTAAAATCGCAGACTGCGAGGCAATCCTCTGCAAATTCCTTGGATCAAATTTTCCATCCTCAAGAAACACGAAAGCCTGGTTGCCTACGGAAAAATTTTTATCTTTTTCTTTGAGTTTTTGATAAATATCCTCACTTCCTATAACAGCAATTAATTTATCAACCGAAAATATATGAGGCTTTGTATCAACAAGACTATAAACAGGGAAACTCACTCCCCAGTCTTCTTTTAACAAACCAGATGTAGAAGCTGTTAAAGTTAAAAGATTATTCCAGTCTTGTTGTTGCGTTTCATTTAGTTGAAATGTTCGTGGGTCTCCCGAAAAAACAAGATACTTAATTCCCAAAAGGTCAAACCATTCCAAAAAAGAAGAATCGTGCACAAAATTGAATGCGTCATACGTTCCCACATTGAGCGAGGCAAAAGGGCGCTCTTCCAATAATCTTTTCGCATCAAGTGCTTGTTTCCCCTCTGTATGAAACCCAAATGGATGGCGTTCTGGAAACCATGCTGTTCTAAAAAAACTTGAGTCCCCTCTTAACTTCTCGTATACAATCTCTAAGTCGTGAGGAAATTCCCTACCAGACAACACCCCGTGCAAACCGCCTAGGAGCGCAGGGTGTATTAGGAAAAGCAAATATGCATATACCGCGAAGGACGCCAGGAAATTTACACCCGCACTAAAGGGTGTAAAGAAACCTTTCAAAAGACCGCCAATACGCTCAACAGTTATACCAATTAACATTCCTCCAAAAAGAAGAAGTGGTGCAAAAAATTTAGTGGAGTCACGAAAAGCGACAGCAAAAGGGACATTTCTCACCACCCACTCGTACCATTCACCAAATGGTGCCGTCTCTCCCTTGACTAAGAAAGTAAAAAGTAAAAAGTAAAAAGTAAAAAGTAAAATCTTTTTATTTGGCCTAAGAAGCAAATTAGCAAATATTAAAAGTGGAATACCTACAAAATAAAACGGGGGCGGAAAAACTCTTCCAAACTCATTCCCTGGCCAATGTGGCTGAAAGAGAAGAAGAGGATTGAGTAATGAAATAAGCTGAAGGCTTGAAACAGAGACGCTTAAATTCCCACCTATTAAACTTGGAATAATCCAATAAGAATTTGCGGCAATTGTTAAAAAAATAAGTGGAATTAGAAATTTAAGATTTTTAACAGTGTTTCCTTGGCGGCTCTCTATCCAGTCAATAAAAACCCAAACAACCAGAGCAAGAATACCAATAGCAGCAATGCGAGGATCAATAACTGATAGAACAATTAAGAAAAATAAAGAACAAAGAAAATTTTTAAAACGAGGGATATCAATTAACTTCCTAAGAAAGAGAAGAGTTAATGGGAAAAATCCATAAGCAAGTGCCACGCCGACTTGCCCACCATCAACAAGAAGCAAAAAATACGTATTAAGTGTATAAACAAGCGAGGCAAAAAATTGAACAACCCTTGAATACCCTAGGTATCGCGCAAAAAAGATAGGGGTACTCAGTGAAAGAAGAGTTGCCGGGAAATAGAAAAGTATCCTAATTATTAAATCGTTATCAAGACCGAAAAGCTTGTGCAGTATCCCGTATACAAACATTAAAGGAGAGAGCCAAAGAAGAGAATTTATCCCGCCAAAGTTATTTCCATTATCAGTCCAAAGATAGGGTTTTGCGACCAATTCTTTTAAACCTTCGGGGTAAAAATAAGGGGCATCTCCCCAGACGAGTGGTGATGGTGTAAAAAATGCCCTAAACGCTAAAAGAGTGGGAACGGCAAGTCCGAGAAAAACCAAAATGTTATACTTTTGTATCATACAAAACCTGCCATAAGACACTCACAAGAAGCAAAACATAAAGATAGTTTGTTATTTTGATGGCGAATCCTGGATGATTGGTTGCTAAAAGAAAACCAACAACTAAAAATCCAGCTAGAGAGAAAAGAAGTAGCAAATTTCTTAGCATAGTTGTCTTCAAATTATACTAGAAACAACCGCCTCTTCATAGTACACTGCTCTTAATGAAGCGCGTGTTTTATATATTTCTCCCACTTGTTTTGATGACTTTTCTTGTGTATCTGCCAGCGCTTCTTAATCCGGGAATACTGCTTGCGCGGGGTAATGACTTGCAAGAACAATTCTGGCCAGTTTTTTATTTCATAAGAGAGAAATTCTTAGAAACACATACCCTCCCTTTCTGGAATAACCTTTTTCTTTCAGGCACTCCTCTTCTGCCGGATCCCCAATTTTCCCTTTTCTATCCTCCAAATTGGCTCTTTATCCTATTGCCAACAGATTTAGCGTTTATTATTTGGTTAATTCTTCATACTTTTCTTGGAGGAATATTTTTCTTCCTTTTGGCAAGATCTGTCTTCCGTTTATCATTGTCAACGAGCTTAGTTGTTGCCGTCTTATATATAACGACACCAAAACTAGGCGGTTATCTTGAAGCGGGTCATTATGGCCTTGTCGGAACACTGACGTGGCTGCCTTTGGTGATTTTGAGCTGTTTTAAGCTTACCCTATCCAAGAAAATTAAATGGGCGCTTTTTTTAGGAATAAGTTTCGCAGCACTCTTTTTTCTTCATACAGTAACCTTAACTTTAACTGCGGCATCCTCATTTCTCCTTGTTTTAACAATATCAATACTAAAAAAGTCTAATCTCTTAAAAGATTTACTTATGTTTTTATTGGGCGTTATTACCTCTATAGGATTAACTGCCATCGCTTTGTTCCCCCAGATTGAGTGGCTACCACAAACTACAAGATTTTTACTTCTTCAAGATAGAGATGTATATCCAAAGTGGTCGTCAGCAGTGGAATTTATCACTTCTTCTATTTCTCCTTTACTCTCTAAAAATCCCCACTATTTAGACACTGAAAAATGGCTATTCTTAGGAATCGTGCCGATTATTCTCGCCTTTATAGGCTTTGTTAAACTTAAAACACCATACAAAATTCTAGTTGCAATTTCTCTTTTTGCAGTTGTTCTAATTGCATCAAACAATGTTTCGCCTCTTTCTAATCTGCTGCTTTCTCAGGATTGGTTTGTGCTGCAAAGAGTTGCAACGCGCATTTGGTTTGTACCTTTAATTTTAACACTAACCCTCGCTGGTTTTGCATTAGAGAAGATCAGAAAAAATAAACTCTTATTTGCGCTAGCTGCAACTTTAGCATTGTTGGAAAGCACTTATATATTCTGGCTTGCAATAAACAAACCTATCCAAAAAGAGGCCGATCGCTTCGTAACAAAAGAAGTTTATGAATTTTTAAAAAAAGACAAAGAGCGCTTTCGTGTATTCTGTACGAATAGATGTTTGTCGCAAAAAGATTCAGCAATACATAACTTGGAACTAGTAGAAGGATACAATACTTTGCAGCAAACAAATTATTACAAACAAGCCTGGCAATTAACCGGCGCTTACTGGAATTACTATACGCTTTCTATCCCGCCCATTGGAACTTATGCATTCGAAAAACCCCAACCAGATGCAGTTTCTCTGGGAGAATTTAACACTAAATATGTTATTTCACCTTACGAACTAACTGATAAAAACCTCGTGCTGAAAAATAAGTTTGGCGACTATTTAGTTTACAAAAACAGTGCTGTTTTACCGCGGGCGTATTTCCTAAAAGATAATCAAAAACCGGGAAACGAGGCGCCAATTAAAAAATATTCCCCGAACCACATACAAGTCGATACATCAAAGCATGAGACGCAGCGTTTAGTGCTAGCCGAAGTTTGGAGCCCGGGCTGGAATGCATATCTTAACGGGCAAACGAAAGTCAGAGTACAAGAAAAACCAGACACTCTACGCCTTGTTGATATTAAACCAGACACTATTTTTGTAGAGTTTAAATACGAGCCTAGAAGTTTCCTTATTGGCAAATCTATAACAATAGCAACATTACTGTTTTTACTTATCTATTTTGTGCGTTTACTTGATATAGCTTCTATTATTAAGAGAAAAACCCCTATAACTAAAGCCTCAAACGCATAAAGAGCAGTCCTTTCGGCCCAAACATCTATTTTTAAAAATACTCTAAAAAAACCAGCAAGCATCCAAAAAATCAAAGCAATAGCGGCAGCGCCTTTACTATTTGTCCCAAGTAGGAAAATTGATAGTACTAATGCAGAAATAAATATCAAATTAATAGTAATTGGAATGAACGGTTCAAAATAACCAGCAGAGCGTAGAAGAATCAAAAGCATCAAAAAACCATTAAATAAAGCAATTTGTAATTGGTGTGCAACAAGCCACTCGCGAACTCTTTTTTTCATTGAGTCCTCCGTTTAAAAATATAGCGAGAAAAGAAACTTGATTTATTAAAACATACAAAAAGAACAATACTTATGGTTACTATAGATACTGCAAGTCCCAACCAGAAAAATCTCTGGGGTCTATAATAAATATCAAATTCGTAGCTATTTGGTACATCCTTTACATACCAAGCATTTGCATAAGTGTTAGCAGAAAAGTGTAAAAGACTAATAGGTATTCTCCTACCATCTTTATCAAAAATAGACAATTGCCATTGGGGTGAATAATTTTCTGAGAAAACTATAACATGTGGACCAACTGAGTCTTCTACAACTCCCTTGTATTGCGAGGGTGAAATCTTCTCGAAATTTATTTTTGGTTGGGACAATACATCTTCTTGGCTCCTTTGTACAAAAAGCAGCTTATTTGTAAAAACTTTATATACTTCTAAATCATCAAAAAGAACTTTTGTGCCTAAAGGATCTCCAATATGGGGCGCTATTAATTCTATTTTCATCTCAGATTCTGTCTTTACTGGGGAATAAAATAAGCTGAAAGTGTTCCACTCAGGATAGTTAGGCAATCTTTCAACTTGTAACCTAACCAAAACATCACCTTTGTCTTGCCCTACTATAATCATTCCATTCTCGCCGTAAATCTGCTTGTACTTAAACTGTACCAAGTAATCAGAAATTGCCGAAAAACCGGGTATTGTAAACCGCGCCCCGATATCTTGTTCGAGGCGAGTCGCCAGTTCTTCATTATTTAATATGCTAAGATATTTCTCCTCCT
>CAYIKF010000004.1:0-32432 GCA_964363945.1 uncultured Gammaproteobacteria bacterium
CTCCACGTAGGAAGCCAATAGTAGAAGTTGTCAAGCCAGCGGGGGACAAAAACGCCTGTCCAATGGGGGAAGAAGAAAATATAAATAATAAGTAATAAGGAAAAAGTAATAAGTATGAAATCCTTTTTCTGGGTTGAGAGATACCAGCCGATGGCCAGCGAGAGGAAGGGAACTGCTGGCAAATAGTGGTAAAGGAACATAACGCGGGGAGAGAGTGCCCAGGGCAAGAAAAGGAGCCCCCAAGCCGCAACGACAGCCAAAAGCGGGTAGATACGCGCACGTATTCCTGCTACTGCGGCGATAGCCATTGTCACAATACCACCCCAGAACACAAACGGATTGCCCACTGCAAAAATGTTGGATACAAACCCGTCTTTCCCTTCCGCGAAGAACCACACAGGGCGCAAGCTTAGCGGCCATGTCCACCAAGAAGATTGATACGCATGTGAAGCTTGGAGATTCGTGTGATACCACCACATCTGTTTCTGAAGCTCAATAAATTGGGACACTGAATGACCGCCTAAAAAGAACGGGATGTAGGAGGCAAGGTAAAGAGCAGGAGGAATTACTGCAAACCATACGATACGCCAGCGTGGCTTTTGCTTAAAAAGGAGCATGAGAACAAACAAGAGAGGTACTACCCACACTGTGGTCCACTTTGATGCTGCAGCAAGTCCCAAAAAAACACTTGAGAAGAAATAGCGCTCTTTCAGAAAGAATAGTACCGAAAGGAGCGCAAAAAACAAAAAGTAGGTATCGTTCATGCCCACCCTAGACATCACAAGCGGTAAGCCATCAAGCGCAAAGACGGCAGCAGCGAGGAGCCCTACCGTCTTGTTTCGAAATAATTGCACTCCCAGAAGATATACCAAAAAGATCACTCCTACCCCCAACAGTGCACCGGGCAATCGCCAGCCAAGAGGTCGCTCACCCAGGATAACCATACCCGCCACCATTCCCAGTTTGGCAAGCGGTGGATGGGTCCACTCATACGCAAAGCCCTTTGGGGGTGTATTCCACCATTCCCACGCAGCATTGTTACCTTGTAACATTTCTTTGGCTGTGAAGGCATGGTAAACCTCATCAAAATAAAAAGTTGGTGGGAACCAAAGGCCTGCAAGGCGAGACAAAAGTGCAAAGCCAAGAACACCTGCCAGCAAGGGTCTTATCAGTTTATCAGGTATCAGTTTTCGGGTGCCAGGTATCAGGTTTCGGTTATCAGTTGCCAGTAATTTTCGTTTTAAATAATTGAAAATTGAATGAAAATTTAAAATTGAAAATTGAAAATTCTTTGGTCGGAGAAAAACCACAACCATTAAACCTGCGGCAATCAAATTTATTACAACAAAAACATCTATTATTCCTTGAGAAAATATTTGGCGAAAACCTTCAGTTATCCAAACATATGAGTAGCGCAAGTTTGCAAGGTAGGTAGCGGAAAGTATGGCATAGGGCAACCACAGAAGTGGAAACTGGGCAGCCGCTATGGCGAGCGGGGCGAACGTGGGGAGAAGATGCCGTTCATGCATACGGGTTAAGAACAAAAATGAGACAACAAACCACAACGCAGTAACCAGCCATATGGTAGTCTTACTCTTCTCTTGCCGAACCCACCAGTATCGCAGGAGCAATGATAATACCGTTACCGCGACCACAATACCTCCTATTTGCAACCCCCCTCCATCCGGTTTCCACAATCCAGTGATGAGTGCCCAGAAGTTGAACGCATTAATACTACTATAGGGATACTGATTCGCAGTCGCACCTAGCCTTTCCACCACAAACGAGATGAATTCTCCGATTCGGAGGATGAAAGGTACACCATGCGCAAATGGGACAAATCCGCCAAGAAAGATAAGTAGCGAGAAAATCGCGTAGCCTATCGTCTTTTTCAATCCATAAGTCTTCCACAACAAAACTGCCACAATCGGTGCAATAAATCCTGCTTGGGGTTTGACGAGTGCGCCAGCGCCCAACGCAGCGGCGGAAAGGAGTGGAAGATGCTTCGCAAAAAAGATGGAACTCAGTGCAAGAAATACTGTTATTCCATCAATTTGTCCCCACAAGGTTGAATTTGCAAAAACTGCGGGATTAAAAAGGTAAAGGGCGGCTGCAGGTAGAGCTAACTTCTTATTAAATCGGGAAACGGCAAAAAAGATAAGCGCACCTGTGGCTACATCAGCAAGGATTGCGGGAAGTTTGTAGAGCAACGTATCTGGTAGTGCTGGTAAGATGGTATTCACTTGACCCAAAAGCCAAAGAACATAAAGATACCCTGGCAGATAATCAGACCACCCATTGTAAAAATTACCAAGTCCATCCCTTACCAGTTGCTGACTCCACGCAACAAAAGTATTAAAATCAAGGGAAAGTGTACCGGTAGAAGAAAGAAAAAGCCGCAAAAGAAAACCAATAAGAAAAATAAAAACTATTATGCGTTTCATTCGTTCTAGTCTATTTCAACTCACCTTGTTTATTATTCTAATAAGAATTGCACTACTAGTATTACCCTGGATTTTTACAATTCTCGTCTTCCCAGAAAAATCTAATCTGCCATTTTATCAGTTTATTGAAAACTCATGGATTGCCTGGGATGGGCGAATCTATCTTTATATTGCACAAAACGGTTATACGAATGTCGGCGATCCAGGTAATTTTATCGTATTTTACCCGTTTTATCCCCTCATGGCAAAACTAGGCTTACTACTTTTCAATAATCCAGTTTGGGTGGGAATTATCATCTCATTATTATTTTATATTGCAGCCATTTTCATCTTTTACCGCCTAATAAAATTTGATTTTTCAGAGAATGTAGCACGGTGGTCTCTTATCATGCTCTCTATTTTCCCAACAGCATATTTCTTTGGAGCACCATATACAGAATCCTTGTTCTTTTTGACCGCTGTTCTAACCTTTTACTTTGCAAGAAGAGAAAATTGGTTATCGGCAGGCATTTGTTCAGGTTTGGCAACGTTCACTCGTCCATTTGGGGTACTGCTTGTTCCCTCACTCATTATTGAGTGGATATATACGAAAAAGAGAAAAGTCTTACACCTCGTCTTTTTGGTGATGCCATCTGTAGTGTCGGTTTTAATATACCTTTACATCAATCAGCTTGTCTATGACAACCCTCTTGCATTCCAAAAAATCCTTGAAAGTCATTGGCAAAAACAACTTGCTTTACCACTCACAGGGATATTGAGCTCTTGGCAAAGAGCGTTATTTGGCGAATTAAACAATTACACGCTTATGGTGGGGTGGGCGGAGGCAGTCTCTCTCACGGTTGCCTGGGCATTACTCCCAGTTGCTTTTGTAAAACTACGACGTTCTTGGGCTGTCTACTATTTTTTAAGTATTCTTTTGTTCTCTTCAACAACCTTTATTTTAAGTACTCCAAGATACCTTCTCTCAATACCACCATTTTTCGTACTTTTGGGAATAGCAGCACAAAATAACTTCTTTAGATCAGCCTGGGGATTTATATCAATAGTGCTTCTTTCTTACTTGACGCTCCTATATGTTCGGGGACAGTGGGCATTTTGAGTTACCGCAATAACCCTTTTACCCAATCCCTTACCTCTCCCCATGTTCCGTCGCGGGGAGTGAGAACCCACTGGTTATCATACAGAGGAGAAATAGGAGGATGCACAAGAAAACCGGTTTGTGCATCACCCACTGCTCCACCGTCCAGAACCACACTTTTAATCTTCTCTTTATCAAGCCGTAGCATCATACGTGCGAGAATGGGGAGGTCATCCTCGGGTATGTCAGTTTCCACAGAACTCACGACCGTATCCCATACTTTTTTCAGTTTGCGAGGATTAAGCAAAATCTTCGGGGAAAGCAGTTTTTGTTTTATACTCAGGAGAACCTTTTGCTGCCTGCTACTCCTTGCAAAGTCAGTTCCTTCCTCACCTTCTGCGTTTCGGGAACGCACAAACTTGAGCGCTGTTTGTCCGTCCATAATTTGTTTGCCCTTCTCAAAGTGCACATGTTCATACCGGCAGCGAAACTCTGGATCTCCGCCGCACTCATCAGTTTCTCGACCAGGAATAGGATACTTATTATCATCAAAGGTGCGCTCGACCTCAACTTCAGCACCACCCAGCAGATCAACCAACTGCACAAATCCAGAAAAATCGACTGCTGCCCCGTAATGGACCGGTTGATCAATAATTTCGGTAACTGAAGCTTTTGCTAAAATCACTCCTCCGCCTTCTCTTTTTTGGTTGCCGTAGTAATAGGCAGTATTTAACTTCGCACGTAGTGATGAAATCCAAATATCTCGAGGCAAAGAAAGAAAGACTGGATTGCTACCCTTATGGTCCAAAGAGACAAATATCATGGTGTCGGTCAATTCTGGTGCTTCATGCCCTGCGCCACCAACTCCCAATAACAAGATACTTGTGCGGCCACCCTGACTCTCAAGCATCGAGGGTGAACCAAAAAGAAAGAGTGTTGCCATCTTTGGGAGGAAGAACACGCGCACGCCAATATTACCGAGTGGCTCCCTGAGAAGAACAAAGAGAGCTGCCAACAAAAGGAGTGCCCCGCCCACAAACACTACCCGTGCCAGCAGGACGTGTGAGAGAAGTTTTCGTTTTATTCGAGAAATAAGGCGAGAAAATGAGGTATAATTAACCACGAAAGATACTCCTTTTGTTCATGAGTACTATTGTAACGAATTTAAATCCCCGCCAACAAGAGGCGGTCACTTTTTTTGGGGGACCATTACTTATCTTAGCAGGCGCGGGAAGCGGCAAAACACGCGTCCTCACCCACCGTGCAGCCTGGTTAATCAAAGAAAAAGGTATTCCTTCTGAAAATCTTATCTTGGTAACCTTCACCAATAAAGCAGCAGGCGAGATGAGAGAAAGAATAAAAAAATTACTAACCACTAATCACCCCGCCGAAGGCGAGGCTCGCCAAGGGCGGCAATCACTAATCACTCCTCCCCTTGCCTGCACTTTCCATTCCTTTTGTGCACGAGTACTACGCTCTTATGGCGAGAATATCAGCGTCCCGCGTCACTTTGTCATTTATGATGAAAATGACCAGCAAGAGGCAATAAAAGAGGTACTCACAAAGCTCGGTATGGGAGTGACCGCCATTAAACCCTCTTCAGTGCTTACGGTAATTTCTCAAGCAAAGAATGAAATGGTAACTGCAGAAGAGTATGCGCAGCTTTCTCGGGGGGAATGGCAGCGGCACGTTGCAGTGGTATATCAGGAGTATGAGAAACTGTTGCGCGAGGTGGGGGCGTGCGATTTCGATGATCTCCTGCTTTTGGTTATCAAACTCTTTGAAGAACACCCCGATATTCGTGAGCGGTATCAAAAAATTTATCAGTATGTACTTGTTGACGAATGGCAAGATACCAATCGCGCGCAATACCGCTTGACAAAACTCCTTGCAAAAGAACACCACAATCTGACAGTGGTAGGCGATGCCGCACAAAGTATATACAGTTGGCGGGGCGCAGACTATCGAAATATCGAATACCTTATGCGCGACTTCCCGGACATCACCGTTATTAACCTTGAGCAAAACTACCGCTCAACCCAGACAATTCTTGATGCCGCCTTCCATGTCATATCAAAAAACAGAACCCATCCAATCCTTAAACTGTGGACAAAAAATGATAAAGGCGAAAAAATAACGCTCTACCAAGCGCATAGTGAGCTTGAGGAAGCAGCATTCGTGGTAAGCGAAATTGAAAACCTAATAACCTACTCACCTAATAGCCCAATAACCTCTTCCTATCGTGATTTCGCGGTATTGTATCGTACCAATGCCCAATCACGCGTGCTTGAGGAAGCAATGCTGCACGCTGGTATTCCTTATGTATTAATCGGGGGAGTACGGTTTTATGAGCGCAAAGAAGTAAAGGACATGCTTGCATACCTGCGTCTCTTGGTTAATCCAAAGGATTCTGTATCACAAAAAAGGGCCGAGAAACTAGGTAAAAATCGTCTGAAAAAATTCACAACACTACGCCAATCATTAGATGATAACCTTACTACGCTCGAGATTCTCGACAGTGTACTTGACACCACCGGATATCTTAATCTTTACGACACGGATGACCCAGAAGATGCCGCCCGACTGGAAAATATCAAAGAGTTGCGCTCTGTTGCGGCGGAATTTCCCGATGTGTACGAATTCTTGGAACAAGTCGCCCTGGTTGAGACAGCACAGACTAGTAAAGGAGTTATACGTGATGCGGACCACCTGCCAGCGTCTGAGCGCAGCAATGGCGGGCAGGTAACACTCATGACCGCCCATGCCGCAAAGGGACTGGAGTTTCCAATTGTTTTTATCGTTGGTTTAGAAGAAGGCCTTTTCCCCCATAGTCGGGCGTTTGAGAGAGTTGAGGAACTGGAAGAAGAGCGTCGACTTTGTTATGTGGGAATCACTCGGGCAAAACAAAAACTATTTCTTACCTTTGCTGACCGACGCTTACTTTTTGGTCAGCGAACCAGTAATATTCCTTCTCGTTTTTTATCAGATATTCCAGAGGAACTATTTGAACAACCCGTTTCTTTTACACAAACACCAACATGGTCATGGCTAGACAAAACGAGCTACGAGGATTAGACAAAGTCACTCACCCTTTACAATCGCGGGAGTGGGGAGAGTTTAGAGAGAAAACTGGTGTTGAAGTTGTAAGAGGTAAAGACCTGCCTGCGCAGGCAGGCTTTCAACTCACAATCCATAAAATCCCATATACCCCATGGTCAATTGGCTACCTTCCCAAAGGACCACTTCCGACAAAACAGACCATCGACGAATTAAAAAAGATTGGAGAAGAAAATAGGTGTATTTTTATTCAGCTTGAACCCAATATAGAACGATTTAAGAATTATGATTTAAGATTTAAGAATTTAGGATTACGAACATCAATCCGTCCACTTTTTACAAAATACAACTTCGTTATTGATTTGACAAAAAGCGAAGAAGAATTACTTGCAGCAATGCATCCGAAAACCCGATATAATATCCGAGTTGCCCAAAAACATGGTGTAACGGTTAAAGAAAGAACAGACGACGAAGCGTTTAAAATTTACTTAAAGCTCTATTTCGAAACAACAAAACGCCAAAAATATTTCGGCCATACACCAGAGTATCATCGTTTGCTCTGGCAAACTCTAAATGAAAATTTAAAATTGAAAATTGAAAATTCTGATAGGGTTATTCCTCATTTGCTAATCGCCTCCTACAAAGGCATTCCACTCACAGCATGGCTGCTCTTACAGTACAAGGATACCCTTTATTATCCCTATGGCGGCTCATCAGAAGAACATAAAAACGTCATGGCAAGTAACCTTATTATGTGGGAAGCAATAAAACTTGGAAAAAAATTAGGTTGTAAAACGTTCGATCTCTGGGGCGCCCTCAGCCCAAATCCAGATCCAAAAGACCCATGGTATGGATTTCATCGATTTAAACAAGGTTATGGCGGGCGACTTGTAGAATATGTTGGAAGTTATGATCTCGTCTTAAATCCGCTTCTTTACTGGGGGTTTCATTTAATTGATAAACTGCGTTGGATAGTTTTACGCTTAAGGCCTCTCTAATTCTATTTTTTATCTTACACTATTATCCGCCTTCGTCCGCCAGCTAGCGAACTTCGGCGGGATTACGGCTTGTAGCCTCCACAAAACATTTTATATTCACAATTTTGACATAAAATTGAGCCGGAGCAGGTAAAGTCACTTGTTGCGATTTCTTGGGATACTTTGAGTATCTCTTGTTTTGCAGCGTTAAGTTGCTCTTGCGTCCGTGTTGTTGTTAATTTCTTTCCTCCCTCGAAAAAATAAAGAGAAAGTGTGAGATCCTCCGGTCTTCTTGCAAACGGCTCCTCTTTTACCTCTGTGCCAGCTAGAGCATACACTGTTAATTGTAAATCATCTGCTAATTCTTTATCGGACGGGAGTTTTGCTCCTGTTTTATAATCAATGATTTCTATGCCATTCTTAGTTTTATCCACTCTGTCAATCTTGCCGCCGATTTTCAGACCTGCCTGCGCAGGCGGGTTTTCTATACGAAACACAAAGGGATGTTCCATAAGAATTGGGACATGTCGAGGATTAAACTCATCTTTAAAATACTCCTCAAGGTATCCATACCCTCTTTTTTTCATTAAGCTCTCATGTTGTTTGGAGGAGTAACCCTCACGAATCCAATTCCCCCCATATAACTTCCTAAGCTCATCAAGCGTTCCCTTTTTTCGTGCTTTGACGGTGCTATAAAAATCAGCTATTGTTTTATGAAGTGTTATCCCAAAACTTTGTGCTGCTGAAGGAGTAACAGGAACTCGGACGATATATTTTAACTTGTAATGAAGCGGGCATACTTTAAATTCTTGTATTTGTGAATAGGAAAGATAGGTAACAGGAATTCTCACTATTTTTTCTTGCTCAACTTCGTGATCGCCCTTTGCCCACTCAAGGAGTGAAAGCTGGGTAGTTGGTGATTGGTGATCAGTGATTGGTGATTGGTTAATTGCATCAGTACCCAATGCTTCAAGAACAAAGGGCGAAAGTTTTCTTTCGCGTTTTCCTTCACCGTAATAATTAGCAGCTGTTAAAAATAATCGGTCGCGTGCGCGTGTCATCCCGACATAAAAAAGTCTTCGTTCCTCCTCGATATGATAATCACCTACCGGCAAGTCTTCTTTGATTAACTCTTCAGGAATAGGAATTTGTTCTCTGCGCTCATAGGTCGGAAAACGACCGGCAACAAGATTAACTAAAAACACAATAGGAAATTCAAGGCCTTTTGAGGAGTGAACTGTTAAGATGTACACCGCGTTAAGTCTATCCCAATCAATATCAACTGCTTGCGGTGACTCTCCCAATTCCATTGAAAGCCCAATCCAATCAACGACCGCCGTAATACTTGCGTCCTCATGTTCTGTTTCATATGTTTTAAGTTTGTCAAAAAAACGGCTAATATTCTGAGTGCGGCGTTCTTCGAGCTGACTTTCTGGTTTTGCCAATTTAGCTAACAGTCCTGTATCCTCAAGAAAATAAAACAAAAGTTGTCCTGCAGTCTCGCGTCGGGCTGCCTTTAAGTGTCTATTGACCATTGCGATAAATTTATCAATTGCTTCCTTTGTCTCTTTCCTAACAAAGATTTTGTTGACATCCTCACATGCCTCAAAGAGCGAAAGATTAAAACGCCTCGCATAGTTCATAATCGCAGCCAAATCACGTGCAGGGATATCGAAATGGTCCATGGAGAGCACGCGGTAAAGTGATATTGAATCTTCAAAGTTGTATAAAACTTTAAGATAAGCAATTAAATCTTTTATTTCTTCTTGGCGGAATAACTGACCAGGACCCAAAAATTGGAAGGGAATACCGGCTCGAGAAAATGCACGAGTGAAGGCTTCTGCATGGTTATTGGCCCGGACTAAAATAGCAAAATCAGAGAAACTCTTATCTCCTTTTTGGACCAAAGAAAGAATTGTTTTTGCCACACGATCTGCTTCGTTCTCAACTCTGTCTGTATATAAAAATTCAATCTGTTCCCCTTTTTTCTTTCGTGCAGAAACAAGTTTTTTATCAATCTTTTCTTTTACCTCAAGTCTGTCTGGATTGTTGTGTTGAACAAGTTGATATGCTCTGTCTAGAATCTCTTGGGTTGAACGATAATTCTCGGTTAGGGTAATAATCTTTGCTTTTGGAAAGTGTTTGCGAAATTGCATCACATTTGAAACCGCTGCGCCCCGAAATCTGTAAATGCTTTGGTCATCGTCTGCTACGGCTGTAATGTTCGCCCGTTTTCCCGCAAGTAAAATTGCTAACTCATTTTGAGCATAGTTTGTATCTTGGAATTCATCAACTAAAATGTATTTAAATTGTTCTTTATACCGTTTCAAAATGGCAGGACGACGCCGAAAAAGGAGTAGTGCGTTGGTAATTAAATCACCGAAGTCCATAACTCCCTCTTTTACCTTTAACTCTGTGTATTTCTGATACGCTTTTGCCAACTCCACATACTTTTCAATTTCCTCTTTTTCATACTTTTCGCTTTTAGCTTTTCGCTTTTCGCCCACCCACTTTATGTAATCAGTGGGCGTCACATCCTCATCCTGGAGTCGAGAAAAATGCTGCAGCATTCCACCAACAAATTTTGTTGGATTGCCTAGAGGTCTAAAGTAGGAAAGCTCAAAAGAAAAAAGATTGGCTCGTATAAGTTGTGTTGCTTCCGCTTCTGTTAAGAGGCGGTAATTCGTTGGCAATCCAATAGCAAGCGCTTCAGTACGCAAAATCCGATCGCAAAACGCATGGAAGGTTGATATCCACATTTGGGTATAGCCATAGGGGACTGCAATATCAACACGCTCCTCCATCTCACGTGCCGCCTTTTCAGTAAAGGTAAGAGCTAGAATCTCAGAGGGCAACGCTTGCTCTGTGACAATCAAATGTTTAATTCGTTCTGTTACAACCGTGGTCTTCCCCGTCCCCGCACCAGCAATAATCAACAGCGGCCCACCTTTGTAGGTCACTGCTTGTTGCTGCTCTTTATTAAGTTCAATATCATCCATGTCTCGTAAAGTATACAGCAGCTGTCTTGTAGTTTGAAGCTATGTGTGAGGACTATTGCGGAGTTTTTGTTCTTTGCTGAATCAATTCGTGTGCAAAGCGAATAAGTTCTTTTGCTCCAACAAAACTACCGAGAAATCAATTACCCAGTCTTTTTAACTTTCACTACCCAACGAGCGGCCCCGAGAAAGGCATCGGCCCTGTAAGCATTCCAGTCAGGGACGTAAGGACCATAAACGGCAAAGAAGTGGCCGACAATGGCAATGAAGGGGCCAGATTTATTGATAGGAGTATTAGTTCGAATGTAGCGCCAATATCGAGTTTCTGGATTTGGATCACGATAATCTTCGCCAAGTAAACGGACACCTGTGGCGTCAAAATGTTTAAACATGACTTCAGTAACCTCTGGAGCTTCAGGTAAAATCTCCTCTAAGCCTTCTATCCCAAGTCTTGCTTGCAGTTCTTGCCCATCTTTTTTTACTAGTTCCTCTTGTGTTGCTTTTAACTGACTAAAGGTACCAGGAACAAAAAATCTTTCTGGGTCAGGATAAATAGCTACCTCCATTATTCTTGAAGGTGTAGTAAGTACTCTTTTTGCGGAAACCACATGCAAAAACCTTCTCCCACCTTCTTTTTGACCTTGGATTTTTTGTCCCTCCAAGGTATACACTAGTGCTCCATCTGTTCTGAGCTTTTCTTTATCCTCATCAGTAAATGGTTCAAAGCTAAATCCTGTTTCAACAGTAACTAATCCTTCGCTTGTGGGAGATGAAGCTACTTTAGGTAATCTGGTAGAAAGCCAACCTTTTTTGACGGCAAAATCAATAGCTCTTCTTAAAGATTGTAAAATTGCAGCAGCTTCCAGACCTTCAAGTCCAGCTGCTCGTCTTTCGTCTTGAGCAATAATATCTCTTATTTCTTTTGCCATACGGCTTGTATACTATCACTCTCGTGGGTTCATTGTCAAATCTGGCAGGAACCTAACACTCACGAGGGCATATCAAGCTGTTTTACTTCCCCCCGGGCCTTGGCTCCGCCCATTGAGGGGCTCTGCCCTGGAGGTAGGCCCTCTCCCCGAGTCTTGAGACTCTCTGAGCCGGAGACTGGGCTGGAGGCTTCTTTCGTCTCTCTACCGAGGGCTTGGGTTGATGAAATTTTCTGCCCCAACTGGGTAAAACTGCCTACCACTTGCGACATCATGTTGTATGAATTGGTAACATGGCGTCCAAGGGTAGTTAGATTATCCTCAACTTTGTTGTAATCTTTTTGAATTGCGCGAATAGCAGCTAAAATTTCTTTTGCCCGTTGCTCAATCTTCTGTCCTTCAAGTGACATTAAGATCGCCTTAAGGTATGCATAAAACGTTGAGGGGGAAACAGGCATCACTGCCTTTTTTGCTGCATAATCGAAGATGTCAGCGTTATTAACGACTTCGTAATAGACTGCTTCGGAGGGAAGATACATTAATGCAAACGGATATGTCCCTTCCTCATCAAGAATATATTTGGACGAGATTGCGTCGATATGTCCCTTCAAATCACGAATAAATTCTTTCTCATATGTTTTCTTCTCTGCGTCTGTTTGTGCCCCCGCCATCTTCCTGAAATTCTCCATTGGGAATTTCGCATCAACCGGAATAATCCCGTTGCCGGTTTTAATAGCAGCATCAACGGTTGCACCAGAGCGGAAACTGTATTGTAAACTAAATGATTGCTTGGGAAGCATTTGTCCTAACAGCTCTTTCAAAACCTGCTCCCCAATGTTTCCTCGCAATTTTGGACTTCGCAAGAATTCTGATAACTCACGCATATTCCGTCCAATCTCTGACATTTCACCGACTCCTTTTTGTACGCCTGCTATTACTCGTGCGGCAGCATCCAATCGTTCATTAAGTGAACGGGTATTTGCTTGAAGGGTTTGATGGAATGTTTTGCTCTGATCCTCTAAACGTTGATTTGTACTCTTAAGCCATTCAACAAGCTCATCCGAGGGTTTTTGCTTTTCTGACAGTTCTTGGAGTCGCTTGTTTAAAAACAAAATAATAAGACCAATCCCAGCTACAAACAAGATGATAAAAAGAAGAACATCCTGACTCATCCCTGAAATTTTACCAGAATAGGATTAAAATAACAATTAACCATATAGCTATTTAACCATCAAACTATGAAATATCGCCGAAACTTTCTCACGTCTCTTCTTATTACCGTCCTATTATGGATAGTAATTAGCGTAATCGTATTTTTTGTTTCTCCTGACACGTTTTGGGAACCTCCTTTATTTTTCGTTACTTTCTTTACTGCTACCTTATTTACAGTATCCTTGCTCACTAATCGAATGATAGGGCTCATCACGAGCATCCTCGTTACTCTCATCCTCTTATTACGCTACTTTGGCTTCAGATTTTAATCAATTAAAACTATTCAGGACCTGGTCATTGACTAATTAAAACTCCTATGGTAAACTTCGCGCGAAATGAGAGTGTCGAAGCGGAAAATAAACAGTGCTCTTGAACGTGAGCTTTTTGGGATGTTTTACCAGCTTATTGCCGATTTGAAAACCAAAGATGAGGCCAAACAGGTATTCGAAGATTTTCTTGGTAAGACAGAGGTTGAAACTTTTGTAAAACGACTCGGTATCATCTACTGGCTTTCAAAAGGACGCAGCGTATCAAATATAAGAGAAAATCTTGCTGTGTCATCTGCTACTATTGAATCGATGAAACACCAAATAAACAAATCAAATGGCCTGAAACTCGCACTTAAGAAAATCACTGCTGATGAATGGGCAACAAGGTGGGCGGAGAGAATAAAGAAGTTAGTTAAGTAAGAACCTTGCTTTTAGCAAGAACCTTGTTTCTCGCGTTGCTCGAAATAGCTAACTAGTTAATTAGTGAATTAGATAAGCCCTGAAAAGGGCTTTTTTAGTATAATAAAAACATGAACAAATTTTTTGTGACAACACCATTATATTATGTCAACGACGTTCCCCACGTGGGGCATGCATACACCACAATTACAGCAGATGTCATTGCTCGTTATTGGCGACAAAAATTAGGTAAAAAAAATGTATTCTTCTTAACAGGAACTGATGAACATGGATCGAATGTTGCCCAAGCAGCAGAAAAAGCTGGTAAATCACCCAAGGAATACGCAGACGAGATAGCTCCCAGATTTGCCGAAGCATGGAAACTTCTAAATATAGACTATGATTTCTTTATAAGAACTACTGATCCTCGCCACGAAAAAATTGCTCGAGAAGTTTTGCAAAAAATCTATGATAACGGGTGGATTTATGAAGGGCTTTATGAAGGATTTTATTGCGTTGGTTGCGAGAAATTTTTAACAGAGGCAGATATCATAGATAAAAAATGTCCTTTACACCCAACAAGAAAATTAATCTATCAAAAAGAAAAAAATTATTTCTTTAAATTAAGTAGATTTGCTCCTGAGATTCTAAGTGAGATAAAAAGTGGCGAATACGAAATATTACCAGAAGCTCGAAAAAACGAGGTTATTGGTCGATTAGAACAAGGCGTTCAGGATATTTCAATAAGTCGTGCGGGCGTTGCTTGGGGAATTTCAGTCCCATGGAATAAATCACAAACCATTTACGTATGGGTCGAAGCCCTATTTAATTACTACACAGCAACTCAATTTCTTGTCGGAAAGAAAAATTTTTGGCCAGCAGATCTTCATTTAATTGGTAAAGACATCCTCTGGTTTCATGCCGTTATTTGGCCAGCACTACTCCTTGCAGCCAAACTTCCACTCCCAAAGCAGTTATTCGCCCACGGATTTTTTACAAT
Organism: uncultured Gammaproteobacteria bacterium; assembly: GCA_964363945.1. Taxonomy (GTDB): domain Bacteria; phylum Patescibacteriota; class Microgenomatia; order UBA8517; family JACQJR01; genus CAYTZB01. Next base: position 14,359 of record CAYIKF010000004.1, read on the forward strand.
TGATGGACAAAAGATGTCTAAGAGTCTCGGAAATGTCATCTCACCAAAACAGTTAGTTGATAAGTATGGATTAGACGGCACGCGCTATCTTTTGCTTTCCGCCTATCAATTCGGCAGCGACGGAGATTTATCACTTCCTAAATTTGACGAGAAATACAATGCTGATCTAGCCAATGGCCTAGGAAATTTAGTTGCTCGCGTTACTAAATTGTGTGATACAACCAACTTGTCCCTTCCAGATAAAGAATTAACAATATCTTCTCCCGTGGCCCAAAGAATAGAAGAATATAGATTTAACGATGCGTTAGGAGTTATATGGGCAGTCATTGCAGAAGCAAACAGAAGTTTCAATGAAGATAAACCTTGGGAATTAAAGGGAAAGCCCTTAAATGAAGTGTTAACCAAGCAAATTATAAGAATTGGACAAGTGGCTACTGACCTCCAACCATTCCTTCCGGAAACTTCAGAAAAAATCCTTAAACAATTTTCTGGTAAAATTAAATCACAACCACCGCTTTTCCCTCGAATTTAGACGATTATTTGCAAGAAAAGGCCAATAAGATTACAATTACACTTGATATGGTACGTCAATTACTTGACCATCATGAAAGTAAATTTCAACGAATGCTCGAAATTTTGCCGGGGAGCTTGGCGTGGGGAATCATCTTCTTTCCAGCAATAGGCGGATTCTTCATACCTGAAGTCGTTGCATATGCTGTAATAATTTTCCTTGCTTATTGGTTCTACCGTTCTTTCCAGTCGGCAATCTTGGGAGTGAGAGGCTATTTTTTACTAAAAACTTGGGAAAAGACTAATTGGCAAAAAAAATGGCAAAGCTTTAAGGGTTATAAAGTTGCTTGGGATGAAATTAAACACGTAATCCTTATCCCAAATTATAACGAATCGGCAGAAAAAATAGCCGGGACGCTAAACTCACTCGCTAGTCAAAAACAAATCGACCTTAAAAGTTTACTCGTGTTTTTAGCGATGGAGGAAAGGGCTCAGGACTCCCCAGAGCGAGCAAAAAAACTTCTGAAGGAATTTCGTGGCAAGTTTGGAGGACTTTACACGACATTTCATCCTGACGGAATAGTCGGCGAAGTGCGAGGAAAGGCCTCAAATGAAGCATGGGCGGCAAAGGAAGCTAAAAAAATTCTTGATAAAGGAAGTATTGATATTAAAAATGTAACCGCGACCTCCTGTGATGCCGACACAAACTTTCATTCGCTCTATTTTGCTAGCCTAACTTATTATTTTGCGACAAATAGTTCTCGTTACCTTCGCTTCTGGCAATCGCCTATCTTTTGGTACAACAACCTAGCACGCATCCCCTTCCCAATCAGGATTGTTGGTGTAATTGGACACGCAATTCACTTGGCGTCGCTTCAGGAACCTACAAGGCTTATTTTTAACTATTCTTGTTATTCGCTCTCATTTAAATTACTAAACGATGTTGGCTACTGGCACACAGATATTATTCCTGAAGACTGGCACCTTTTCTTACAAACATTTTTTGCGAAGAAAGGGAAAATTGAGGTAGAACCACTTTTTTTGCCAACAAGCATTGATGCGGCAGAATCAAAAACGTGGCTTGGTTCTTTGAAGAACAGATACGAGCAATGCAAACGCCATGCGTGGGGAGCAACAGACATCGCATATGCTGTCAAAGAGGCAATAAGACATCCTGAGATACCCCGTTTAACTCGCTTTCTTCGCATTTATAAATTAATTGAAACCCATCTTATTTGGTCAACAAATTGGTTTATACTAACGCTTGGTGCCACCTTGCCCGTAATCCTTAATCCTGCATTTTCTCGCACAGCGCTTGGATACAACTTACCAAAGCTTGCAGAAAGTGTACTTACTATTTGTTTGGTGGCACTTTTGGTTATGATTGCACTTGACTTCTTGCTACGACCTCAACACGCACGACCCAAAAATTTCTTTGCCGTAGTGCGAGAAGTACTTCAGTGGGTAACGCTTCCTCTCTCAACACTGACTATGTCAGTCATCCCCGGTCTTGACTCCCAAACCCGTCTCATGTTCGGCCGCCGCCTCGAATATAGAGTAACTGAGAAGGTGTAAACTCTATTTCACTTTTGCTACAATAAATTAATGCCCAATCAATTTACTGCTAGTCTTTGGGGAGATGAGGCATTTTCGGCAATTTTGGCACAAAAACCCCTTTGGGAAATTGTAACAACCTTAGTTCGCGACACATCACCTCCTGGATACTATTTTGTTGAACATTTCTGGCTGCAGGTTTTCGGAACTTCGGAAGTTGCAATCCGCAGCCTTTCCTTTGTTTTATTTTTAATAACTGTCTTTTTTGTCTACAAAATTGGCGCCCTCGTCTGGGATAAAAAAACAGGGATTGTGGCCGCCATGCTCACATTTCTTAATCCATTCTTATTTATTTATGCTTTTGAAGGACGAATGTACATGATTATGACAGCAGGAGTCACTGCTTCAATGTATTTTTTCCTCACACGGAATTGGGTCTTTTATATTATCGCAACAACTATCGCTCTTTATTCTCACCACTTTGCCATCTTTGCCGTCTTTGTCCAGGGATTATGGTTCTTAAAGGAATTGGCAATTGGAAATTGGAAATTGGTAATTCCAATGCTTAAGGCATTTTTAGTCATAGCATTGGCTTACCTCCCTTGGGTTTATCCGCTCTATTCACAGACACGCATGGTAGGAGCTGGTTTCTGGTTAGGTAAACCGAGCCTCCGAGACGCGTGGGAACTCATTCGCAAGTTCTTAACTGAGGCCTCACCTCATAAACTTGCGACGCCTATCCTTTACCTTTTTTGGGTTACTCTTCTTTTCCGTCGTTGGGAGCGCAACAAGGAAATGACTCTATTTTTCCTCGCGTGGTTCTTGATACCCATAGCACTAACGTATCTTATATCGCAACAGTTTCAATCAATATTTTTTGACAGATACATGCTTTATACTATTCCTGGCGCGATGCTTGTCCTGGCATCCAATAGGCGACGGATATCAGAGGCACTTCTGGTCTTTGCAGTAATTCTCCTTTTTATAATTAATTGGTTCTACTTTACACATCCTACAAAACGTCCATTTCGGGAGCTTGCAACGTATGTAAAACAAACCCAAAAACCAGGCGATTTCTTAGTAAACCATAACGCTGCCGCCCACCATCTTTGGGAATCAAAGTATTACGGTATCCCAGCACCACTTTGGGTTCCTGAAGGAGAGCTTCCCTTTTATGTGGGCACCGCTTTAATGGAAAAAGAGGATACCGTTCGCACTATTCCCGACGCTACACGTATTGGCATCATTACGAGTGGCAATCTTGCAGAGATAAATCTTGTAGGCTATACTCAAAAAGAGACGAAATCGTTTGGGCCACTAACCTTTGCATGGTATGAAAAACATCCTTAACAACATATCTAGGGAAATCCACCTTCCTATCTGGCTTATTACCCTCCTTGTCATTGTATTTCTTCTGCGCATTCCCTCATTTTTTGAACCTTACTGGTATGGAGATGAACAAATTTACTTGACACTTGGTCAGGGCATCGGGAAAGAACTCCTTCTATATCGTGACCTCTACGATAACAAACCACCGCTCTTGTATCTTGTCGCCGCGATAGCAGGCAACCTCTTTTGGTTCAAAGTCATTCTTGGCTTTTGGAGTATTACCACAATTGTGCTCTTTTATAAACTTGCGCAACTACTTTGGGCAGGGAACGAGCGGGTAGTGCGGTACGCGACCATTACTCTTACCCTCCTTACCACCATCCCTCTTCTTGAAGGAAACATTGCAAACGCAGAACTCTTTATGATACTTCCTACTATTGCAAGCTTTCTTATTCTTCTGTCAGGAAGGATAAACCCTCGCCGAGTATTCATTGCGGGAATGGTCGCAGGCATTGGCGTGCTCTTTAAAGTACCCTCACTCATTGACATAGGCGTACCGGTTGTACTTTGGTATGCAATATGGACCCTCCGTCGCATGAAGTTTAGCCAGTGGGTAGCGCAGAGCGGCCTCTTTGTCGCAGGGGCGGTTTCGCCCATCCTCTTATCTGTCATTTTCTTTGCAATTGCTGGCGCAGCCCGTGAATACATCAGTGCGGCGTTCCTGCAAACAGTGGGGTACTTGTCAAGTTGGCGGGTAGCCGAGGGAGGCTTCTTTACTCGTAATCAACCTCTTATTATGCGATTGGCCATTGGTGCTGTTGTCATCGCGATGCTACTTAGGCTCTATCAGCGGCATCGTGTCTCCCGGTCTTTTCTTTTTGCGAGCACATGGTTTGTCCTCTCTCTTTTTGCCGCATTACTCTCTGAGCGTCCCTATCCACACTACCTCATCCAGGTAGTTCCCAGTTTTTCGCTGCTTGTCGGAGTAACCCTTGCCGCCAACGCAAGAGAACAGTTTTATCCCTACCCTCTCTTTGCGCTCTTGGGCGCCGCACTTATATTCTATAAGTTCACCTATTACGCCGTGTTTCCGTACTATGAGAATTTCCTCGGGTGGGTAATGAAGCGACAAACTGATACACAGTTCTTCTCACGCTTTGACCAGCGCACGCCCCGCAATTATGAAATTGCGCAATTTCTTACCCAAAGTGCGCAAGAGGATGACCGGCTGTTTGTATGGGGAGACGAGCCAGAGCTCTATGCACTCTCTCACCTCACGCCTGCTACACGGTATGTCGCCAGCTATCATGTGAAGGATTTAAGGGTATTTGATGAAGTTGCAGAGTCGCTACAATCCAACCCTCCTCGATTTATTGTCACTACTGGAAGTGAGTTAGAATTCCCTCAACTTGCCACGCTCCTAAACCTTCAGTATGTGCTGGTAAACTACGTCCAGAATGCGCGTATCTGGCTTCATGTTGCCATCAACAAAGAATGAAAATTGCGCTCACCAGACATGCTGACCCCTTACTCAAAAGAGTGCTCATCATTTCTCTCTTCTTGGATATCTTTCTCATTGCAGGCATAGGAGCAGTGTATCGCTATCTCCCCCCCGAAGTTCCTCTTCTCTATAGTGCGCCGTGGGGGAAAGCACAAATAGTTCCACGGAGTTTTCTCTTTTTGGTACCCGCCGCTGCAGTATTCTTTCTTGGATGTACCGTACTCATCGAACGCGTTCTCACAGATAAAGATACGCTAGTATTGAAAGTTCTCTGGGGTGGTTGCGCATTTGCAACATTCTTGGGAACTATCACTGTTATGCGTGTGATATTCTTGTTCTTATGGTAGAAGGAGAATTTCTTTCATTCCTTCCGTTTGTCCTCTCCGCAATCATTGCGGCACTGGTCACCGCACTGGTTATTCGGACAGCTCCTTCTTTTGGTATCGTTGATAACCCAAGAAAAAGACAACATCCCGCAATCTTACATACGACACCGACTCCTCGCGGAGGGGGTATCCCTATCTTTGTAGCACTTCTCATTAGCACACTTTTCTTTCTGCCTTTAAATCTCAAACTGGCGGGGATTATGGGAGGAGCGCTGTTGCTACTCGTGGTAGGAATAGCTGACGACCGACGGGATGTATCGCCACTTTTTAGGTTAGTTGCGAATATTGTCGCTGCAGGAGCGGTGGTAGCAACAGGCATTACCATCCCTTTTATCACCAATCCCTTTGGGGGTATTATCAATCTCAGTGTGAGCCCACTAATAGCTGCAATTGGCACAGTGGTGTGGATTGTTGCTATTACCAACATCGTCTCGTGGTCATCAGGAGTTGATGGACAACTTTCAGGATTTGTTCCCATAGCCGCTGCAACAATTGGAGGACTCTCTTTGCGATTCACGCAGGATATCACCGCGTGGCCTGCCGTCACCCTCTCGCTTATTGTGGGCGGGGCATACCTTGGTTTTTTGCTCTTTAGTGTTTATCCGCAACGTATTATGCCCGGCTACAGCGGGGGTGCACTGGCAGGATATCTACTCGCTGTTCTTGCCATCATTTCAGGAGCAAAGCTAGCAACTGCAATAATTGTGCTAGGCATTCCGGTGATGGACGCGCTGTTTGTCATTCTTCGACGCGTAGTTGGTGGAAAATCGCCTCTTTGGGCAGACGCGGGACACCTTCACCACCGCCTCCTTGCGGCTGGGTGGAACAAACCCCAAGTCGCCGCATTCTATTGGGGAGTTGCGGTAATCTTGGGTTTTTTAGTACTTCATTTGAATAGTCAAGCCAAATTCTATACAATCGTAATGCTTGCTGTAGTTACTGGAGGATTACTTTTGTGGTTAACAAGATTAAGGCTCTTATTGCGTCAGCCCGGCCAACCCACTGGGTAAAAAATCTACTTCTGTTTGCGCCCCTTATTTTTTCCGGCAATCTCACAAATAGAGAACTCTTTATAGCGACCCTAGAGGCAGTCGCCATCTTCTCACTCGCGGTAAGCGGCATCTATATGTTCAATGACATTGTTGATAGAAACCGTGATCGTCTTCACCCTGTAAAACGTCGTCGGCCCATAGCACAGGGAACGCTCTCGCTTCCCATTGCGCTCTTTACAGCAACAGTATTTATCGTCAGTGCCCTTTTCTTAGCCTCATTTATCTCATTTTTCTTTCTTTTTGCACTTGTCGTTTATTTATTGCTCCAAGTAGGGTACACACTACTGTTTAAACACATTCCAGTCGCTGACATTTTGGCAATTGCCGCAGGATTTGTGCTACGAGTATGGGCGGGTGCATTTGTCATTGATGTCCATCTCTCGGTGTGGTTTTTGTTGTGCGTCATTTCTACCTCGCTTTTCTTGGCTGCAGGCAAGCGGAAAGCCGAACTTGCAATTCTTCACCAGTTTGGGAAAGTTCGGGAATTTGTGTATGAAACCACGCTACTGGACGCCTTTCTTACTATGTTTGGAACGGCAACGTGGTTGTCCTGGGCATTGTTCACCTTCTTTGAACCATCACCTAATATTGGACTGCTCCCGTTATCATCCGATCTTCCTCTCACACTTGGAGGAATTGGGAAATGGCTCATGTTGACTATTCCCGTAGTCATCTTCGGTATTATGCGTTACCTCTTTATTGCGATGACGTTGACGCCGCTTGCTGAATCACCAGAGAGAACACTCATTCGTGACCGACAGTTACTCGGTGCAGTGGTGCTGTGGGGAGTGTTGTTAATACTTGTCCTCTATTCCTAACTACTGCTCCACCTTTTTCGTATATTGGGCTGAAATCCAACCGGTTTTGCCTTCTTCGTACTCAATTTTGTACCAACTTTTATCTTCATTTTCTTCCAAGAGCGTGTACCGTTTTCCGGGCGTTACGCGTGCGCTCTCTGTAGCAGTAGTTGAAGGCTCTGTCCTCACTCGCAAAAACCCAGTCGGCGTTGTCAAAATCTCAACAAGCTGGATTTTTTGTTGGGTTGTCTCTTCCACCTTTTTCTCTTCTTGCGCTTCTGGGAGCTTGGCAAGCTTAGCAATAATGGTAAGTTTATATCCTGCTACTGTTTGAATGTTCATTTCGCGAGGGCTATACCCTTCAGCGCTTAACCGAAGCGTGTGTTGCCCCGGTTCGGCTTCTTCAATCTTCCGTGGGGTAAATCCAATTGTCTTGCCATCCAGTGAAATTTGTGCGGCATCAGGAGTTGATACAATTGCCACAGTTGCCACTCTTCCACCCATTTTTTCAAAAAGAAGCACTTCGCCAGACGATTCATCCTCTGTTGGGCCAAAACTTCGTTTAATTACCGTCTCTATGCCTGATACGAGCGTCACTTTTGTTTCAAAGGGCACAAGCGGAGACCCTTGCGCAAAAGGAATGAGTTTGACCGTCACCTCGCTGGGACGTCTTTGCGCTCTGAAAGGGGTGGTACCCACTTGCTCTCCATCCAGAAAAACCGTTGCAGTCGGTTCTGTCTCAATTAAAATACCTGCCGAAGCTTGTGCAATCCTGCTACGGATAAAAAATAGTGCTGCCAACGCACCTGCTAGGAGTATTATCCCAATGAGAATAACCTTACGAGACATACAAAAACCCCAGTTCTACGGGGATAACCTGCCTCGCTCGCCTCGCGTCGAAGCGGGCCGGCAGGCAGGATGAGGAAACTATAGCAAAAAGGAGGTCAGCTGTCTAGGGTGTAAGATTGCACACAGGTCTTACAGTAAGGAGCTTTGCCAGGTACCATATGGTACCTGATTTTGTGTTTTGAAATTGAGATGGTACAATAGGCTTATAGGGCCTGGTAGCCAAGAGGTAAGGCTGGAGTCTGCAAAACTCCTATGCGCGGGTTCGAATCCCGCCCAGGCCTCAAAAGAGTCATTACTATATTATAGGATGTTTGTGAATATTGTACCGTCCCTTGACTTTTAACATCTCATAGTATATACTATTGACCATCTCCGTCCAGAAAAGCGGAGATTTTTTATGCCCTGATTTGTACACTTCTAGGGCATTTTTGTATATGGTTAAACTTACTCTCAATTTAGCTCGGTACCGCATACGGGTTGCACTTACCTCAGCGCGGCCGGGTCGTCGTGACAAGTTGCTTACGGCACTTGAGGAGATTTTAAAAGTCCGCGTGGGAAGCCGAATAAGCCGATTATTCCGATTAATTCTTAACAGAAAGAGACTTCAACGTTTACTTGGAGGTATTCTTGCTGTACTCATTATGACAACCAATCTCTTTCCTCCTACTTCAGCTGTATTCTCAGCACAGCCAGAGACAATCACCTTACCTGCTACAGAGCAGCCCGTTTTGACAGAAGTGGTACGAAGATACCCAGTGAACGGACAACCGCGCATTACGCAAGGATATACTCGCTTTCATGGGGGAATAGACATTGACGGTGTGACAGGAGATCCTGTATATCCAGTAATGAATGGAAAAGTAAGCTCTTCAGGAGTGGAGTTCTTTCTTGGAAAAACGGTACGCGTGAGCCACGAGGACGGGTACCAAACTGTTTATGCTCACTTAAACACGATTAACGTGCGTGTAGGACAAGAGGTAAATACGAGCACTAAAATTGGTGCTATGGGAGCAACTGGACATGCATTTGGCGATCACCTTCACCTTGAGGCGTACAAAAACGGTCGAAATGTGAGCCCATATACTATCCTGCCACCTAGGTAACATTAAGGCCATTGAGTCTTGCTTTTGCTGCAGCAATAAATTCTTTACTCTCTGTGAGTGAAGCTCGATCTTCTGCTTCGCTTAATGGAACCCACTCGTGTTCATGTTTACCCTCTTTATTTACAACCTCACCTGCCCATCGTGTAATAAGAAACACTCTGGATCTGTAAAAATGTTGATTGGGTGTGGTAAATTCCGTCTCAATTAGAAAAGTTATTGACTCTGGAACAACTCCAAACTCTTCTCCCGCCTCTCGGAATAAAGCATTAATAAAAGGGTCCCCTCCTTGAAGATAATCTTCTGGTTCTAATTTACCCGCAGGAACAACCACAAAACCCGCCATTTTATCGCCCTTAAATTTAGCTCGTCTTTCTTCTAACAGAAACTCATTTGTATTTGGATCGTAAAGAAGAAAAATTGCTAACTCATGAGTAGGAGGTGGTGACCCTTCTGTTTTCTCAATCATCAAACTATTTTACCATAAAAAAGTACCTCTCTCCCTTTGTTTTAAATGGAAATTTTACTACTCCATATACTATCAACACTCCTATTCCCAAAAACCCTACCAACAGATGTCGAACACGCAAAATGAGTGTCAAACCTACTCCTAACGCCGCACTATAGCCCAACAAACTAAGAGTATACGCGCCTGCTGCCTCAGCAGTCCCAAGAGCTTGGGAAATAGGAGTAAGAAAAGCAAATGTATAGCCTGTTTCAATGATTGCCGGCTCAAGAATCCCCACAACATTACCTAAAAAGAGAAGAATCAGAAAAATCTCAAGAAGTACCCCTGCGTGACCGAGTAAACTTACCGCGAGCAGCACCCCGACTCCTCTCTTGTTGTTTTTGAAAAAATCCGAGAAAGCAAGCACTAAATCACGGAGCGCGAGAGCTGTGCGTTCCCAAAAAGAAACCTTCTTTTTCTCTTTAATGGATGGTTCTATTCTTAGAGCAAACAAAAAGGCAAGAAGAAATAATAAGAGTATCAAGAAGGTCAAAAGCACCAATGTCGTCACCGGGCCATTTGAAAATCGTGTGAGTAAAAAGGCTGTTGTTGCTACAAAGCTTACCGTCATGGTTACAAACGATGTTGTTACCGAATCAACAACCATTACTGCCACTCCCACGCGCGTTGGTACACGCTCTCCCCGAAGCAGTACAACCCCGGTAACCTGCCCTCCCACAACCGTAACCTGTGTAAAGTACTCAACCGCAAACGAAGCAAGTTTAAAAAGATACAGCTTCCAGAAAGACACGCTGTATTGATAAAACTCAAGAATAATACGCCACTTAATCGCACCTAAAGTCCATAAAAGCAACCGCAATGCAACGAGTGCCATGAACTGTCCTACTGTAATCTTTCGAAGTGAAGCGATAATTTCACCAGGATTAATAACCGAGAAGACGATAAAAAGAAAGACTATACCAAGCAAAAACGATACGAAGGAGATAAATGCGCCGCCCTTGCGCACCATACTTTATAATTGTACTACAAATCCACTTTAATACTCTTCCATTCCCGGAGCTGCAGGGGTTTTCTCTTTCTCTTTTTCAGGAAGGTCAGTGACCATTCCTTCGGTCGTTAATACCATCATCGCAACTGATGCAGCGTTTTGCAGTGCTGAGCGAACAACCTTCAGTGGATCAAGAATTCCGAATCCAGTCATTGGGCCAAACTCACCAGTTAAAGCATTGTACCCATAGTCCTTGTCCTTTGCTTCTTCTATCTTCTTAAGTACATACCCATCATCTTCTCCAGCATTGCGTGCCAGCCAGCGAAGTGGTTGCTCGAGAGACTCTTTAACAATTGCAATACCAATCTTCTCATCTTCAGTTGCACCATCGAGCTTATTGAGTACTACTCGTGCCCGAAGTAGTGCCACTCCTCCACCAGGCACAATTCCCTCTTCTACAGCAGCCTTCGTTGCCTCAACTGCATCCTTGACACGTTCTTTCTTTTCGTTAAGTTCAACCTCTGTTGCTGCACCAACATTAATTTGGGCAACACCGCCTGATAGTTTTGCCAAGCGTTCTTGAAGTTTTTCTTTATCAAATTCAGAATCAGTCGCTGCGATTGCCCGCTTAATTTGCTCAATTCGTGCTTTAATGGCAGATTGACTACCTTTGCCTCCGATTATCCGGCAATTTTCTTTATCTGCCCACACCTTGTCCGCTTGTCCCAAATCCTGTATCTCAAGCGATTCAAATGTGCGGCCTGTGTCATCAGAGAGAACAGTACCACCTGTTAATACTGCAATATCCTCTAAGCCTTCTTTCCGCCTGTCACCAAAGCCTGGGGCTTTGATTGCTATTATGTTGAACGTACCCCGGAGCTTATTTACAATGAGTGTTGCCAACGCTTCTCCTTCCAACTCATCTGCAATAATAACTAAATCTTTTGAGACTTTTACAAACTTTTCCAAGAAAGGCAAAAGATCCTGAATCGAGGTAATTTTCTTGTCTGTTAAAAGAATATATGGGTGGCCATCGTTCTCAGCTTCCATTGTCGCAGGGTTAGTTACAAAATACGGAGATACATATCCTCTGTCAAACTCCATCCCTTCTTTATACTCAATATCAATCGTGAATCCTTTTCCTTCTTCAACCGTAACAACGCCATCGCGGCCAACTTTATCCAGTGCCTCTGCAATTCTTTCTCCGATTCCCACATCCCCTGCTGAAATTGTGGCAACCTGAGTAATTTCCTCTTTATTTTTAATGGGCTTTGCCATTTTCTTAAGCTCTTCAACAATTGCTTCAACAGCCTTCTCAATCCCCCGCTTCACAATCATAGGGTTGGCACCAGCAGCAATGTTTTTCATTCCTGCTTGGGCAATCGTGTGTGCAAGGAGTGTAGCTGTAGTTGTTCCGTCCCCTGCAACATCATTAGTTTTTGAAGCTGCTTCCTTAATAAGCTGGGCGCCCATGTTCTCAAATGGATCCTCAAGGTCAATCTCCTTGGCAACCGATATACCGTCATGAACAACATTTGGGGCACCCCATTTTCGATCCAATGCAATGTTTCGGCCTTTAGGGCCAAGGGTCGTAACAACTGCTTTTGCCACAACACCCATACCTTTTAACAAGGCCGATCGTGCATCTTCTCCGAATTTCAGTTGTTTTGCCATACGTTATGCGTTTTCTACCGCTAATATATCCTCAAATCTCACAAACAAATAGTCTTTTCCGTCAATTTTAATCTCATTTCCTCCCCATTTTTTGTAATAGACCTTGTCACCTACTTTACAAGGTGCAGGTTTTTTTGCCCCTGAATCTGTAGTATCTGGATCACCTACTGCCAATACTTTTCCTTTTTGTGGTTTTTCTTCTGCAGACTCAGGAAGCACAATACCCGAAGGTGTTTGACGAACCGCTTCTTGCGGCTCAAGTAAAACATTACCCGCTGTTGGGCGAATGTTTAATTTTGAACTTGTTTTTGTTCTTGGCATATAATTTAACCAATCGCGTTGAACGCGACCAACAGAAAAGGCTATCACTTGATAACCTCGACTGCTATTTTATGGGACAGCTATCACTTTGTCAAGGGGTAGGGTAAAAGACGTGGCTCACGGAGTTTTCGTTTTTCCGATTTTGCTCTCCTCTCGAATTCCCCAAGCACAATTCCCCCCCAGTCAATAGGATGGAAAAAGGCGCGACCTGGTTCGATAAGCTCACGAGTATGGCGATTTCGCATGTACCACTGCTGAAGGCGGTACGCTAAAGGTTCTAAAACTACTAAGAGCTTCGATGTAAGATTTAAAAAGTAAGAACCTATGCTTCGCATAGAACCTTGTTTTTCACTTTGCTTTAAATAAGATTTAAAAAAAATTTTATTCCTAAATCCTAAATCATAAATCTTAGATCTTGGCTTCGCTGAGGGCCAATAGTTTCTTGCCCATTCATTTGCACGCAAGAACCTCTCGAACGTATTGTCTTTATTAACTAACGGTACGACCTGCAACACCTCATGAGCGGTATAGCGAGTGTTAATAACATGTGGAATACGGAGATTCTCTTCATCCATCCACATATTAAGGCAGAGAGAGTCTTTGTGTTCACTCCCACCTACCTTGCGTAACTTTACACCGCCCAATAACGAAACTACTCTTACAAGAAGCCGAGTTATCCAGAGTGTCCCTGCTGTTGTGATAATGAAAAGGTCAATGTCGCTCTTTTTGTCGGCATTGCCCATCGCCAAACTACCTGTAATACCAATAAATCGAACCATAGGAATACGCGAAAAAACATGTGCTCCGTGCTGCGCAATCACATGCTTATTGGAAGAAACGACTTCCCTTTCCTTCCTCAAAAGCACAAGATACGCTCTGCCCACCATGTGGTAATATTCTCCTGTCTTTTCCGCAGGAAATACCCCCTCCTGGCGAGGAGTAGCCCATCGCACAAGCTCTTTCCTTGTCAGTGGATACCCAAAGACATCATGATATACCAAAGACAAAAACCAGTGCGCGGGAACGTGCACTCTCTTTGTAGTTCGTTCTCTAACGTGCCCCATAAGATGAGAGTACCTGGCTCACTCCTTGCTCTACGGTCTTCAATGCCTCTGTTGGCGTACTCCCTTTAAGTACCTTATTAACAGCATCTTCAAAGTATTTTGAGATACGAGAATTAATACCGGTTGGGCCATCAAACGTACGTCCCGCAAGGTACCAGGAATGAGCGGTTGACGCTTCTCTCACATATGCTCCTGCTAGCGAATCGTTTGCAAGTAACTCCGCCATATCAGGCCGTGGATAGGGCTCACCGAACAATCGTGTCTGCGCGGCAGTGCGGTAGAGCTTCTCTAAACTTTCTTTCTCACTCATGAACTTCAAGAATTCAAATGCCTCCTTCGGGTGCTTACTCCTTGCCCATACTCCTTCTGCCCAATAGCTTGCCCAGGTAATGTCTTCCTCTCCCGGTGTCGACTTGGGAAGCTGGGGCACGGGTACGATGTGGAAGGAAAGGGAAGGATTTTTGGCTTTAACCTCGAATACTTCCCAACTTGGTGCAAAGTACATTGCCACCTTACCAGAGGCGAAACTCAGCGTTGAGGGCGGCAACGTTTCGTCCCAAACTTTATCAGCCGTAGCAAAAATAGTGTAGAATGCAAGTGCATCCTCTGCGCGCTTGTCAGTAGGACGAGCGGGATTTGCACTATTTTGAAGCATCATAAGGGAGAGAATATCTTGCCAGTGGTCAACATTATTTACAGTTCCCAACGCAACTCCTGCTTGCGTAATACTCCCCTGTTGGTCACGGGTGGTAAGCGCAAGTGCAGCTCGTCTTAACTCATCCCAGGTAGTGGGGGAAGTCAAATTTGCTGCTTTGAAGAGTGCATCATTTACATACAGCCCTAACCCATCAATCTCAAGCGGTATACCCACGATGCGACCGTTATGAGTGAGATCAGATGCGGCAATAGGATAAAATCGTGACTGGAACTCGGAAGCACTCAAAACCTCGGGGAGAAGTGTTGTAAGATCGTTTGCAAACAAAGGAACCCACGTATTATGAAATCGAAAGATATCAGGACCCGCGTTCCTTGCGAGTGAGGAAGTTAACCGCTCTCGGTAATCCTGGGGAGATTGCCGCACATAGGTAATTTTGACATTCGGATGTGTTTTCTGATACTCCTCAATGAGCGGCTGGACAATTCCCCCATCCTCCCATAGTCCCCACCACGCAAGTGTAACAGGTTCATTTTGCTGTCTTCCTCCAACTAGGCGCATTGCGCCTATAACTCCCCCGCCAATCAAAAGCACAAGAAGAAGCACAACACCGAATGCTTTGAGTGGAATCTTTTTGTAAAACGGGGTGCTCTCACCCGCTCCAAACTGTGACACACCTTCTGGCTGAGGTGATTGTGGAGGCGTGGGCTGCTTATATGTACTCGGATTTTGGTCCATAGCTCCTTCTGGGATTTAACAGTACTTTGATGATATCATATGCAAAAGTTATGGTAAAAGGGAAAGAAATAAAGAAAAGGATAAGAGACGCAATTGCTCTTGCACGCACAATACATCCTGCACTCAAAACCGCAGGACTTCTCATGTTGTCTGCAACCGCCGTGCTCGTGTCCTTTCACCTCCTCTTTTGGCAGCGCATTTACCCGGGAGTGACAGTTGCCGGAATCTATCTGGGCGGCAAGACGGAATATGAAGCTGTACAACTTCTCTCTACCGTTACTCCCCCACCTGCCATAACAGCAAGCCATGAGAACAAAGTATTCACCCTTACTACCTCAGAAATCTCCCTTTCCTATAGGTATAGGGCAAGCGCTCGTACTGCATTTCTTGTCGGAAGGAGAGGTACTCTGGAAGAACGAGTTGTAGCACAATGGCACGCACTGCGCTACGGAACCAACCTTGGGCTTGTCGCCTCATATGATAAAGAAAAACTCGTGCAGTTTGTTACCTCTATTACAGAAGCACTCTCTATCCCCTCTATACCACCAAAGATAGAACTACAGGGCAACAGTGTCGTAATTGACCCTGGTAAAACAGGCCAAGAAGTTGACCTCCCCTTGCTTGAAAAACGAATAAAACATGCGCTCAGCGAACCACAAACGCACGTAGATATTCCTGTTAAAACACCTGCAACCCAACTCACTCCTGCCCAAGTCAAAGAACTCACCGCTCGTGCACAAAAGTTTATCGGAGCCGTTATTTCAGTCTCGCTTGATGATGAGACGGTTGCGACTCGGGATAGTGAGCTGGTGACACTACTTGCCCCAGATGGCGTATATAACTTAGAAAAGATAGCCCACTTGGTGGAGCAGTTTTCCCAACAATTCTCGCAACCAGTACAGGAACCCACGTTTCGTTTCGAGAATGGGAGAGTCCAAGAGTTTAAACCCGCAGAAGACGGGATAGTGCTTGAGAAAGAAAAACTTACGAGTGCACTCCTTGACGCGCTCTCTAGCATTGAAACGGGAGAGGAACTAGAGATTACCCTTGCCGCTCCTGTTATCAGAACCCCACCCGCCATTAGCACGGGCGATGTAAATAACTTAGGAATTAAGGAACTCGTGGGCCGTGGCACTTCACGCTTCCGGGGCTCCATTCCATCCCGTGTCCATAACATTGCACTCGCTGCAAACCGTCTCTCGGGGATTCTTATTCCCCCGGGAGAAGTACTCTCATTTAATCAGGCACTGGGGGATGTATCGGCATTCACCGGATATCAACAAGCCTATATAATTCGCGACGGTAAAACAATTTTGGGAGACGGCGGAGGAGTATGCCAGGTATCCACCACACTCTTTCGTGCGGCATTGAATGCGGGGCTACCCATTGTTGAGCGACGTGCCCACTCTTACCGTGTCGGCTATTATGAACAGAACTCAGGCCCGGGATTTGACGCAACAGTATATGACCCAACAACTGACTTAAAAATTAAAAATGATACACCTGCGTACATTCTTATCCAATCCTCTGTTGACCGGAAAACAATGACGCTCACTTTTGAACTATACGGTACAAAAGACGGTAGAGCGGCAACTACCAGTAAACCACGGGTTTGGGATGTAGTCGAACCACCACCAGATCTTTATCAGGACGATCCTACTTTGCCTCTTGGTACCATTAAACAGGTTGATTTTAAAGCCTGGGGGGCAAAGTCTGCATTTGACTACAAGGTTGTCAGAGGTAATGAAACCTTGCAGCAAAGAACATTTTATTCTGTCTACCGCCCCTGGCAGGCAGTTTACCTTCGGGGCATAGCCCCTCAGTAAACTCCAATTACCAAGCACCAAATCACAAATAATATCAAAATCCCAAATAACAAATTAAAAACGTTTTGTATTTTGAGATTTCGGTAATTATAATTTGTTTGCTATTTGGAATTTGTGATTTGAAATTTTATGGTGATACTAGGTATAGAGACTAGCTGCGATGAGACTGCGGCAAGTGTTGTGGAAGACGGGCGAAAAGTTTTATCACATGTACTTGCTTCATCAGCTGATATGCATGCAAAAACAGGAGGTATTATTCCTGAAGTTGCAGCGCGTGAACAGGTAAAAGCAATTTTACCAGTAATTAATGAAGCAATTGAAAATTGTAAATTGAAAATTGAAAATTTAGATGCCATAGCAGTAACAGCCGGTCCAGGGTTAATTGGTTCTCTCTTAGTGGGAGTTGAAACCGCACGAACGCTCGCGTACGTCTGGAATAAGCCAATCGTGCCTGTTAATCACCTTGTTGGACACATATACGCGAATTGGCTGGTAGCAGGTAGCACGTGGCATGTAGAAAAACCACAAGCCACAAGCTATAAACCACACGCTCCAGAATTTCCTGCTTTGGCGTTAGTAGTATCGGGCGGGCATACAGACTTAGTTTTAATGACAGCTCATGGAAAAATGAAATGGATTGGAGGAACACGAGACGATGCGGCAGGAGAAGCATTCGACAAGACAGCACGGCTTTTAGGACTCCCCTATCCCGGAGGGCCAGCTATAGCCGCCGAAGCGGCTAAATTCGAAGCACGAAATTCGAAGCACGAAAAATTACACATGTTTCCAAGACCAATGATGGATGAGAAAAACTTTGATTGGAGTTTTTCGGGGCTCAAAACTGCGGTTCTTAGGGAAACTGAAAAACTTAAAAACAAAAAGACTAAAAAACTCTCAGGAGAAGAAATCTCTTGCTTGGCAGCAGAGATTCAGGAAGCGATTGTTGATGTACTGGTAACAAAAACTATTCGCGCCGTCAAGAAATTTAAACCACAGTCTCTGCTACTGGGTGGGGGCGTTGCAGCCAACCAACGGCTGTGTGAAGAATTTAAATTGAAAATTGAAAATTTAAAATTGAAAATTAACCTACATGTCCCTCCACCACTTCTTTGTACTGATAATGCCAGCTATATTGCAGCAGCTGCATACTATAACTACAAACCTGTCGACTGGAGAAAGATAACAGTAAAACCAGAGTTAACGATTATGGGAGAATGATAAGAAATCTACACCTATTAATTTTAATGACATCCTCCCCGCT
>CAYIKF010000005.1:0-2984 GCA_964363945.1 uncultured Gammaproteobacteria bacterium
AAAAACTGTCCAGTGTAGGAAGATTTTGTTTTTGCGACTTGCCCGGGAGTACCCTGTGCAACAATCTCTCCTCCTCGCTCTCCTCCTTCGGGACCGAGGTCAATAACCCAATCTGCATTTTTAATGACGTCAAGATTGTGTTCAATTACACAGACAGTATTACCCCGGTCTACTAATTCACGAAGTACCTGGAGCAATTTTTCTAGGTCAGCGAAATGAAGTCCGGTTGTCGGTTCATCAAGAATATAGAATGTTCGGCCGGTTGTTCGTTTTGAGAGCTCAGCGGCTAGCTTCACTCGTTGGGCTTCTCCACCCGAAAGGGTGGGTGCTGGTTGCCCAAGCTCAATATAATCAAGCCCTACCTTTTTAAGCGTTGCGAGCTTGTCATATGTGTGTGGAATTGCATGGAATATTTCTACTGCCTCACTCACCGTCAAGGCAAGCACTTCAGCAATATTTTTACCTCTATAGGTAACCTCAAGAGTCTCATTATTAAACCGCGTTCCCCCGCACACTTCGCACGTAACATATACATCGGCTAAGAATTGCATCTCAATCTTAATTTGCCCTTGTCCCTCACACGCTTCGCATCTGCCTCCTTTGACATTAAACGAGAAGCGGCTCGGGGTAAATCCTCGTGTGCGCGCTGCAGGCGTTGTGGCAAAAAGAACTCTGATGGGTCCCCAAAGTCCTGTGTAGGTCGCGGGATTAGAACGGGGTGTTCGACCGATTGGTGATTGATCAATTAAAATTACCTTATTCAACAATTCTGTACCTTCAAGTTTTCGGTACGTTCCCGGTAATTCTTTATGTAATGGATAAAACTCGCGCGCGAGTGCATGGTAGAGCGTTTCCACAAGAAGTGTTGATTTCCCGGAGCCCGAAACACCGGTTATACAAATTAATTTCCCGAGTGGAAATGGAACCGTGATGTTTTTGAGATTGTACTGGGAGCAACCAGTGATAATAAGTGATGTCGGATTTCGGTCTTCAGCTCTATTATTTTTTAGACCGTTACCTGAAACTTGGATTTTTCTCTTCCCCGATAAGTATTGTCCTGTCAATGATTTTGGATTTTTTCTTAGCTGTTCAACAGTACCCTGCGCAATAATATCTCCTCCATGCTTTCCTGCGCCAGGTCCGAAGTCAATAATCAAATCGGCATTTTCCATAGTTTCTCTATCATGTTCAACAACAACAACCGTGTTGCCCACGTCGCGCAATTTTTTAAGTGTTTTAATTAATTGAAAGTTATCTCGGGGGTGAAGACCTATTGTGGGTTCATCCAATACATACAATACACCAGTGAGTCCTGAGCCGATTTGCGATGCAAGACGAATTCGCTGCGCTTCTCCTGCAGATAGCGTCGTTGCCGACCTTCCAAGAGTTAAATACTCAAGACCTACCGAAACCAGAAAAGAAATCCGTGTTTCTATTTCTCGGAGTAAAAGATTTCCTATTAACTTCTCTCGTGCGGACAACGGGTTTGCGTTGCCTCTCAATTTCTCTATCCAAGAAAGTGCACTCTCAACAGACAACGCACAAATTTCGGCAATTGATTTTCCATCAATGACAACGCTGAGCGCTTCTTTTCTTAAACGATCTCCTTGACAACTTGGACAGATGTTTTCTTGCATATATTTTTCAATTTCGTGTCTTGCCCAATCGGACTGGATTTCTTTATACTTTTTTTCAATTTCCGGGATAATACCTTGGAATGTTTCCCAAATAGTAGTCATTTTCCCAAACCTATTTTTCCCCTCAACGCGATACTCTTGTTCACCCGTTCCCCACAATAAAATAGTACGTTGCTCTTTCGTGAGATTACCAAGAGGTGCCCGTGTGTCTAATCCATGTTCATGCGCTACAGTTCGTACGATGCGTGCAAACCACGTATCCTGAACAAATGAGCGTGCGAAGGGTAAAATACCTCCTTCATCAATTGAGAGTCGAGGGTTGAGCACAAGCTGGGGATTCACTTGAAGAAGAGAACCAAGCCCATTGCATGTTGGACATGCTCCATGTGGAGAGTTAAATGAGAATATTCTTGGTTCAATTTCAGGTAATTGGATATTGTCTACCGGACAAGAAAATCTTTCTGAGAATAAATTATCCTCAAATTTTTTTGGTTTTTCCGGAAACTCAAGTGAAGCATCCAAAACGAGAGATACCATCACAAGTCCGTCAGCAAGTTGCAATGCTTGTTCAATACTCTGGGAAAGACGTGACTTAATAGTGGATAGCGATGCTGCTTCCTTCAGTTGCTTGCTTTCTAAGCTTATTCTATCAACAACTGCCTCAATATTGTGTTTATTGGTTTTAATCAACATAAATTCTTCATCAAGTCCATACATTTCTTTGTCTATTCTCGCGTACCGGTATCCTTTTGCGCGCAGATTATCAAAAAGCGAGGTGAATTCACCTTTTCTCCCCCTAACGACCGGTGCGAGTATGAGAAAACGGGCAACTTTTTGACTTTGCGTTGCACTCTTTACGATACTCATCGTTGCATCAACGATTTGGTCAAGGGACTGTTGGGCTATTTCCCGACCACATATCGGACAATGAGGATGTCCCACGCGTGCAAAGAGAAGACGCAAATAATCGTAAATTTCCGTTACGGTTCCAACTGTGGAACGGGGATTATGCGACGTGGTTTTCTGGTCAATGGAAATGGCAGGAGAAAGCCCTTCTATTGAGTCAACATCGGGTTTGTCTGCAACACCCAAGAACTGTCGAGCGTAAGGAGATAGACTTTCAACGTAGCGGCGTTGTCCTTCGGCGTAGATTGTATCAAATGCAAGTGAGGACTTACCCGAACCCGAAACACCGGTAAACACAATAAGTTTATTCTTCGGAAACTCGAGATTGATATTTTTGAGGTTGTGCTGCCTGGCACCCTTAATCACAATAGTGTCCATGTCAAACATTAATTATACACCGAAAATAAGGAGTGGAAAAGTGGATGGTGGTCGTTAGGTGGA
>CAYIKF010000005.1:3084-8482 GCA_964363945.1 uncultured Gammaproteobacteria bacterium
GTTAGGTGGAAACGAGGCTATGCCCATTAGTATTGTAAATCAAGCTCTTTCAGAGTTTCGGGAGAGATCCTCAGAGCTTATAGATAAATATGGAAGAGATGGTATGGTAAATTTAAGTTGGATTTCATCCACTGAGCTTGTTTTAATAAATTCAGAAGATGATGAGCCAACCTTCAAAAAGATGTTGGAGGATTTTCTAGCCGATTTGCCAGAGAAAGTAGGAGTTAAGGTTTTTCTCACTGAACGGGAGCGAGCAGTATTGGTGATTACACGAGTTAATAAATCAAGTTTAATATATGCGGACGTGGATCCTTTAGCTCCAACACTAAGTTTCGGAAGGCCTTTTCTTGTTGCGAATCGAATTCTGAGAAACTTAGATTTAATTATTTAAAAAATTTATTCGGATTTGCTTTAACTAATTGCCTGGATTTCTCGAATTTTATCCCTGATTTGGGTGGCAATCTCAAATTCAAGTAAAGCTGCCGCTTCTCGCATTTCTTTTTCTAATCGCTTTACAACCTTCTTTCTATCATAGGGAGTAAGTTGTTCAACATCTGATGTCCCGAATTCGGACAAAATCGGTCGAAGTTCAGTATCCACCCAGTCTTTTTGCTCTCGGTCAATTAGTTTTTCTCTAATAGGTTTCTCTATGGTACGTGGGGTAATTCCATGCTTCTTATTATATTCAACCTGGATTTTTCTTCTTCTCTCTACCTCTCTAATAGCCCGTTCCATTGAACCCGTAATTTTATCAGCGTACATAATTACTTGTGCTCGCACATTTCGTGCTGCTCTTCCCATGGTTTGAACAAGAGACGTTTCAGAGCGTAAAAATCCCTCTTTATCAGCATCGAGTATTACAACAAGTGACACCTCGGGTAAATCGAGTCCTTCTCGAAGTAGATTAATTCCCACTATGACGTCATAATTCCCCCGCCGTAAATCTTCCAAAATATCAACGCGGTCCAGTGTTTGAATTTCTGAGTGAAGATAGTGAACACTCAAACCCTGCTCTTTTAAATATCCAGCGAGGTCTTCAGCCATTCGTTTGGTGAGTGTCGTAACCAGCACTCGCTCATGTTTTTCTATTCTATTTTTAACTTCTGTTATAAGATCATCAATTTGACCTTTAATTGGTCGTATACTAATCTCCGGATCAACAAGACCAGTTGGTCTTACCAGCTGGTCCACTACATTTCCGTGTGCCCTATCTATTTCCCACGTTGCAGGTGTTGCTGAAGTATAAATCACTTGCGGAATTTTATCTAAAATTTCCTCAAATCGCAGTGGCCTGTTATCAAACGCTGCAGGAAGACGGAATCCATATTCAATGAGTGTTTTTTTTCGTGCGCGGTCGCCATTATACATACCATTGAGTTGCGGAATTGTCATGTGGGACTCGTCAATTACGAGGAGCCACTTCTTTCCATATGGTGTATTAAAGTAGTCAAGGAGTGTATACGGTGGGTCGCCGGGAGAGCGTCCATCAAAGTAGCGGGAATAATTCTCAATACCGTTAACATACCCAACCTGTTCAATCATCTCTAAATCATAATTTACCCGCTGTAGTAAGCGGTGCGCTTCGAGAACTTTGCCTTGTTTTTTGAGTTCTTTGACACGCGCGTCCAAGTCATTCCTAATCTGGCTCGCGACATCAGTCATTTCTTTCGTGTCGGCGACATAATGTTTTGCTGGGTAAATGACGGTTGAGCGGAATGAACCAGGGGGAGGTGTGGTTAGTGATTGCCGATTAGTGGTTGGTGAGTTAAGCGATTTTCCAGTAAGTGGGTGAATTTTTTCAAGTTTTTCAACTTTCTTAGGACCGAACACCACACGGACTGCGGTTTCCTCATATGCGGGGAAAATATCAATGGTATCACCACGAACACGGAATGTCCCCCGATGAAATCCAAAATCCGCTCTCTCATACTGGAGTTGGGTAAGTCTGCTGATAACCGTTTCGCGACTTACCGGCGCACCTTCTGCTAACTCCAAGATAAAACGGCCATATTCGACAGGAGAACCGAGGTTATAAATACAAGAAACTGAGGCAACGACAATAGTGTCTGGTCTTGTTAAAAGGTTGGTTGTTGTGGCAAGACGCAACCGGTCGAGCTCTTCATTAATGTCAGTCTCTTTTTCAATGTAAGTGTCGGTGTGCGGTATATACGCCTCGGGTTGATAATAGTCATAATAGGAGACAAAATATGAGACCGCGTTTTCAGGAAAAAAATCGCGAAATTCCTGATAAAGCTGGGCAGCAAGTGTTTTATTGTGTGAAATAATAAGCGTTGGTCGCTGTATTTTTTCAATTACATTGGCAACGGTAAATGTTTTTCCCGAACCCGTAACTCCGAGTAACACCTGGTGCGCCATACCGGAATTCACTCCCCTAACTAATTTCTCAATTGCCTGGGGCTGATCTCCAGTGGGTTTAAATGGAGAGGTAAGTTTGAATTTCATATTACAAATTATATCATTCTCCATATCGTATGCGGCTCATGGGGCGGTTTTAGGAGGGTACGTGGCAATTTTGTAAAAAATTGCCACTTGACAACTTCGGGAAAAGTTTGGTAAAAGATAGTATCATGCCAGTTATTATTTATCGTCGACAAGAACAAATTCTAGGGTTTTTAAGACAATATATTAAAACACATGGCTTTGCACCTACCCTTTCGCAAATTGCCGAAGCTCTGGGTGTCTCCTCATTGGCAACAGTTCACGAACACTTAACGACGCTAGAACGAAAGGGGTTGATTAAAAGGAAAGATGGACATGCACGCGGCATAGAGCTCATAGCAGCATCAACAGAAGACATGAGCAGGGAGTTGACGTTGCCAATTCTTGGTTTTATAGCCGCAGGTAGTCCCATAGAGCCTTACACCGATCCTCATGCAACAATAGGGATTGCTCCATGGCTTATCTCCGGCAAAAGGCGTTCATTTGTGCTCCAAGTGAGAGGTGACTCCATGGTTGAGGATGGAATTTATGATGGCGACTTTGTTGTGATTGAACAACAAGATATAGTAAGTAACGGCGACATCGTGGTGGCTCTGCTTGATAACGGTATGGCAACGCTCAAACGCTATTACAAAGAAGCAACCAGAGTTCGGCTTGAGCCCGCAAATGCCCGTATGGCTCCCATTTTTGCCAGGAATGTCCGCATACAAGGACGCGTCGTCGGACTGATAAGAAAATACCAATGAATCGGTCTGAAAGTTAAACGATTGCGAGCGCGACAACCGCAAGAGTCATAATCACAAATGTTGCAACTCCAAGGGTATTACTCATTACTCCATTGACTTTATCCCCTAGTATGTGTTTATTGTTTGCAATCATAAGAATTATAAGAATAAGAAGAGGTGAGAGCACACCATAAATAATGCCTGTTGCAATGAGTGCTTTAAAGGGTGGAAAACCGAACTTTTCGCCTATTGTTATGAATAAAGCTCCAACAAGGGTTGATATAATAATTACTGCATAAAAAGCTCGTGCCCTTGACCATGAAAGTGATAACCCTTCCTTCCATCCAAAAACTTCAGAAACAGCGTACGCTGCAGACCCTGCAAGTACTGGTACCGCAAGCATCCCGGTTCCGATAATACCAATTGTGAATAAAAGCGTGGCAAAATCTCCAGTAAGTGGAGCAAGTGCAGCCGCAGCTTGGGAAGGTGAGTGGACAGTTTGTATCCCGAGCCCTGGAAGTGTTTTTGCTGAGGTAATAATAATAAAGTACATGACTAAATTAGAAAAAAACATACCCAATGTAACATCTTCCCGCATTACCTTCAACTCATTCTTAGTAACAATTCTGCGGGAGACTTCATGCCTTTCTTCAGCTTCCTCTGATGCTTGCCAAAAGAAAAGATAAGGAGAAATTGTTGTTCCGAAAATGGCCAGAATGAGTGAGAGTTGCTCACGTGTCAACTCAATATGAGGAATGACAGTATCGAGTAGTACTTGCGCCCAGTTGTCGACAACCAAAAATGCAGTAATAATGTAGGCAAACAGCGCAAGTGTTAACCATTTAAAGATATTGGCAAGCACGCGATACGGGAAATAAATCATGAATGCGATAATGAGAACTGCAAACAAGGCTGCAATAAGGAGTGAGGGGAGTGGAACAAAGAGACGTATAGAGGCAGCCATGCCTGCAATATCAGCACCAATATTAATGGTGTTGGCAACCACAACAAGAGCGGCAATAAAAACAATAAACACTCTTGGGTAGTGCTTTTTCATTGTTCCTACTAAGCCGTGTCCTGTTACTAATCCAATTCTTGCACACATTTCTTGAATCACTGCCATAAAAGGAAACGTGAGAGGCGCAGTCCAAGCAAGGTTAGTACCCGCAGCTGCTCCTGTTTGTGCGTAGATTACAACCCCAGCCGGATCATCGTCAGATGCCCCAGTGATAATACCAGGACCCAATTTTTTAAAAAAATTCTTTTTTGCACGCAACAATATATTTTTCATTACTTTTTGGAGTTATTCCATACAGTTTTTAGGATATCAATTACGATTGGTGTTACAGAAATTAAAATTATTGCCACGATAATTAGACTAAAGTTTTGGCGAACTATTGGTAAGTTACCGAAGAAAAAACCAGCAAAAACAAAAATTGCAATCCAGGTAATGCCGCCAATAACGTTATAGCTTAAAAATTGAAGATAAGTCATTTTACCAATACCAGCAACAAAAGGTGCAAAAGTTCTGATAATTGGTATAAACCTGGCCAAGATTATAGTTTTCCCTCCATGCTTTTCATAAAATTGATGTGTTCTATCCAAATGTTTTTTATTTAAGAAGCGTGAGTCACGACGAGAGAAGACTTTTGGGCCAACAAGAAATCCCAACCAATAATTAATTGTATCTCCAACAATTGCTGCAAAACTAAGAATGACAAAAAGTAAGAATTTATCAAGTGTGCCCACGGCAGCAAGCGCCCCTGCCGCAAAAAGCAACGAATCACCGGGTAAAAAGGGAGTAACCACAAAACCAGTTTCGGCAAAAATGATAAAGAACAAAACTCCGTAGGTGAGAGCTCCATACTGTTGCGTTATGGAAACAAGGTGTGTATCGATGTGTAAGATAAAATCAGTAAAATTTAAAATAATTTCCATAATTAACTTAACAGATTCCTTCCTGTCATGACCAGCGGTTTGTCAATTCCCAAAAGATAAAGAACGGTTGGTGCCACATCCGCCAAAATTCCGGCTGGGAGTGTGCGGGGTTGTGTGACAAACTGCTTACTAATAATAATGAATGGAACAGAATTATCTGAATGTTCCGTCCTTGGTTGACCGGTAATCGGGTTTATCATTTCCTCTGCATTCCCGTGGTCTCCGGTAAGAAGTACTGCACCTCCCAACTCCTCAACAACGTTCACAATTTCTCC
>CAYIKF010000005.1:8582-26251 GCA_964363945.1 uncultured Gammaproteobacteria bacterium
TCCTGTTGTCCGTTAAAATAAAAGGTGACGAATCGCTCTTTCTCACTCTCGGCCATACGAAGCTGCCTGACGCCTCTCTCCGATAATACACGACCAAGTGGTAGCTCTACTGTCTCAGGAGGAAACGCGACGTGTACGGGAAGAAGCTTGCCATATTGAGTCATCGTGACAAAATAAAGATTTTGCAAAAGTGGACCTCTCTGAAACACTGGACGCTGGGGAATCTCAACGTTGTGCTTTTGGTAGTATTTGACCATGTAGGGATCAAAATCCCACTCCTTTTGCGCCCGTTCTTCAAAGTCAGGTAAGACAAACGCTTTAGTAAGCTGCCGCGGTCGGTCAATTCGATAATTGAAGAAAATTATTGCATCGTTGTCTTTGATAAGGGAGTGAGGGTTGCCACTCTCATCTGTAATGAGCGTCGGTTCTATAAATTCGTCGGTTTTTTTCTCCTTATATGAACTTTCTATTGCTTCTTGTACGCTTGTGGCGCGTTTCCCCTGTCCCTTAGTTAGTACAAGATAGGCCCGCTCCGTTCGTTCCCAGCGAAAATCTCGGTCCATTGCCCAGTATCTTCCCATGACTGTTGCAATCGTCCCCACTTGCTCGGTAGCTACTACCTTCTCAAGCTGTTGAATATAGGTCAGGGCTGCGCTTGGGGGTGAATCCCTTCCGTCGGTGAATACGTGGAGGTAAACTCTCGTGAATTGTTGTTCTCGCGCCAGTCGCAAAAGCCCATATAAATGTTCAACGTTTGAGTGTACTCCTCCCGCGCCCACAAGTCCCATAAGGTGCAAGTTTGAGTTATAGGTTCGAGCGTGTGCAATTGCTTCTAGAAACACCTCATTTTTAAAAAAACTCCCTTCGGCAATTGCAAGGTTTATTCGAGGCAAATCCTGATACACAATACGACCAGCTCCGAGATTCAAATGTCCCGCTTCGGT
The DNA here is from genome assembly GCA_964363945.1 of uncultured Gammaproteobacteria bacterium. Classification (GTDB taxonomy): domain Bacteria; phylum Patescibacteriota; class Microgenomatia; order UBA8517; family JACQJR01; genus CAYTZB01. The sequence continues at coordinate 9,527 of CAYIKF010000005.1, forward strand.
ATTGCCGGGCTCTCCTCTAGGAATACCAACCGACTCACCGGACGCAGAAAGAAGAGTATGGGGGTATGATGCCCACAGACTATTAAGAGTAATAGGATTAGCAAGTGTTATTGCATTTCCAGGAGAAGGAGGCGCACTGCCCCAACCATCCATTACTATAAGTACCACAAAGTTTGCAAGACGAGGCATGTCATTTTGTTCCCAACTCTGTCTCTATAGCCAATAATCTGTTATATTTTGCAACTCGTTCTCCTCGTGCCGGAGCACCAAACTTCACATAATCTGCACCAACTCCTACGGCAATATCAGCAATTGAGCTATCATTGGTCTCGCCGCTGCGATGTGAGACAATAATTTTCCAACCAGCTACACGCGCCATTTTAATAACCTCAAGCATTTGGCTCATCGTTCCAATCTGGTTTGGCTTAACTAAAATTGCTGACGCAGATTTCTCTTTTATACCTCGCTCGACCCTTTTGGGGTTCGTAACGAGTGAATCATCGCCAACAATGAGTGCTTTTCCTTCAAAGGTGTGGGTTATTTTGGCCCATCCTTCCCAATCATCCTCATAGAGTGGGTCCTCAAGCAAGGCTAAGTGATACTGGTCATTGAGGTTGGTATAAAAGGTGATAAATGCATCCCGATCAAGGGGAGCTGAGCGGTCCCTGATAGAGTATCTTCCATCTTTATAAAATGTTGTCGCTGCAACATCGAGTCCCAGAAACACCTGGCTCCCTACCCTCAAACCTCCCTCTTGGATAGTTTCAACTAAAATAGTGAGTGCATCAAGGTTTGTAAATAAATTTGGAGCAAATCCGCCTTCATCTCCTACTGAATGGATTGCGCCACGTCTAGACAGTTCGGCTCCTAGTCTGTGGTAAATTTCAACGCACATTTGAAGACCCGCTGAATAAGGGATATTTGTTGCAGGTATTACAAAGAATTCTTGGAAATCAAGATTCCCCGCGCCATGCAAACCCCCATTAATCATATTAAAGACCGGTGTGGGCAGATGCCCCGGTCCTTTTGGAATTGCAAATTTGTTTGCGAGTGACTCCACCCAGCGATAAAGGGTCATCCGTTGGGATGCCGCTGCTGCGCGCATAGCGGCAAGCGATACCGAAAGAATTGCGTTTGCACCCAGTTTTTCTTTATTTTCTGTTCCATCAAACTCCACTAACGTGCGATCAAGAGTTACTTGGTCGGTTGGATCAAACCCTACAAACTTTGGTGCTATAACCGTGTTAACATTTGAAACCGCTTTGAGTACCCCTTTTCCCATGTACCGTTTAGGGTCATTATCTCGGAGTTCGTGTGCCTCAAACGTTCCGGTTGAAGTTCCTGAAGGCACTGCGGCAACTCCCACTTGTCCATCGTCAAGCTGCACCGCCGTCTCAATGGTGGGAATACCTCGACTGTCTAAAATTTCTCTTGACCAAATACGGGTTATTTTAGCCATAGTGATTAAGATTTCCGTTTCACTATTTTCCCCTCTTCATTATAAATAACTTCTCTCACTCTCTCTATAGCGTCCGGATTGACCGAAATGCTACTTATTCCCCATTGTACAAGATTTTCTACCAAGTCGTCATATACCGAAGGAGCTTGGCCGCATATCGAGGAAGTAACATGATACTTATGACACAACGTTATTACATGCTGGAGTGCCCACGACATCGCTGGGGAGCGTTCATCGAAGCTTTCAGCGACTGTCTCATTATCACGGTCGGTTCCAGTCATAAGCATGGTAAGGTCGTTTGAGCCAATGGACACGCCATCAATCCCCGTTTTAATAAATTGAGGTAACAAAATTACATTCACTGGTAGCTCGACCATAAGCCAAAGTTTAAATGTTGGGGAGCGAAGCAGTCCTGCAGCTGCAATTAGACGCTTGACGGCGAACATCTCCTGAGGTGAACGGACAAAGGGGATCATAAGCCACAAGTTTTTAAATCCTTTCTCGCGTACTTTTTTGAGCGCAGAAATTTCAAGCCCGAATACTTTTGGATCATGGATATAACGGAACGCACCCCTAAACCCGAGTAGTGGATTGCTTTCTTCCGGTTCATATGCTTCCCCTCCCTTTAAGTTCCTATACTCATTGGTTTTAAAGTCAGTCGAACGGTATACCACAGGGCGTGGATAAAATGCCTCACAAAAGGTAATTAAGTGGTCGGCAAGTTTTTTTGTAAACTCGGGGCCGTTGCCATCTTTTAGTGCTTTCTTCGGATGAACCCCGATATTTGCCATTATAAATTCAGCCCGTAACAATCCCACACCATCAACATTTCTCACTGCTATCTGGGCGGCTTTCTCCGGCTCAGCGAGGTTGACATAGAGCTTGGTAGCAGTCTTTAACGGTATGTAGCTTGTTGTTGGTGGCTGGTAGTTGTTCTCTTTTCCCACCATCTGCTGCGCGCTACCTGCTACGTGTCCTCCTTTGTACACCAGTCCTGCTTTACCATCAACAGTCACAATAAGGCCGTCAGTCAAAAATGCCGTGGCATTTTTTGTTCCCACAACGCTTGGAATTCCCAGTTCCCGTGATACGATTGCCGCGTGTGAGGTTTGTCCGCCACTATCTGTCACAATTGCGACAACCTTTCGCATTGCCGGCACATAGTCGGGAGAAGTCATAACTGTCACCAGCACATCTCCCTTCTTAACTTTGGATAATTCTTTAGGACTTTTTATCTTGATGACCCTTCCAGTTCCAATACCGGGGCTTGCTGCGATACCTTTGAGTATTGGAGGATGGGCAAAAGGACGAGTGGACTGTTTGGTTTTTTCCTTGCTTTGGCTCTTTGATACTTCGACACCTTTTCCTAACGTAGTTATTGGACGCGACTGCACAATATAAAACTTCTTTTTCCAAAAAGTCCATTCAATATCTTGAGGAAAATAGTAATGGGTGTGAATTTTTGCCAAAACAGTGGCCAACTCCTTTATTTGTGCATCGGTGAGTTTGCGTTTCTTTTGTCGCGCCGCAGCAACTTTCCTAACTTTTGTTTCCTTTCGCACTCGTATAAGTTCCACTTCCTGGTGCGAATACTCTCGGGAAATAATCTCAAGAGTATTCCTGCTCACTCTATAACTGTCAGGCACCACCGCACCTTGTACAATCAGCTCACCCAATCCCCATACTGCTTCTATTACCATTACATTTTTTTCCTGAGTGACAGGGTCAACGGTGAACGCAACACCTGATACTTCTGCCTCAACCATTTCTTGGATAATCACCGCTATGAATACATTTTTATGGGGAATTTTATTTTGGGCGCGATAGAAAATCGCACGGGCGGTAAAAAGTGAAGCCCAACAATTCTTAATTGACGCCATAAGGTGGGTTTCGCCTTGCACATTTAAAAATGTTGCTTGTTGCCCGGCAAAAGAAGCAGAAGGGAGGTCTTCGGCTGTGGCTGAGGAGCGTACAGCAACGAGCGCTTTTTTGAACACGCCACCCATTTTTCGATAACGGGCAATTGTTTCTTGTTGTACTTCGGAAGGAATCGTGGCTTTTGCAAACAAAGCACTTACTGCTTCTGATGCATGTTGAAGTGTCCGTGGGTCTTCTTGGTCAACGGAGCGTAGAATTTCCTCAAGTTTTCCCGTGAGTTTGTTTTCAAAAAGGAATTTTTTATAAGAGTCAACGGTAAGAATAAATCCGAGAGGAACAGGAAAATTGGCTCGTGCCATTTCTCCCAAATTTGCTCCTTTCCCACCAACAGTGGGAATATCTCCTTTATCAACTTCTTTGAAATCAACAACTAGCTTGGACAGTGTGGCCATCTCTTTTTATTTTGAGCTAGCAAAAAACAAGCTCTATCTTTATTTTGAAGAAATTTATATTATTTAGCAAGTTGTTTTTTGAACCAGTCAACCCAGGGGATCTCAAGAGGATTCTCTTTATAGGTAATTCCAAGCTCAAGTGAGATGATGCTGGTTGTTAAGAGCACCTCAAGTGCTTCTCCAAGAAGATTTCCTTGTTTTGGCCGATACTCATACGTCTCAAACTTATTTTCCTTTACAACCTGAGCTGTTAGCTCAAATCGTTTTTGCATCATTTTACTGTAGGAGGAAGAAACAAGGAAAATGGAAACTAAATTTTCCCTTGGGTACTTTAACCCTTCTAGTAAATGGTGATTCGCCTCAGGTAAGGAAAACCAGGTAGCGAATGTTTTAGCTGTTTCATTCAATTGGTTGGCAAAAATATGGGCATTTCCCACAAGGTGATCGGCTGCGAAAATCATAACACCTTCACCTTTAAGTTTCGGAACAAGTTTTCTGGCCTGCTTATTTATTAAGGAAAAAGATGAACCCATTCTTTTAATTTCCCGCGGGACAACATTTCCCAAAGTACCTCCAATTGGCTGGATTAAGCCTAATGTGCCTAAGAGTCCTAGCTGTCCAAAAATTCCATAACCGATACCAAGCCGCGGTTTTCCTGAAGGGTTGTAAATAGGGTTAAAAATATAACTTGGATAGTTATTTTCTCTAAGCCATCGAGCTAATTTTCCCCCTGAAGCTATCCCTGTTATCCGGCAATTATTTTTTTTGGCAAGTTCCCCACAAGAAAGTGTTTCTTCTGTTTCACCGGAATAGGAAGAAAGAAGAACTAGTGTTTTTTTATCTGCCCAATAGGGAATATCATAACCATTAATAAGAATAATTGGTACTTTTGCGGCAAAAACACTTGTAATAAAGTGTGTTGGCAATCCAGATCCTCCCATACCACATACAATAACTTTCTCAACATCTTTATATTCACTTGGAAATTTCACTTCAGTAGATTCTTTCCACGCTTGCTCGTACTGCTCGGGAAGTTGCTCAATTGATGCCCTTACTTTTTCAACTGCTTCGTTATTCATATTATTCTAACTTCTTGATCATATTTTGCACAAAACTTATACCTTGTTCTTTTAACTCCTCTGCTTTTTCTTTTGATGTGCTTTCAGCAAATACTCGAAACTCCGGTGCATTTGCAGAGGGACGAAAAAGAATCCAAGTAGCATTATCGATCCATATTTTTAACCCATCCAACTCTTCTGTTTTTTCTCCCTTAAATTCTTGTTTTGCAGCTGAAATGATTTTTTGGTTAAGCTCGCTGGGGCAATCCACTTTTGTTCTTTTCATATGAAATTTTGGTAGCTGTCCAATAAGCTCTGAGAAATGGCCTTCAAATTGTGCAAAGAGTCGCAGTATTTTTATTGCCATTGATCCCCCGTCGCGAGTATACATGATTTCGCTGGAAATTGCTCCGCCGTTTGGCTCAAACCCAAACGTAGCACCTGATTCCTTCATACCCGCAACCACATATGGAGAACCAACTTTTGTCCGTATTACTTTTTTCCCAATTGTATCAACGACTTGCGAGCTGCTTATGGGAGTCACAACAACAGAAGTGTCGCTATATTTTGCAACTAATGAACAGCTATATTCACCTTGAATAAAATTTCCCTTCTCATCAATAAACACAACTCTGTCACCATCGCCATCGTAAGCAATACCAAAATCTGCCTTCTCACGTACCACCGTTTCTTTAAGCTTTTCAATGACTGCTTTATCGTCGGTATCTGTGTCTCGGGCAATAAGCTCTTGTTGTGGTTCACAATTAACCCTAACAACAGTAAGTCCAAGACGGGTAAGTAAGGAGGGAATAACGACTGATTGCGCCCCATTTGCACAATCAACCGCCACTTTCCAAGAAGGAAGATTTTCGGTAATAAGTCCTGCGAGCATCTCTATGTATAACTCTTGTGCGCGTGATTCTTGATGCACTTCCGGTTCCTCAGTTGGAATATTTTGTCGTTGTTTTTTTAAGGTACGGTAACTGTTCTCAATTTCTTCTTCGTGCTCCTTAGTAATCTCTTCTTCAAATGCATAAAATTTTACACCATTAAGTTTTGTATTGATATGGCTGCCGGTAATCATCAAACTCGCAGAGACAGGAGCTGCTTTTAAAATCCAATTAATTGCAGGAATTGGGCATATTCCCTCATCAAACAATTCTATCCCTCCAGTTGCTAAACCCTTAAACAGCCCATCACGAATTCGAGGACTTGAAGGTCTAGAATCCATACCAATGGCTATAGGCCCGAGTGTATTATGCTGTTCTAGAAATTGTGCAAACGTTCTTCCAATGTCAAAACAAAATTGGTTCGTAAACAACTTTTCTGCATCACCGCGAATTCCACTTGTTCCAAACAATCCCATCAGTATCATTCTAAATCTGGGCTAACAGAAGGTCAAGAGAGGAAGAGAGGGGAAGGGGACTACTGCCGGTTTTAAGACTCCTATCAATCTTAAGTAATTGCTCATGAAGCTGGTAGAGTTGCTCTTTAGTAAAAAGTGAAGCTTGACGGTTAAGCTTGTCTTTCTTCCAATATGGCATAGTAGCTGTCTGCGGCGATTCTTTAATCCATATAAGTTGCCGAACGTGCCAAGCGATCAAAGGAAGCACGAGTTCTGCTGGCTCGTGCTCAAGGATCTGGTGGAACATTTTAAGCGAGTTTTGGGTAGTTTTAGGAGAAAGGGTATCAAGAAATTTAAACGCAAGGCGGGGAATTTTGAAATGCTCAATACTCCATTCTTTGGGAAAGCTTGATAGAAATGTTTTAGATAATTCTTTTGGCTCCCAAAATACAACATTTCCCTCCGGGTCAGAGGCCCTCTGGGTCGGCGGCCCCTTTCTCAAACTCCAATATCCTTCTACAATAACCGCACTCCCCTCCCCTAACAGAGTAGTAGAAGAGGCGTGAAGTACAATTTGGTTCCACTCGGTTGTTTTGCCATCAAGGGTAATAATAGAAAAGCCTTTTTTTTCAAATTCATCTTTTAATTCCAAGAGTCGTGTACGTGTGGCAACCTGATTATCGCCATGAAGAACTGCTATCATAATATTTAGATTGATTATACCCTGTTGAAAAGAATAGTAAATTCACCTTTGGGCGCAACTTTTTCAAAGTGCGCTAATACATCACTTATGTTTTCTCTGCGCACCTCCTGATGCACTTTTGTTAATTCTCGACAGACAACAATAGTTATATTCCCAAGATTTTGTTTAATTAAAATCAGTGTTTTAATTAAACGATAGGGTGACTCGAATAAAATAACTGTCATATTTTGTATTTCCAAAATTTTCTTTATGTGTTCAATAACCTTTTGCGCTTTCCCGGGAGTTTTAGGTAAGTATCCCAAGAAAATAAATTTATCAGGTGGTAGGCCCGAAATGGTTAATGCAACGATAGCGGCGGATGGGCCGGGAATAGAGTCTACTTTTATTCCTTGTTTAATTACCTCTCTTACCAATTTAAATCCTGGATCTGAAATTAAAGGGGTACCGGCATCCGAAACTAAGGCAATTTTCCCACCTTTTTTTAATTGTTCTAAAACCTCCGAAATTTTTCTTTCCTCATTTCCCTCAAAGAAGGAAATAAGGGGCTTTTTAATATCATAGTGGGTAAGGAGTCCAGTGGTCCTCCTTGTATCTTCTGCTAATACTGCATCTACGCTTCTTAATACTTCTAACGCGCGAAGGGTAATATCACCTAAATTCCCAACAGGTGTTGCCACAATAAAAAGCGTGCCTTCTCTTGTCATTTTCTTAATTTTTGAATCATTTGCTTCATTCGTCTATTAATTCCGTTGTGTCCCACTAGAGCCCCTGAAAAGTTTTTGGGGACATGTGCAAGTTCATGGAGTAACACTTCATCTTGCTCGCGAGGTGTAAGTTTAAGAAAGCGATGGGTAACCTCAAGAATGTAGGCTGGAGGAGTTTTTAGTGTTTCTTGCCAAATGCGTGAGAGCCCCCACATACGGGCATATGCCCGAGACGTTGAACCACTACTCTCAACACAAAAAATCCTAGAAACGTCAATGTAAGAAAGTTCGCACTCTCTGATGAGGCGTCTTACGCGAGAGCCAATATGAGGCGAGGGGGAAAATGAAAAACGTCTTTTACGCAGTTTATTCAACAACCTTGTAAACTTCCGCGCCATCTTTTACCTCCTGCGAAACTTTTAGACCAATTGCTTGGCCAGCTTCTGCACTATCCAAGCTCTTGTGCTCTTCCTGCATTGAAGACACCTTTTGGGAAAACAATTCTTCTCCGCCTCGTACAAATTTTACGGTATCACCCACTGCAAGGTCAGCGTTTAATTCAACTACTGCAACGCCAATCTTATCATAATAATGCGTCACTTTTCCCAGTTTAATGTCTGGCACTTCTTATCACCTCCCCTCACGGGCCTCCATTTCTTTATTTTACTACACTATTTTGTTCAAAAGTAAGCAGAGCTTGGCCTTTCAGGCTAAGCAGAGCTTGTTTCTCACTGTCGTTCGAAATAGCACAGAGCAATTGCAAGTGCGTCCGCTGCATCATCAAAATGAGTTTTTTGTTTCTTTTTACTTCGAACCTTAAGAATTTTTCGCACCGTACTTTTCATGGCGTCTTTTTTTGCGTTTCCTGAACCGGCAATAGTTTTCTTTACTTCCATAGGGGTAAATTCAACGATTTTGACATTTCTTCGAGCGGCAGCAAGCATAATGACACCTTTTGCTTGAGAAACACTCATTGCGGTTTTTACATTGGTTGCGAAAAACAATCGCTCAATTGCAATTATGTCTGGGTTATACAATTTAATAATTGAAAGCATCTCTTTATAAATACTATTGAGTCTCCTCTCTGGTAGCTCTTCTTTAGCAGTTTGAATCAACCCAAATTCAACAAATTCATACCCCTCTCCGTTTTTCTCAATGAACCCATATCCAGTCGTCGCAGTCCCAGGATCAATACCAAGAATCTTCATTACTTTAAGAGTACCACACCTTGCCTTCCTTTAAAATCCCGTAACATTCTTAAGGATTCGAGCTGCAGTGACTTTCCCATCTCTCACCTCTGTTGCTACAACATCAATACGGGAAGCGTCAGGAGATTTTGGATTAAGAAGCTTAAAATAGTGTGCGGTTCGTTCAAGATGAGCTAGTTTTCGAGGAGTTACTGCTTCTTCGGGGTTACCAAACTTTGGACTCCATCGTGTCTTTACCTCCACAAATACCAATGTATGGTTTTCTGTTGCAACAATATCAATTTCTCCAAATTTTGAACGGAAATTACGGGTAAGAATTTTATATCCTTTTCTCTTAAGAAGCGTTACTGCGTATTCTTCGCCAATTTTCCCAGCCGAAGCCGTGCTTCTCATTTCTTTCTTCGGATTACTTTTCTTCTCTTTTTTGCCTTAGCAACTTTTCTAGGCTTCGTGACAATTTTCATTTTCCCTTTCCCTGCAGCTCTGTGGGTGATTGCATCAATATCTGCCTTTGGACGACCTCGCAGGTAATATAACTTTGCGCGCCGTACTCCCTCAACTCGACGCTCCCTCACCTCAACTTTTTCTATCCACGGAGAGAAAAGTGGAAAAATTTGTTCAATCCCTATTCTATCAGCACCCATTTTTCTCACAGTAAACGTCTTGTTTTCTCCCTCTCCACGAATGCCAATAACCATCCCCTCAAACATTCCTTGCCTTCTCCCTGTTTCTTGGGTTTTTAGGTAGAGACGAACGATATCTCCGACACCAAATTCTATTTCGTTATGTTTCGCAAAAAGTGCCATTTTCCTATTTTACCATCATTTGCCCAAAATTTCATTAATTTTCTGCTCAAGCTGTGGGTTCCAGTCAACACCATAGGGAAGCTTAATTTGTTTGACCGCCGCTCCATTCTCAAACTCAAGCACCAGCTCCGTATCCCCCTGATTTGTCTGTAATAGTTGGTTGAGTCTGAATAACGTTGCTGGTTTTGTGCGGGCAGAAATACGCATGGTGATTGGTCCCTCATTATGCTCCTCCTCGTGTGTATTTATTTCTTGTACCCCATCAACAAGAATATTTATTGCGCCTTCCCGCTCATCAACTTTACCGGTAACAACGAGGAGCACATCTTGCCTCCATACCTGCGCGTTGCTCGCAAAAAGCTTTGGAAAGATAACTAAGGAAACCACTCCTGTATCGTCGGCAAAATCAGCAAACGCCATTTCTTTTCCTCCGTTCTTAGTCAGGACAATACGAACACTTCGTAACACGCCTGCGAGTTTGACTGTGCTACCGGTATCATCGCTTGCCAACTCAAAAATCTTATGTGTAGCAAGACGCGCTGCTTCTTTGACAAAATCACCCAAAGGGTTCTCTGTTAAGGAAAAACCAATGAGCTGACGCTCAAGCGCAAGTAGTTCTTCTTGCGTGAACTCTGGGATATCAGGAAGCGTATCAACTTTTACCTCTTCATTTTCTTGTTCCTGAAAAAGCGCTGTTTGATTAGTGTCTCGTGATTTGCCGCCCGCTCGCACCTGCTCTAGTGCGACCAACAGGGCCGCGCGCTTCCCAAACTCGCTCAGTGCACCTGCCTTAATCAAGCTTTCAATAACCTTCTTATTCACTTTTTGAGTATCAACAACTGAGCAGAAATGTGTCAGCGAGCTGAATTTCCCAACCTCTTCTCTTTTTGCAAGGATTTCCTCAATTGCCGCCTTTCCTACGTTTTTAATCGCTGAGAACCCAAATCGAATAGCCCACCCATTGAGTGATTCCCTTTGTTTCTCGAGTGTAAATCCAACAGAGGATGCATTAATATCAGGGGAGAGGACTACGATACCCATTCGTTTGCATTCTCCTACGCCCAACGCCACCTTTTCAGGATTTCCCGACTCGGCGGTGAGAAGCGCAGCCATAAAGGGAACAGGGTAATTTGCTTTCATCCATGCAGTTTGATAGGCAATCATTGCATAAGAGACAGAGTGCGCTTTATTAAATCCATATCCCGCAAACCGCTCGATTAAATCAAACACAGCCTCTGCAGTTTTTTTCTCGACTCCAAGTTCGGTTGCTCGCTTGATAAACTTCACGCGCTCCTTTGCCATCACTGTCTTTTTCTTCTTTCCAATTGCCAGCCTCAGACGGTCTGCCTCCACAGCGTCATACCCTGCAAGTATTTGAGCAATTTGCATGCACTGTTCTTGGTACACGGCGATTCCATATGTCTCCGATAAGATTAATTCAAGTTTAGGGTGAGGATAGGAGAGTTTCCCTGATTTCTTTCGAGAGATAAATTCGTCTATAAACTGCATTGGTCCCGGTCTATATAATGCGACCATTGCGGCAATGTCAGAAAAGCGAGAAGGGGCAAGTTGTTTCGCGAGACGTCTCATTCCTGCCGATTCAAGCTGAAATACACCGGTGGTTTCAGCGGAGGAAAGAAGCTTGAATACCTTTTTATCATCCAGTGGAATTTCAGAAAGATCGATGTCTTTTCCTCCTTGTTCCTTGATAAATGAGAGTGCTTTCTCAAGAATAGTTAAGTTTCGAAGGCCCAAAAAGTCCATCTTCAAAAGCCCTATTGCTTGGCCTGGTTGTTCGGCTGCGTTTAAATCAAGCGCATACATGTCATATTGGGTGATGATACGGTCTCCCTTTGTTTCCCTCTGGAGTGGGGTATAGGCGGTCAGTTCTTTGTCTGCAATCACGACTCCTGCTGCGTGAGTTGAGGCATGCCGCACCACACCTTCAATTTGGCGTGCAAGATTAAGAGTACGTTTCGTGTCTTCATCTGTTTCATACAAACTTGCAAGTTCTGGGGAAATCTCAACCGCCCGTTCAATGGTCATATGGGATCCTTGGGGGCCAAAAGGGATAAGTTTTGCAATTCTGTCTCCTACCGCATACGGATACCCCAAAACCCGTGCGACGTCGCGTATTGCCATCCTAGCCTCCATTCGTCCGAAGGTAATAATCTGCGCAACTTTGTCGATCCCATATTTGTGAGTCACATATTCAATTACTTCATCTCGTCTATCATCCGCAAAATCAAGATCAATATCAGGAGGTGTAGGACGACCAGGATTTAAAAATCGCTCAAAGGGAAGATTATGTTCTAAGGGGTCTATGGCAGTTATTCGCAAGATAAAAGAAACTATAGAACCGGCAACCGACCCACGTCCTGGTCCAACCCTCACTCCTTGTTGTTTTGCCCAGTTTACAAAGTCTTGAACGATAAGAAAATAGGTGGCAAATTTCTTTTCGTTAATAATACCAAGTTCATAATCAATTCGTTCTTTTATTTGTTTGTCTTTTGTACTTGACCTATAACTTTGTTTTGGATAACGTACTCTTCTTCTCTCTTCGACTAAATCTCGTAAATGTTCTTCTGCTGTTTTACCTTCAGGGAGGGGATAACGGGGGAGAATCCATTGTCCATAGGGAATTTCGATATTTGCACTTTCAGCAATTTTAACCGTGTTATCTACCGCTTCTGGAATGTCAGAGAATAGAGAAGCCATCTCCTCTGGTGACTTAACATAGAAATCTGGTGAGTTAATCATGGAAAGCCGGTTTTTATCGTCTATTTTCTTTTGGGTTTGGATAGCAAGAAGTGCATCTTGGGCTGCGGCTTCCTCTTTTTTTACATAGTGTAAATCTGCTGTTGCGACAACCGGAACGCCTAAGCGTCGTGACAGTTTCAGTAGTCCCTCATTGACCGTATCTTGCTCAGGTATATTAGTATGACGCTGGAGCTCAAAATAATAATTTTTCCCGAAAACCTGGATGAACCGTTTTGCCCTTTTTTCTGCTTCTGTACTGTTGCCTTCGAGCAAAAGATGGGAAATTTCACCATTAAGACAGCCGGAAAGCACAGTTAGTCCTTCACTATATTTTTCGAGTAGTTCCCAATCAATGCGCGGTTTATAATAATATCCTTCCAAGTGAGCTTCTGTCACAAGCTTCATAAGATTTTGGTAACCGGTTGCATTTCGTGCCAGAAGAATTAGGTGGTACTGGTCGGCGTCTAAGCTTGGTTGTTTATCTAAGCGGGAGCGCGTGGCCATGTAGCCTTCCACGCCAATAATTGGTTTTACCCCCGTATTAACACAAGCAAAGTAAAAAGGAATAACCCCATAGAGCGCTCCATGATCTGTGATTGCTACTGCATTCATCCCATACTCTTTGACTTGTTCAATTAGTTTTGGAATTCGTGCTAATCCATCAAGGAGTGAGTACTCTGTATGGGTATGAAGATGGACGAAGTTAGCCATACTATCTTTTTGTCTATTTTCAATAAGCGGTTTTCAGGTGGCTTTTGCCAAGCTTTTTCGATACTTCTTTAGCTTCAAACATTGCTTGATCTGCTTTTTTAAGTGAATCCTCAACATTATCTGGATCTACTTCTGTAAGACCAGCGCTTACAGATAAATTTCTCGAACTGAATATTTTACTAAATCTTTCCCAAACTAATTGTCCTTGATCCATATTTATCTCTGGAAATAATACTACAAACTCGTCCCCTCCCCACCGGGCTACAACATCTGATGCTCTGCTTTGCTCTCTTAGTATTGAAGCAAATTGTTGCAACAATCTATCACCTTCAGCGTGTCCCTTTGTATCATTAATTGTTTTAAATTCATTCAGGTCTAAGAATAATAATGTCAGTCTGTGTCCATATCTTTCTGCTCTTGAGGATTCTTCTTGTAAGCGTCTTTCAAATCCCTTTCTATTAAGAATTTTAGTAAGTGAGTCAATCTCGCCTTCAAAAGTTTTTTCTAGAAGCTTTCTTGCTACCTTTGCTCTTGCTTTTCTAAATTCAGGGGTTGCTGGGTCAACTCCACTCTCTCTTAGCACTCTTCCAGACTCTTCTCTTTGAGGTTCGTATTGCCTTTTTAAATGCCCAAATTTTTCTCCTGGAATTGTTTCTGGCTCTTTTGATTGTTCTTCCATGACTGTTTTATTTTACTCCTTTATTAGAAGTTTCTCAAGTAGTTTTTCACGGATTTCTGTTGGGTTTCCGCGACTCTTTGTTTCTTTTAATACTTGTCCAACTAGAAATTCAAGGACTCCGGTTTTTCCTTTTTTAAAACTTTCTATTGTTTCTTTATTTCTTGCTATAACTACATCAATTGCCTTTTCTAATACTCCTGGCTCTATTTCTTCTCTTTGACCATGAACTAGTGCTTGGACCAGTTGTGCGGGTAGTAAATTCTGCCAGTCGATTTTTTTATTAATTATCACATTCGCAATCGTTTTTGCTTCTTGGCCAAACTTTTTGCCATCTTTTACAGCTTCTTCGAAAAAGTCTGCAAGTTGCTGAGTTTGTATCAAGTTAGTCGCCTGCGGCGCTGTTAATCCATACTGTTTCACGAAGCGTCCCCTTTTCGCATCAGGTAATTCTGATATCTGATGTCTGATATCTGATGTCTGGCTATCTGAAAACCGAATCGGTGGTATATCCGGCTCCGGAAAATAGCGGTAATCTTGTGCTTCTTCTTTTACCCGCTGAGAAACAGTAATTCCTCTCTTTTCATCAAATCCCCTTGTTTCTTGAGCAATCTTTTCACCTTTTTCTAATAATTCTTGTTGCCTTTGAATTTCATAATTAATCGCCCGCTCAACGAAACGAAATGAGTTAATATTCTTAACCTCCACCTTGTAATCTGGCAAATTTGTTACTTGTTTCTTGTCACTTGTTACTTTCCGTAGCGATACGTTCGGCTCAAGCCTCATTTGCCCCTTCTCCATGTCCGCATATGAAACACCAAGGTAACGAATAATTTGTGCAAGTTTGGTCACATACTCTTTTGCTTCGCTTGCCGAGCTAATATCTGGCTCGGTAACAATTTCAACCAAAGGGACTCCGCTTCTGTTGAAATCAATAAGAGAGAAAGAGTGATTGGCGGGAGAAAGTTGATAACTGTGCATCAATTTCCCTGTGTCTTCTTCAAGATGAACACGCCTAATACGAACCAATTTCCCGCTGCCTGCCCGTCCGTCAGGCGGGTCGAGCCTTACTTTTCCATCCTGGCAAAAAGGTAAATCATACTGGCTTATTTGGTAGCCTTTTGGCAAGTCAGGGTAAAAATAATTCTTTCTGTCAAATTTTGAAAAGTTTGCGATTTTACATCCGAGTGCAAGACCAATAAGAACGGTCCATTCAATCGCTTGTTTGTTTGGAACAGGAAGCGCTCCTGGCAGCCCCAAACACACCGGACACACGCAAGTGTTTGGTTGCGCACCAAACTCGGGCACCGGGTGTGCACAAAACATCTTGGTTCTTGTTGCAGGTTGCACATGAACTTCAAGTCCAATTACTGGCTCATATTTTTTATTTTGTTGTTTGTTCATACGCATATGCAATTTGTAGAACTTTTTCCTCTCCAAAATGCGGACCCATAATCTGTAGTCCTACCGGTAACCCTTGAACTTGACCGCAAGGGATAGAAATTCCTGGTATCCCGACAAGATTTGCAGTAATGGTATAAATATCCGAAAGATACATTTCAAGGGGGTTGTCCGTCTTTTCACCAAATTTCCACGCAACACTTGGTGAAGTAGGTCCAATAATCACATCAACTTTTCGGAATGCCTCATCAAAATCTCTTTTAATAAGAGCACGTACCTTTGCTGCCTTGTTGTAGTACTGATCATAATAACCAGAAGACAAGGTGTAGGTTCCTAACATGATACGACGCTTCACTTCGTCTCCAAAATGTGCACGGTCCTTTCCGTAGCGTACTCCATCAAACCGCGCCATGTTTGCTGAAATCTCAGACGGCACAATGATGTAATATACAGCTAGTGCATACTCTTGATAAGGCAGTGAAATTTCTACAACTTTTGCCCCTTGTTCCTCAAGTTGTTTAATCGCCCGCTCAACCATCTTTCGCACATCAGTATTCAACCCTTGACCAAAATATTCTCTTGGTACACCAACCCTAACACCCACTATCCCATCACGAAGTTTTTTGGTGTAATCAGGAACTGGCACATTTCTAGTTGTAGCATCAAGCGGATCATGTCCAGCAATAAGTGTAAGAGCAAGAGCTGCATCTTCAACTGTTTTAGCAATTGGTCCAATCGTATCAAGTGAGGAAGCCATTGCGATTAAACCATATCGAGAGACACGTCCGTATGTCGGTTTGAGCCCTACCACGCCGCAAAGTGCTGCCGGTTGACGAATAGAACCACCGGTATCAGAACCCAGAGACAGAAGACACTCATGGGCTGCAACGGCAGCAGCTGAACCTCCTGATGAACCACCAGGGACCCTGGTCGTATCATGAGGATTTTTAGTTTTTTGGTACGCCGAATTCTCGGTTGATGAGCCCATTGCAAACTCATCACAATTTGTTTTGCCTATGATAACAACATTCTGCTCTCTCAATTTTTGTACAACTGTCGCATCATAGGGCGGAATATACCCTTCGAGAATTTTTGAACCTGCCGAAGTTTCTACCCCTTGAGTCGAAATTACATCTTTTACAGCAACGGGAATCCCGGAAAGTGGGCTGAGTGGTTGATTATCAGTAATTAATTGATCAACTTTTCGAGCCCCGTCAAGCGCTTCCTGCTCAGTCACTGTAATATACGCCCGAATTGTTTTTTCTTTCTTTTTTATCTCGGATAAAACAGCTTTCGTTAATTCAACAGCAGAGAATTGTTTCTTCTTTAATCCTTCATGAGCATCTTTAATTGTAAGTTCATTTAGTCTCATAACGTGTTACTTGTCACATGTCACTTGACTCTTTAAGAATTGCCTTCACTTTGAAAAGGTTATTATGAGTTGACGAGGCATTAAAAAGTACTTCTTCTTGGGTAAGCGGTTGAGTTGTTGGTTCATCACTGCGCTCTACATTCTCAAGCCCAGTAATCTGTGCAATCGGCTGAATGTTTTTGGTATCAACTT
>CAYIKF010000005.1:26351-28746 GCA_964363945.1 uncultured Gammaproteobacteria bacterium
ACTGTTCCTACTAAAATTGAAACTATGCTCATGAGGAGTGTATCTCTGTTTCCCACATGGGAAAGCTCGTGAGCTGCAACTCCTTCGAGTTCCTGTTTATTAAGTTTTTCAAGGATTCCGGAGGTAAATGCGATAGCTGCATGTTTCGCATCCCGGCCAGTCGCAAATGCGTTCGGTGCGCTGTCCTCAATTAAATATATCTTAGGCAAAGGAAGTCCTGCCGCAATGCATAAATTTTCAATTAAACGGTAAACTTGAGGGTTATCTTTTTTTTCTATTGGTTTGGCCTTTGAGATACCCAGTACAATCTTGTCAGACCAATAGTAGGAAACAAAATTCATTATCCCGGCTATTATTAGCGCTATTCCTACGATTCCTAATCCTCCTACTTCTCCAAACCCCAGCCCACGCGCGAGTACATACACCACGCCTACCGTGAACAGACTGAAAAGGAACATAATCAACCACGTTTTGAAGACATTTTGGCTTACCTGGTCCCATGCGGTATTAACGGCTACCATACGAATACAATTGTACTCGAATTCATCCTATGAAACAAGCTACATGTAGCCAAAGTAATATAAAAACAGCATGATAAGTGTTGAGTTTATAAAAACAGGGATGAGTAACTGACTAATTGTGTGTTTATTAAGTATTAATCTGGCCCACACTATGATTGGAATCGCAAGGTAAAGAAACGGTATACTCCACCCGAAAAGAAAATTGGCAAGTAGTGCGCCAAACGTATTTAAACTCACATGAAGACTTAATTTAGAAAAGTAAGTAGCAATCACCGTAAGACTCATTAAAAGAAACAATAAAACTGATAAGTCGAAAAGTAGTTTGGAGCCAAAAAGATAAACTAATACTAAAGAGATTGAATTAGCAAAAAACAAAAGTATAAAAAATCGTAAACGTTCTTTTCTCCTTGGAAGATCCCACGAAATTGCCCATCCCATACGACGAGCTGAATGTAAATAGGCAAGTGGAATAATTACCTGGAAAAGTAAGAGTGGAGGGAGTAGAATTTTAATTTGTTGTGCTGTTAGTCCCGTTCGGGATATGAAGATTATTAAAAGGAGAGGCAACCATATTTGCGGACCTAGAAGAATTGATACTCTTTCAGCTACTTTCGGAGACATTACTCTTAAGTATATCAAGGAGATTTTAAAACTTCACCGTTACGTCGGATTTTTCTTCTTCTGTGGCTTTGAAGAAGTCCTCTTTTTTGAAGCCGAACATTTGTCCAATCCAGGCAGAGGGAACTGTCTCGAGGGAATTATTTAAATCAAGCACGTTTGTGTTATAAAACTGGCGGCTCGCCGCAACTTTTGTTTCGGTATCGGATAATTCCTCTTGAAGCTGCTTAAAGTTCTCCGAAGCCCTCAAATCCGGATAGTTTTCAGCTAGTGCAAATAAAGATTTCAAAGCGCCGGTGAGCATATCGTTTGCTGATGCAGCCTCATGCGGATTTTTTGCACCAAGAAGTGCGCTTCGTGCCTTTGTCACATTTTCAAACACTTCCTTCTCGTGCTTGGCATAGCCCTTAACTGTCTCAACAAGATTGGGAATTAGTGATGAGCGGCGTTTCAGCTGTACATCAATTTGTGACCAGGCTTCTCTTACCCTATTTCGAAGGGTAATCAGGCTGTTGTAAGTAAATAGCATCCATAAAACTAAAGCTCCCAAAACTCCAAATGTGATATATAAAGGATTCATAGTGCGCTTTGGTCTATTTACATACTAAACGCTTTTGAAAACTTTGTCCAGTCCCAGGTGTTAACTATATCAGTGGCAGTTGCCCAACCACGGCGCGCAACTGAAACTCCGTACCGCATAATTTCCATATGCTCGAGCTGGTGGCTATCAGTGTTTATGACCATCTTAACACCATGCTTCACAGCTTCACGAACCAAAGTATCGGGAAGATCAAGTCTATCAAACCACGAATTTATCTCAAGCCATTTATCGTGTTTTTTGCAAAAATCAAAAATTTGCTCCCAATCAAACTCAATTCCTTCCCTCCTATTTAATCTTCTTGTTGTGGGATGGCCTAGAATTTTTGCTTTGGGATGGGAAAGCCCAGTAATAACGCGTTTGGTTTGCTCTTTTTTGTTCTGTCTAAAGCTGGAATGTACAGAAACAATCGCATAATCCAAAAATTCAAACCCCTCTTCGGGAATTGCCAAACCTCCATCAGGTTTAATATCAATCTCCAGGCCATTGAATACTTTTTTTATCCTTTTGTTTTCACTTTTTCCACGTGAGTAATTAATTTTCTCAATAGCCTCTTTTTTCTTTTTAAGAAGCTCTAAAATCTGTTTCTTGGTATTACCCGACTGTGAAGGGTTATGTTCACTAAAACCCAAGTACTCATACCCAAGCTCCCCTGCCC
>CAYIKF010000005.1:28846-31218 GCA_964363945.1 uncultured Gammaproteobacteria bacterium
GCAAACTCCCGAAGAGCAATATTATGGTGTTTTGAGCCTGTGAAATGTTGAAGAAGTGAGCCGTAAGATTGGGGAGGCTGAACCATAAGGTCAACTTGCGCTCCGCCAGGAAGAACCAGAGATGAAGTTTGTCCTCCTGCCTCAAGCACCCGTGTTTTTTTAGGATACTTTGTGAAGTGCTCAATGACTTCCTGGGGCTTTTTTGAGGCAACAGCGATATCAACATCGCCTACGGTTGCAACTTGACGCCTGAGGCTTCCTAGAGGGTCAGCGCGCACCACTGCTGGGTGTTTCCGTAGCCAGCTGACCACATCATCGGCAATTTGGTTTGCGTAGGGCAGAAGCATTCTACCTGTTCTTCCTTTAATCTCTTCAATACTGCGTATGATATCAGCTTCGGAATCCTCCCCAAAACCCGGAATTGTGCGGATCTTCCCCTCACGAGCAGCTCGCTCGAGTTTTTCAATAGCACGGCTCGCGTCTTTAATTCCAAGTTTTTTAGTCAATTTGAATGCCGTTTTCACTCCTATACCCGGAACCTGGAGAAGTTCAAAAAGGGCAGGAGGCAAACCGGCAAAAATTGTTTTAAAGTGCCTAACCGAGCCAGTTTTGAAAAGCTCATCGAGGTATCCAGCAATACTTGAGCCAAAACTTGGGATGGTATCGAGTTTTCCCTGCTCCCAAACATCTTTGAGCTCGCTCGTTGCGTGTTCAGCAGCATCTGCGGCTCGTTGATAGGCAATTACTCGGAAACGGGTATTTGCTCCGCCAGGCTTTAACTGGTGCGCCGCAGCAACGGCTCGGAGAAGCTGGGCAACCTCCTGATTAGTCATATCGCGCGACATCCTCATAAATTCATTATACTACTCTTCTCTCCTTGCCTTGACAGTATAAAAAACATATAATATAGTAGTTGAAACTGAAACAAGTTTTTCTTTTGGACCCGTGGTGTAGCGGTTAACACATCCGCCTGTCACGCGGAAGATCGCCGGTTCGATTCCGGTCGGGTCCGCTTAACACACATATTGACTGCTCACAAACTCCTGCCTATACCAAGGAAGGAGGTGAAAAGTCACATAATGGACCTCAAAAATATACTCAAGGCGGTTAAGCTTAATGAGGGAACAATAAGCATGCTACTTGGTGCAATTGTGGTGGTAGTCGTCGGTATCTTAGTCATCAATTATTTCCGAGGACTACGAACCACTACAACTCCTGGGCCTTTAACGACAGAGGAAAGACTAACACCCACATTACCCGCAGAACATACAGTAAGCGCGGGTGAAAACCTGTGGGGTATTGCCGAAAAATATTATGGTTCAGGTTACAATTGGGTAGATATAGCGCGTGAAAATAATCTTTCGAATTCAAATTTACTCGCAGTAGGACAAACATTAACCATTCCCAAAGCTGAACCAAAAATAGCACAGACATCTCCAACTACCATAGCAACCGACACTTCTCAAAATGCCATTACGGGCGATTCATATACGGTAGTCAAGGGTGATAATCTCTGGAATATTGCGGTTCGAGCGTATGGAGATGGGTATCAGTGGGTAAAAATAGCCCAAACTAATGAATTAGCAAATCCCGACCTAATTCACGCCGGCAATCTACTGCAACTACCCCGGTAGTGTGGTATAGTTTAGCTACTTGGGCCTGCTCAATTTTTTATTGGGAAACTGGCGGGATTAGTACAGTGGTAGTATGCCACCTTCCTCCGCCGAAAGCTTCGCATTCAGGCGGACTCACCTAAATACTTGTTTTTTGTGGGCAAGGTACAATAATTCAATGCATTACACTTATGTTCTTCTCTGTAAAGATCCAGGCAGAAAGCGCCAGAAATTCTACATCGGTACGACATCAAATCTTTTAGAAAGATTAGAAGAGCACAAATCAAAGTCTATTAAAACAACTAAAAGTTTTGATATAATAAAACTTGTCTATTATGAGGCTAGTTTTAATAAAACAGACGCACGCAAGAGAGAGTTACAGCTAAAAACAGGCTTTGGCCGAGGGTATATCAAAAGAAGATTAGAAAACTATTTAAAAGGCAAATAAGCAGCTGTAGTGTAGTGGCAACACGCCTCCTTCCCAAGGAGGAAACCGAGGGTTCGAATCCCTTCAGCTGCTCAAACTACCTTCCTTCACCAAAAGTGAAACAATTTGGCGGATCCATCAAAATGCTTTAGCTTTTGTTGGACAAGGTGGAGGCGCCAGTTCGATTCTGGTATCCCGCTCCATAGGAATTTTATCGAACTCGTGGATTTCAGCTTCAGAAAGTCGCTAAAGTTTGCAAAAATCTAATCCTATAACCTAATACCCTAAGGGGAATTGAACTAGCTTTAAGTTTGTTACTTATCTTCTTGATC
>CAYIKF010000006.1:0-16274 GCA_964363945.1 uncultured Gammaproteobacteria bacterium
TTACTCGCTCCCGTACCGTCACGACGTTCCAAATGGTACGTACCAATACCAGTGAAATACCCAAACTTCCAAGGAGTATAAGTACAAGAATTGGTCTCATTTTAGAAAAATTGGGACTTTACACGATAAACAAATAACTGTTATTATAAGCTAGCTTGTAACAAGCTCTGCTTATTTTGAGCTTGCGAGAAACAAGCTTTGCTTATTATAAGCTAGCTTGTAACAAGCTTTGCTTATTATGGGTTAAAATGCCTGAAACACAATCACTCCCAGATTTAATTTCCGAATTCGTCTCGTTCTTAACTACCCAGCACAAATCCACCTATACCATTGTAGCGTACCGTAAAGACCTCACACAACTTGCAGAATTCCTTGCACGCTCTCAAAAAGTAGAAGCTCAAGAGGCCTCAACGGTTGATATTGAAAGCTTTCTGCGAGAGCTTGAAGAAAAACACTATACACCCAAATCGATTGCTAGAAAACTTAATGCAATCAAGGGTTTTTTCCGCTGGTTACGCCAACGAAAAATCATAGAAGGAGATCCTGCGCTTGCAGTCCCCCACCCCAAATACGAAATGGCTGCTCCCCGAGTTCTTTCAGTACTTGAATATCGGGCACTGCGTGACGCTGCACGCGGTGACCTGCGCACCGCAGCCATCATAGAAATTTTACTCCAGACCGGCATGCGCATCTCTGAGCTCGCGAACTTAAACCTTGACGATATAAAGAAAAATGAAGTGAAAGTTGCAGGAAGGACTGTACCACTTAATACTGCGGCACGGCATGCAATTGACGATTACCTGAAAGTACGCTACCCCACACAGTCACCTCACCTTTTTGTCACCAAAACAGGAAGGCCCTTACTCGTACGAAATATCAGAGCTGTCATTGAGCGCTGTTTTGCACAATCAGGGATTGAGGAAGCAACGGTCAACGATTTGCGCAACACCTTTATTGTCCAACAATTGGCTCGAGGAGTAGATCTACTCACTATCTCACGTATTGTTGGTCATAAACGTCTCTCAACGACCGAGCGCTACCTATCGCTCCTATCTGAACAAAAAAAAGGGAAACCGAAACCATTGGGAGAGTTATAGCAATTCATATTAGCCCGTGGTACTTGTGATACCCTTTATCACCCGTGGTACCTTTTTCTTCGTCACTGCTCCATCTATCTCTTTCCAATCGTGTGTGGTGCGAACTTTCAAATTTTTCTGCCAAATATGCTCAAGCACCGATAGATTAACTCCAAGTTTTCTTCCGAGTGCTAAAAGAGCAACCATATCTTTTGGAAAACACTTCCCGCCAAAACCCACATCGCCATCAGGCCCAGGAACTCTCAGGTGCAAGCCAATCCGAGGATCGGCCTCAACCATTCTGCGTACTAAGTCATACTCAATATTCAACGCGCGAGCGAGTGTATAAAATTCATTTGCCAAGATAATCTTCGCTGCCAGCATGACGTTGCTCATATACTTTGCCAATTCTGCGGTAGTGGGGTCTGTCAAGAAGAATTTTGCACTCTTGGGTAAGATTGTCTGATGGAGACGTTTGAGCTTCAATGCCACTCTATTATCGAGAGAGCCTATTATCGTCCGGTCAGGATGTAAAAAATCCCAAAAGGCCGTCTTCTCACGTAAAAACTCAGGATTGACCGCAAAAGTTACTCTGGGGTATTTTTTGATAAACTTCGCTGTTGTGCCAGGAAGTACCGTTGACTTAATCACCACAATCTTACGCTTTCCCGCTCCATTCTGGAAGGATTGAACCTCGCGCGCAATCTTTTCGGTAACTTCCTCCACAACGGATAAATCAATGCCGCTCTCGTCAGCAAACATCGGTGTAGGAACACAGATAAAAATAAACTCACTTTCTGTAACTACTTGTTCGAGTGAGTCGGATTTTTTGTATTTATCGTGGAAGAGTATCCTGTGACCGCCGCGGGCAAAACCCTCTCCTGTGGCCTGCCCTACTATTCCATAACCAATAAATCCAAGCGTTGCCATTAAGTTTATGTTTATTTTATCATTGTGGTGCGCCCGCTTGGGATTGAACCAAGTACCTGTTGTTTATAAACAGAGTTTGTAAGCTTGCTTGCAAACTTCCCTGTGGAACGGGGAGGATTCGAACCTCCGACATCTACTTTATAAGAGTAGCGCTCTAACCGCTGAGCTACCGTTCCACACTGTTTACAAGCTTCGCTTATAAGACAACCGCTCTACCAATGAGCTACGGGCGCACAATTGATGTTAAGAGTAGCGCCCTGCCTGCGCAGGCAGGTCTACCACTGAGCTACTCGTCCAAACCAAAAACAATTATATCAAACTTTCCTAGGGAGTGCGAGGAATCCGTAATGACCAAAGGGTAAGAAACGCAATGAGCCATAAAATCGAAGCTGAAACAAAGAATGGAAGAAAGTGGGCGACACCATACAACACTCCACCCAAGAGAGGTCCTGCGACCCGCCCTAAGCTCTCGAAAGAATTTGCGACACCAAGAGTGGTACCTTGCCCAGTCTCAGAAATTCTGGAAATTACCCCCTCGGCTGTTGGTCGATTGAGTGCGCTACCCAAGCCCATAAACATAAATAAGATTGTGACTAATAGTACTTCTGGTGCAAAAGGAAGCAATAAGAGTGCTCCTCCCATAATGGACATCCCGGCGAAAATCGTCTTCTTCTCACCCATAAATTTAACTATCTTGGGCAGAAAATATCCTTGAACGGATGATGACACAAGTGCAATTGCAGTGAAGAAGTAACCAATTTGCGCTGCCCCAAGGTGAAATTTTTCTCCCATTAAAAGCGGGAATGCGACTTGGTTATTTGAGAGCCCAAATGACCACGCAAAAAGGACGGAAAATAAAATTCCTGGCTCACTCTTCAAGTGCTTGAAAATATTAAACACATTAAACAACCCTTCCCTTATAACTATCTTTTCAGCTTTTTCTCGCAGTGATTCTGAGAGGAAAAGGATAACTGAGAATGCATTGAGCGCCGAGATAGTCGCTGCAACAAAAAACGGTACATGTATTCCTCCGAAACCAACGAGAAACGAACCAAAGGCAGGACCGAAAAGAAACCCTAGTGCAAAACTCGCACCAACTCGTCCCATGCCAGCCACCCGATCTTTCGGACTGGTCACATCTGCAATATACGCACGTCCTGCTGGAAGTACGGCTGCACTCACAGCCCCATGTAATGCGCGGGCGAGAAAAAGAAGGGGAAGAGATTGCGCCAGACCCATTATCCCCATAGAAATCGTTCCGCCTAAAAGTCCCCAAACAAGTACTGGCTTTCTTCCCACCTTGTCAGAAATCCTACCCAATATGGGTGAGGTAAAAAATTGTACAATTGAGAACGAGGCGGCCAAAAGACCAATCTGAAATGGAGTTGCATTAAACGCCTGCGCGTAGAAAGGAAGAAGTGGGAACACCATTCCAAACCCCACCATGTTGATAAAGACGGTTAGATACAAAAAAAAGAGCGGTCTTTTGCTCATAAATTTGTCTACAAACTACTGACTACCGACTACTGCAGACTGTAGACTGAAAGCTAGAGTCGGGCTCGCCGTGTAATTTCTGCTTCAACCAGTGCTCTATCCTGCCCATATTTGAGTCGCGACATCTCCTTGATAATCTCTGCAGTCCGAGGATTGGCAAGTTTCTTCTCTTCTTCTAAATCACGGGTTAAGTCTACTGAAAACGGGGGCACGGGTTCGTTTCTTACAGTGGTCTTCATGTACACATGGAAGCGTTCAATGTTTAAGAGATCTTCTTCTGCAAAGACAGGCGCGAACTCACGAGCTAAATAATTGGCATCTTGTACCCCCACCCGGAAGCACATGAGTGTTCCTACATTACCAAAAATCGCATTCTTAACCTCTTCTTCTATCTGGCCAATAAACTGGTTGGCAACGCACAAATTAAGTCGGTACTTTCGGGCCTCGGATAAAATTTGCGCAAAGTCAGGAGTCGCAAAATTTTGGAACTCATCTACATAAAGATAAAAATCACGTCTTTCTTCTTCCGGCACATCCTGACGGCTCATCGCTGCCATCAAAATACGAGGAATCAAAACAAGCCCCAAGAAATTTGCGTTCTCCTCTCCTATCTCACCTTTTGCCAAATTAATCAGCAGAATCTTACCGTTATCCATCACATCTCTAAAATCAAACGCACTTTTGCTTTGCCCAATAATATTCCGCATCATTTTGTCGGTGACAAATCGGCCAAATTTAGAGACTATATAATCCAAGACTTCCGATTTGTGGAAGTCGGAGGTTTGAGCAATTTGATCGGTCCAGTAACGCCGCACTATAGGATCATCAACCTTTGGCAACAACTCCTGAACAAAACGTGCGTCTGTTAAAATACGAACAACTTCAACAAAAGTAGTACCCGGTTCAGCCATTGCCGTCAACATTCCGTTTCTGACTGCGTGTTCAAATCGAGGTCCCACAATCCCTGTCCTATAGGGGTCAAAGAGTTTGTAAAACATATTGATGATGGCAGACGCAATAAAGTGCTTCTGTTCCTCGGTCGCGGCCTCAAGAAGATTGAGTCCCATTGGCCGCTCAAAATCCCGTGGATAAAAATAAATCACATCCTCCGCTCGCTCCGGCGGAATAAGGGGGAGGATTTTTTCAATTGTGTCGTGGGGGTCTATGAAACACACACCTTTACCCTCCCGAATATCCTGCAAGATTAACTCTTTTAAGAGTTCTGATTTTCCAGTACCGGTCTTTCCCACAATGTAGATATGGCGTCGCCTATCATCATCTGAAAGGTAGACAGGACGTTCTACCCCCCTATAGGTGCTTTTGCCAATATACAGTCCTTCTGTTGGAATCTCAGCAGGGGCAGGAGCCCGTCTTGAATATATCCAGTAAATGTGAGGAGTTGTCACTTGTTTATTGGGAAGGTGGAAGAGTGTTGCAAGCTCCTCTGAGTTCAAAGTTGAAGGATGGTTGCCAAAGAGATGGAACATCGGTTGATAGCGATATAAAAAGTCGGTAACAAAGCCACTTTTATTCCACAGTTTGCGCGATTTGAAGGAATTATGTTCGCTTGAAAACTGTTCAAAGGCTGATCTGATGTTACTCAAATGAGTTTTTGCTTGCTCAAGTGTTGGCGCAACGGTAACAATACGAACGCTTGTCTCAAAGCCAGGTTTGCCTACTTTATTCTCCACTGTCTCAAGGGTTTTTGCATCAACCTTATAACTTGCCCGCTCTGGATCTGCTTCTGATTTCTTGGTTTGAGAGATGAAAGCCCGACCCGCACTTCTCCAATTACTTTCGGTAGGAGAAACAAGTACCTGCACTGCCGCCGCTTCCCCTGGTCCCATTTTGGCAAGTGCGGTGGTCAGGAGAGAGAGTGGGTCGGTCGCAAGCTCTCGGTAGGTTTTGATGGGATAATACGGTGCGGTGCGCAGTTGTAGCGCAGCAAAAGCCACTTTACCTTCCTCGCTAAAAATGTTTTGTTCCGGAACCTCTACAACCTCTGCATCCGGATACGCTCCGTGAATTTGCTTCTCAACAAGATCCGCCAGACGCTTGGGTGCCCACACGTAAAACCTGATATCCTCGGGTCGCGCCACAAGCTCAAATGAGAGTGCATCTTGTACTTTAAATTGTTGCCAAAACCCTCCTTTTTTGATAGAGGCAAGCGCCGCAAACATCTGCTCTGCAGCATCAATTTTTATCTCGTTATCCCGTGGGACTGCAACCTGGTAGAGAACTGAGTCAAGTGAGCGTTCCTCCCTTCCCCTAAAGCGGAAGAAAGTTAAACCAATGTATGCCGCTACGACCACGAAAAGTCCCACAATCCCTGCTAAGAAAAGGGCAAGGATGACAATGGTAAAGTTGTTGATGAGGGAAGAAATGATATCCATAGTGACTCGAATTAATCATGCTGCCTTTGGCAACTCTTGTCCTTCTCGCTCCTTTTTCCGATTAAAAAATTTAGCAAACCAGGATCCTGAGTCTTCGGTGGACGCTTTCAAGAGTCGCTCCACCTCTTTTTCAGACGGTATAGTGGTAACAGTTTCTCCATGCCCAGGTGGTGCAGCAATTACCTTTCCACTATCTACTATTGGTTCGTGCTCCAAATGCTCCCCTGGAAGGCCAGCGGAACCCTCAGGTAATCCGTCTGTGCTAGGGTGCGGTTGCTCACTATTTGGTAAGCGCTCATCAATAAGAACCTTGCCTTCGGTAAGAACCTTGTTTCTTGCTCCGCTCGAAATAGGAATAATTGTTGGCACCTTCTCTTGGTCCGCCATATATACTTATTGTAGCACTTCTTGTGGGATTACTTATTTTCCCTTGAGGTACTTGACCAGACGACATCCCCTACTCCCTCACGATGATTAACCCAGCGGGCAGCAACCAAGAAGAAATCAGAAAGGCGGTTTAAGTAGGAGAGAATAGTGGGATTTACAGATGACGTGTGTGAGAACTCTACGATTTTTCGTTCAGCTCTCCTGGCAACTGTACGTGCAACATGCAGTTGTGCTGCACTCATCGACCCCCCGGGGAAAATAAAGTTGGCAAGGGGTGGCAAGTTCTTCCAATATGCATCAATCCAACGCTCAAGGCGAGACACGGCGTTTTTGGTTAGTTTAAATGGCGGAGTTTCATTCGGGGCGGTGGCAAGTTCAGCTCCTATTTCGAAGAAGTCTTGCTGGATACGGAGGAGCTGTTTGCGGACTCTTCTATCTTTGCAGTGAACAAGAACGAGACCAAGCTGCGCATTGAGCTCGTCAATTGTTCCCAAAGCGGCCACTCTTGGGTCTGTTTTGGAGACTGGGGTGTGTGTTCCATAAATACGGGTAGTGCCTCTGTCACCGCGGCGAGTATAGATAGGCATAAATTAGAAGGTAGATATTAGATGTTAGATATTGGCAAAGATTGAAAAAAGGGCAGGCTTTTTTGTTTTTCAACCTTACGACTAACCTCTAAGCTCTAAAATCTAAGGCCTAACTAACATTCGCTATACCCGCACTCGTAACATTTCGCACATCCTTCTTCAAATGCTAACGCAGTTGCTCCGCAGGAAGGGCACAGATCAAATGCAGCATTTTCCTCTTGGGGGGGGTCGTTCACTACTACCTCAGCGGTTGCTTCCACTTCCTGTTTTTCTTCCCTTTCTTCCACGTGAACTCCGTTTCCATTCAGTTTTAAGTTAAGGTGAAGTGCAAGTGCCTTTGCA
Organism: uncultured Gammaproteobacteria bacterium; assembly: GCA_964363945.1. Taxonomy (GTDB): domain Bacteria; phylum Patescibacteriota; class Microgenomatia; order UBA8517; family JACQJR01; genus CAYTZB01. The sequence continues at coordinate 7,210 of CAYIKF010000006.1, forward strand.
ATTGCATCAGGCACCGAGCGAACTCTGTCTGGTCCATAACCAATGGAACGGGATCCTCCAATACCGGACAACTGTCTAGCAATTGCTTCCACTCTCTCGCGCGCAGACAGATTCCCTCTGAAGCGAAGCGAGGTTGAGATGAGCCGCCCCAGTGCCTCGGCCATCCCCGTCACATCGCTTCCCGCTTTACCCACATTCAGGAATACTTCAAGCGGCTGTCTATTCTCGTCCTCATTAACGGTAATAAAGGCACTTCCAACCGGGGTACGCATACGATAGGTCGCGCCACTCACCTTTAAGGGTCGCGGTGCAACGGTCGCCTCTGGTTGCTTTTTGGTGGGGTCTGCGGTGCCAAGATTGAGTACCTGTTCTCCTTTTGACCCGTCTCTGAACACTGTAATTCCCTTACACCCCGTTTCCCATGCGAGCAAATACGCCTTTTTAATATCCTCAACTGTTGCCTCGTTTCTTAAATTTATTGTCTTTGACACTGCATTCTCTGTGTATTTTTGGAACACTGCTTGATGCCGTATGTGCCACTCGGGACTAATCTCATGCGCGGTTCCAAACACCGCTCGCGCGTCTGAGGGTATTTCTTCGATTTCCCGAACCGTCCCGTGTTGCCCCACTCCTTGCATCAACTCTTCGGTATAAAAACCACGCTCGCGCGCCACTTTTTCAAAATAAGGATTGACAAACACGAGCCTTCTATCCAAATGTTTGTCGCGCACAATGTGCTGATACGCAACGGCAAACAGTGGCTCAACACCTGAAGAGCTACCTGCAATGATGGAAATCGTACCAGTCGGTGCAATGGTCGTAACGGTTGAGTTTCGGCGAGGCGCCTCGTCTTTATAAATTGAAGCGGGCCATAGAGGGAACGAGCCCCGCTCGCGTGCAAGTTGCTGGGTTTCCCTAACTGCCTCCTCTTGAATCACTCTCATCACTTGCTCACCCAAGGAGAGTGCGTCTTCACTGTCGTAGGGAACACCAAGCTCTATCAACATATCCGCCCATCCCCCTACCCCTAACCCAATCCGCCGGATTGCCAGAGACGTCTGTCTGATTTGAGGAATAGGATAAGGGTTCATCTCTATAACACTGTCTAAGAATCGAGTGGCAAGATGTGTTACTTCTCGAAGCTTATCCCAATCTACAACCTTTCTTCCCTCTTCATCTTTTACAAAATAAGTAAGGAAAATGCTGCCAAGATTACAAGAATCGTACGGATATAACGGTTGCTCACCGCAGGGGTTAGTGGACTCAATCGGCCCAATAGAGGGAACCGGGTTTGCCGTACCCTCATTAATTCTGTCAATAAAGACCATTCCCGGGTCTCCAGTACGCCAAGCACCTTCACAAATCTGCTCAAAGACATCCCGTGCCCGAAGTTTACCCACCACCTCACCAGTTTGGGGAGCAAAGAGCTCATACTCTCCGTCATTCTCATAAGCCTCCCAGAACTTGTCGGTTACGGCCACTGAAATGTTGAAATTCGTCACCCCTCCCTCTTCTTTACAATGGATGAATTCTAAAACATCAGGATGGTCTACTCTTAAAATCCCCATGTTTGCACCCCGACGCTTACCTCCTTGCTTGATCTCATTGGTTGCCGCATCAAAAATTCTCATAAAAGAAACAGGGCCCGACGCTACTCCCTGGCTTCCGTGTACAAACGCGCCCCTTGGTCGCAGTCTCGAGAAGGCAAAACCTGTACCTCCTCCACTTTTATGAATTATCGCTTGGTACTTTAAGGAGTCAAATATCCCCTCCATTGAATCCTCAACCGGAAGCACAAAGCAGGCTGAGTACTGGAGCATATTTCCTACCCCTGCATTCATTAAGGTGGGAGAATTAGGTAGGAACCAATGGTTTGCCAGCATGAGGTAATACTGACGCGCATATTCCTCGACTTCCCGTCTGGTCTTTCCCCACAAGACCTCAGACGAGGCCATTTCCCATGCAACACGCCAGCACATCTCTTCTGGTGTCTCAATAACTTGCCCATTCTCATCTTTTAGAAGGTATCGTTCACTAAGCACTCGCAGTGCCTGTTCTGTCCATTCTCCTTTGGGAAGATCTGCAGGAATAGAGGGTCTCTTGTTTAACTTCTTCTTCACCCGCTCCACTGTCTCCTCATAGGAAGTGAGACGAAGTGAGGAGAGAGAATGTATGTGGCCATTACCGTTCACATAACCATTTTCCTGACGAGCCCTAACTTTTGTTTTTGGTACTAAAGAAGTAACTGCTTTCATATCGAGTGAAAAATGCCAATGTTATCATCGCGCGTCAATAAAAAGCTGTCAACTAGAAAAATCCATATCAGAGGGGTTCAACTTGAACTTAATTTGGGCCTAGGATGAGCGTAGTCTTCTTTTTCTCCTTAGTACCTTTTTATTAAAAACGGACAAGGTTAGTACCACAAGTGCACAAGGAGTGTGAAAACTTTGTATCCAGAAAGTAAAAAGCGCAGTGTATTTACTGCTCGAATGGGGATTGGGGAACAGGACGATTCTCTTCAATAAGGAGCATTTTTACCTGATCAAATAACCGTTTAGGATAATCTATGGTCTGTGCAATGACTGGCCGCGCGTCCTCAGGTGCTTTTTTATATAACTCTTCAAGCACTTCACGATGTTTGAGCGTTGCGAGCGCCAGACGTTCCAAAAACTGACCAACTTCAACATTATTCTCGCGCGCCTTTATTGTTTGTGCAACCGATTGCTCAAGATACTTTTCCGCTTTTGTTGCAGCGCTTACCGCTAACTCCGGCTTCCCTCCCTCAAGGAACGCACGACTAGCACCCACCCGTTTGTCAGCAAACAAGAGAAGTAGCTCCGCCCGTTTCCCTGGATCCGTCGTTAAAAAGAGCCACACCCTGTCACGCGCGGCTTTGAAAGACCACAAGAAATGATCGGGCAAAATACCCGGGTAGGCAAGGTAATAATCAACAGGCTCTTTGACCGGTGGGGCTTGCGCTTCCTGTGGTGGCTGCTGCGAGAACGCGTACCGAGGACTCGTGGTACGCAGAATTGAGATACCTAAAATTCCAACAGCAAAGATAAGAAGAAAAATAACAAAGGCAATACGTTGTATCATGCTTCTTACTCTATCCTACTCACGGTACGTTTCAAAAGTCAAGTAAGTGAAGGTTATGCTGTAGCTGTGCCAGGGGATAATCCTCTCCGACGACGCTGCGCTCGAGTAATCCTTGTTAATTCTTCTTGTTGAGCGCGTACTGTCTCTTCTATCTGCTCATTCGCATATGCTACTGCTTCCTCTTCTGACATCCCTATCAGTGCTCCAATTTGTACAGCCCATAATCTCACACGCTCTTCTTGAGCTGTATCTCGTATAGGCCTGTCAAGCTGTAACTTTGATGGAAGAATAAACTCTTTTGCAATCCTTATCACCTCTTGATGCGCACCCTCTGCTACCATCTCCCAAAAAGCAATATTAATAAGTTCAGGAGGATAGTTTCCAAGAAGATATTCAGCACTCATCCCTGCTGCTCTGGTCGGCGGAAGAAGTTCTCTTCCTATCTCTAACTGTGTCTCAGGGCCGACTTCCTTATCAACTGGAGTGAACTCCACAGACTCCTCTTCTTTTCTTCTTCTCATGGTATGGTAAAAACAAGTATACTACACGAGAATAGCTCTTCTGTCAATAGAGGATCATAAAATAGCTTCTTTTTCCAATCCTTCTTTATCTTTTATCACCAGCCGATGGTCAATATGGCCAATCAATCCCGCTCTCTCAAATCTTTTTAATTCTATACTCATCGTTTCTCTGGTCATACCTACTAAATTCGCAAGATCTTTATGGGTAAAGGGAATTTGAAATTCAATACCCCCATCTTTCTCCACGCCAATTTCTTTGGCATGCACGAGGAGCACTGAAGCAAGACGTGCACTTGCATTCCCAAAGGTGAGATATTCCATACGGCGAAGTGAGATTTGGAAACGACTAATAACACGTTGTGTAACGAGCATAAATACATCTGGGTTGGCTTGAATAAACTCAAGAAACGGTTCTCGGGGTGCGCGTCTCATCACCACAGGAGTTAAGGTCTCAAAGTAATAAATACTTGGCCCCCCTCCATAGAACGTCCACACAACCGGGAAAAAGTCACCGGCTTTATAAATGACTAAGGTCAACTCTTCCCCATCTTCAGAGAGTGAGTACAACCGCACATATCCGCTTTCTAAAAAGTGCAATCCTTGTGGCATCTCTCCCGCCCGCAGAATAGTCTCGCGCTTTTTATAGCGCAGCGGAGGGAATTGGGCAAAAAACTCATTCAGTCTCTCAGAAGGTGATGGGGTCATTAAAGTTAATTATACTACAAGCGTGCATCGCCAACAAGTGAACCTATAGTGTGAGCCACCTCACAAGAGTTATGTAACTGTGCTTACTGCAAAAGAATAGTAAGTATCGTATGCTTACCTACGCTTAGGAGGAAGAATATGAAGTATTTTTTGAAACTTGGCGAAATTTTGCTCCATAAAAGCGGTCTTAAGAACCTAATCCTGGTGCTTAAGGCACCTGCCCTCTGAAGGATACTCGTATGAAGAAAACGTTATCATTCGAACATGATGCTGCGCCACTGGTGGGAGGCAAATCTGGAAACGGGAGATTTTCTCTCCTTTCGCCAACAGTGCTCGTGGCATTCAAGGAGACACTTACACAACAACACACGGTTATCGTAAAAAAACTTAAAACATTTGAAAATGGTAATGGTAGTAGCACGAATGGTATTATTGACGATTCTCTTGAACCATTAGAGGCGGGAACCTACTCATGGTATGTCCACGTAAATGATTCAGAAGTCGCAGTGAAACACCGGCTCAGTGAGCAGTACCAAGAGGTTACGCAGTCTCTTGCACGCATAGAGGGGGGAACGTACGGGATATGTGAGAACTGCCATAACACGATAGAGCTCGCACGGCTCAAGGCGATGCCCACTGCAATACTGTGTAGTATCTGTAAGGGATAATTTATCCTGTCCTTGTACTTATGAGTGCGTTCCTGGTATACACCAGAAGTCCACCTTTACCGAAACAAAATTATCGGCCACTCCCAAAAAACATGGAGCAATACTGAAGAGAATACATTACCCGTCCTCGCAAACACGAATGCGGAGGCAACACCAAACAAAAACGTTAAGAATAAGAAACTTACTGCTTGCACAACATCATATTTGAGTACAAACACAGTAACAGGAAGATGAATAAGCGCCCACCCAGAACTCGTTAACAGATTCGCACTCCACTCACCTTGAAATGCCTTCCATAATCTATTGAAAATAAATCCACGAAAGACGGTCTCTTCCGAAACTGCAGTGACCAAAGACAACCCCAGAGCGCCCAAAAGTGCTGTCCCTGCGGGAATTTGAATGAAATTGAAAGACCCGCCGTATTTAATACTATTAACCACCGCTCCCTCTGCGGCGAATAGTATACCCAACCCAATCGCAAGATATACGCTTTTAAAAAGATTCTGTGTAGTCCATCCGACAGACCCAAGCGTTGCTTTCTCGCGCCGCAATACAAGAATAAGAGGAACAAGCCAAAGAAGTGGCTTTAATACCACTTCTTCAATTGCCTCAGGCAGCTTAAATAAGAACCTGTAAAACCCCCAAACAATGAGGATAAAAGCATACAAAGAAATAACATTTCTTAAAGAAAGAAACTTATTCATTAAGTTAATTTAATTCTACCTCTTCACTTTGCATTCCGCAAATGCAGCATCTATTGCGTCAATAATCATCTGTACCCGCTCCTGCGCTTCTTCAATTGTCACCACATTTTTATGAGCGGGCCACCAATGGAAAAGAAGATTACGAGAGTGCTTCCACGCCTGCCACAGCTGGTCGGGCAACGCGTTGTCTTGACAAAATGATGCTAACTTATCGTAAATGCTCTCATGTCTCAAATCTTTCTCTAGCGCAGGATTCAGTGCTCTTCCAATACGAAAACGGTCCCCCTCATATTCTTGCTGGGTAATGAACCTAAGCTCATAAAACAGTTTTTTTAAGAACCCCTCATATGCTTTAGAGGCAGGAAAAACTACGAAAGAAAAATCATGAGTGTTTGGCGTGGGATACTCTCTTTCTCGACGCAGAAGCGCGCGGCTCGTCACGAGTCCATCCCGCTGTCCTTCCTCCAAGTATTCCCACCAGGGAGCGCGGGTAAGATCATCCACACACTAAGTGTAATATGGTTTTGATGTATAACACAACTCGTTGTCTTCAATCTGCGATATAATAACTAAAATGGTACGGGCAACGAGCAGCAAGACGGCAAAACAAACAACCTTACGGAGGATTTTTTCTCCACTGCGTACCTCCGCGGGCAAAACACTCCTTATCATCGTGGGAGTGGGACTGGCGCTCCTCGTAGCCCATGACCTCTTCTTAATCTTGCGTCTCTCCTCATACAACCAATATCCACTCTCGACGTTAATTCTTGATAGAAATGGGAAACTCATTTACGAAATTTTTACTGAGGAACGCAGAACCCCTATTGTATTGGCGGACCTCCCACCGTATGTCACACAGGCAACGATTGCCATTGAAGACAAAGATTTTTACCATCATTTTGGGGTGTCAGTGCGCGGTATAGCCAGGGCTTTATATTCTACCGTCTTTAAACAGCAACTCCAGGGCGGTTCAACCATCACTCAACAGTTGGTCAAAACCGCATTACTTTCTCCTGAACGAACCCTCACACGTAAAGCACGAGAGCTCTATTTAGCATTGGCGCTTGAGACATTCTATTCAAAAAACAAAATTCTTGAACTCTATCTTAATCAAGTTCCCTATGGAGGCACTGCCTGGGGTATTGAAGCAGCTGCCCAGACGTACTTTGGAAAGCATGCACGGGATGTGAGCCTTGCCGAGGCAGCCGTTTTAGCAGGACTTCCCGCTGCGCCAACTCGTTTCTCACCGTTTGGCGCAAACCCCCAACTTACCAAGGAGAGACAACACGCAGTTTTGCGCCGAATGGTCGAAGATGGGTATATTACCCAACAAGAGGCAGACCAGGCAGCGAGTGAGCAGCTTACATTTAGGAAACCAGAAGGAGTAGCGGGAATCCACTTTGCACTCTGGGTTAAAGAACAACTTGTTGAAGAGTTCGGCGAACGGTTGGTTGAACAAGGAGGGTTACGGGTCACAACCACCCTTGACTTGGATATTCAAAAGAGGGCAGAAGAGGTAGTCAAGGAAGAAGTTAATAGACTCGCAAAACAAAAGGTAGGAAACGGGGCAGCACTCGTCATACATCCCAAGACAGGCGAAATTTTGGCGATGGTGGGAAGCAAGGATTACAATGCGACTGATGAGGACGGAAAAGTAAACGTAACATTAGCACTCCGCCAGCCTGGGTCAGCCATTAAACCACTCAATTATGCGTTGGGACTGCTTACCCAAAGGGTTACTCCGGGAACAGTACTCAACGACATTCCCTCTTGTTTCACTGTTTCCGGTCAACCTCTCTATTGCCCGGTCAACTACGACGGAAATTTCCATGGTCCCGTTCAAGTTCGCTTTGCCCTCGGCAATTCATATAATGTGCCAGCTGTTAAGATGCTGGCATTTAACGGACTTTCGGAATTTGTCCCCTTTGCGCAAAAAATGGGACTTACTACCATTGCGGACCCTTCTCGTTATGGCTTGTCACTAACACTCGGGGGCGGAGAGGTAAAAATGACAGACATGGCAGTTGCATTTGGCGTATTTGCCAATGGCGGGATAAAACAAAACTTAGTACCTATTCTTGAGGTTAAAGACTGGCAAGGTAAGACACTCAAAAAAACCGAGATTAAAGAGGGAGATCGTGTCCTTCCCATGGGAGTCGCGTTCCTCATCCAGCACATTCTCCTGGATAATAACGCCCGCTCCGCCGCCTTTGGTTCTTCCTCATATCTTGTCGTCTCAGGCCATCAAGAGGTATCGGTTAAAACAGGAACAACAAATGACCGGCGAGATAATTGGACCGTAGGAGGCAACAGTGATGCACTCACCCTATCTTGGGTTGGAAACAATAACAATACCCCCATGTCCGGAGCAGTGTCGGGTGTTTCTGGTGCTTCTCCTATTTGGAACAGAATCATTAAATTTGCGCTCGATAAAATTGAGGATGGAGAGATACCGGGACTTGGTGAGAGTTCAGAAAAACATGCTCATTTATGGCCGCGCCAACCAGGTGACGTGGTCGGCACCACAATTTGTACAATTTCTGGTTCCGCTCCTTCTACCACTTCTTCAGCGACTCAACCAGCTCCAGAGTCAGGATGCCCAACCCGCTTTGAGTACTTCTTAGAGGGAACTACTCCCAAAGATACAGAAGCGCTTCGTCGGCAAATTGCCATAGATAAAACAACGGGACAGCTCGCAACAGAGAAAACGCCACCAGAAAATATCGAGCTCCAAGAGCATTCTGTACTCTTTGATATCCTCGGAACCCCCTTCTGTCTTGACTGCGCATTTCCAACAGAAGCCATTCTTATCAATCCTGCAACTCTTCCCAAGCCCACCGCTGTACCTGAATAATAAAGCCTCTTTCAGTGCTGAGTTTGTGGGTTTCTTTATTGTAGTAAAATTAAAATATGCAAAAAATCTTTTTACCAATTGCGGTGTTAGTGGGAATTTTAGTTTTGGCAGGAATTGCTGGTGGAATATATTATTTTATTAAAGGAACAGTGCAACCCAAGCCAACTCCCTATGTATCTACTCAACCATCTACCCCAGCTCCAGAAGTTTGTATTCAAGTAATTACTCCTGCAAAAAATCCACAAACTGGTGAATGTAAAGAATTCCCTACTCCCTGCGATGTGCCAACTGGTTGGCAAACTATCCAAAGCTGTAATTCTACACCTACCGCTTGCCCCACACCTCCTCAATGCAAAGGGAATCTTATTTATGGTGATCCAAGACCTGACGATAAAAACCAATGCCCTCGATACGCCTGTCTCCCCTAATGCCTTGGGATATTTTTGTTAAAATCCCATAAGCATAGCTTGTTTCTCACTTTGCTCGAAATAGTTTTTTTATTTCCAATTCTCTG
>CAYIKF010000006.1:16374-21713 GCA_964363945.1 uncultured Gammaproteobacteria bacterium
AAACGGCTTGCCAAATCTTTTGGTAAGCTTCTCTTTTGGCTTGGCCGCCCGTTCTACTTTCTATTTGAAACCGTAGGCATTCTCTCTCTCGTACTCTCCTACCAGATAGGTCAAATAGTTATTCGCCGCTTACCGTTTATACTCATTTTCCTCACACTAAGTACACAACTCGCCTTTCTCAAACTGAAGTACTACTTCTTGCAGTTTATGAAGTATCCCCGTTTCCCCTCATTATTGCGGATTATCGAAAAACTTTCTGCTCGCATCCGCACGTCCCACCTCACACTAAGACATATCACCCGCACTGTACGCACCACACTACCCAAAGCACCAAAAATCCCCTTCCCTCCTCTTCCTATGAGAGTCAAACTTGTAGGCCTCGGACTTGCGATAGGAGGAATATTCGGTATTTCATTTTGGTTTTATATTCTGCGCGATCTCCCCTCCCCCGACGAACTCACGCTCAAACCCCGACCGTTAACGACTCACATTCTGGACAGAAACGGCCAACTCCTCTTTAAAATCTACCGAAATGAAAACAGAACAATCGTGCCCATTTCCGAAATTCCCCTTTTCGTACAACAGGCAACCATTGCAGTAGAAGATGCGGAATTTTATACACATTCTGGATTCTCGCTGCGGGGAATATTGCGTGCAGTCGAGCGCAATCTCGCGCAAGGTGAGCTCGTTGGAGGTTCAACTATCACCCAACAACTCGTCAAAAATGTGTTGCTTACCCCCGAGAAAACCCTAAAACGCAAGGTAAGGGAAATTATTCTAGCATTTTTAGTGGAAATGCAATTTTCCAAACGCGAGATTCTCGAAATGTACCTCAACGAGGTTTCTTATGGGGGTACTGCGTATGGGATTGAGGAAGCAGCCGCGCTTTATTTTGGCACACACGCACGGGATGTGGACCTTGCCGAGGCGGCACTTTTGGCCGGGCTTCCTGCCGCACCCTCGCATTTTTCCCCCTTTGGCGCAACTCCTTACTTCGCCCGCGAAAGACAACGGGTAGTGTTAGCTCGGATGGTTGAAGAAGGGTTCATTACACCGCAGCAAAAAGAAGAAGCCGAAAAGGAAGAACTTACCTTCGCCCCCCAAAAGTTGGAGATTCGTGCACCTCACTTTGTAATGTACGTCCGCCAACTCCTGGCTGAAAAATACACAGAGAACTTCATTGAAGAAGGAGGATTAACCGTAGTAACCTCTTTGGACCTCTCAACCCAACAAGAAGCAGAAAGAGTTGTAAGAGAGGAGATAGATAAACTCGCACCGCTTCATGTTACCAACGGCGCAACACTCGTCACCAGCGCCAAAACAGGAGAAATTCTTGCAATGGTGGGAAGTAAAGATTATTTCGACTCTCATGGGGGGAATTTCAACGTGACCACAGCTGCCCGCCAGCCGGGCTCCTCAATTAAACCAGTCAACTATGCCTACGCGCTCTCTCACGGTTATACACCGGCAACGATTGTTGAGGACTCTCCTGTGACGTATATGGTCCTTGGTCAGCCACCCTATAGCCCTGAAAATTATGACCGAACATTTAAAGGAAAACTTCCACTGCGGACTGCCCTTGGTTCCTCACTGAATGTGCCCGCGGTCAAAGTGCTTGCCTCGTACGGAGTAGGGAACATGGTTGAACAAGGCACGCGAATGGGAGTAACAACGTGGAATGACCCTTCACGATTCGGACTCTCGCTTACCTTGGGGGGTGGCGAGGTAAAAATGACAGACATGGCAGTGGTGTACGGGACGCTTGCAAATTATGGAAAAAGAGTCGACCTCCATCCCATCTTAAAAGTGACTGATAGTAGTGGGAAAATATTGGAAGAATACAAATGTAATGATAAATTTCAAATTTCAAATATCAAATTTCCAATAGCCCGTGCTGCTGTAGCAAACGAAAGCTCTGATTGTGAAGGTGAGCAAATCCTTGACCAGCGCGTGGCGTTTCTCCTCACTGATATTCTGCGAGATAACAACGCACGCATCCCTGCCTTTGGACCTAATTCCCTTCTTATGATTCCCGGCCATTCTGAAGTTGCGGTGAAAACCGGAACAACCCAAAATCTTCGTGACAATTGGGCAAATGGATATACAAAAGATTATGTTGTTTTAGCTTGGGTTGGCAATAACGACAATTCTTCCATGTCCTACGTGGCCTCAGGCGTCACTGGTGCAACTCCTATCTGGCACAACATCATGCGCTATTTACTTGAGAGCAAACCAAATCATCCCTGGGAAGTACCAGCGGGAGTTGTTAAAGTATCAATTTGTCCTTTTACCAGCACACTCCCCTGTGAAGGGTGCCCCATAAGAGAGGAATATTTCCTTGAAGAAACCCAGCCAAAAAATCAGTGTAATCTACAGCCAATCATTGAAGAAATTGAGAGAGAAGAAAAACGCATCTTACCAGAGGAAGAAAAACGAGGTCGTCTCCTTGAGCGACTAAGAGGACGAGGAGAAGGAAACCGCTAATGTAAGCTAAGGTGTCAAAATTCACACTCACAAAGGGTGCAAAATCGTTTAAGCTCTATCGTCCCATCTCGGTTCAGTTTCTGAAAAATTGTCATTTCTGTTAACGGCAAAAGTACATCACACCCAGGGCACCGTGTGGTTTCACCTTGTTCTCGAGCTATACTCTCAAGCATTACTCTTCTAAAAAGCTTTACAATAGGATCATCTAAATCAATTCCTCCCTCTTCTGTTTCAGGAACCTTATCCTCCTCTGGTTCTTCATTTCTTTCTGGAGCCATAAGTTTTTTATTTTGGATAATAAGCTGACCGATAATCGTGATGGATTTTAAATAAAACGTCCAAATTTTGGCGCATCCATCCATAAGCAACACTCATTTTTCTTTCTCTGTGAACTTCTTGCGAAGCTTCGCGAGCTCGAGCCAATTGTTCAGCTTCTTTCAAGGCTTCCTGTATAGGAGTGTAATACGGATAGCTACTTTGTTCGGATAAGGTTATTAAATGTAACGCATATACATAAGAAATATACTCGTCACTTAAGCTCTCATGCTCATTATCTACCCCCAATTCTCGAGGGTAAAGACTCTCGCTCACTTTTTCTACACGCATTGCTGCATCGTTAACCACAACATAAAGCCATTCAGAGTCAACTTCTTCCTTTTCAGCACCCTCTAAAATACTTTCTAACCATTCTGCGCGTCGTGCTAAAGGGTCATCTTTTTGTGCTCCAAGATAAATCCTAAGGTCTCTGTGGTACCGCTGTTGTGCATGACTTAACCCCTGCCGAGCTCCTTCTTCTCTTTTTCTATAAAATTCTACTTCTGTTTTGGCCTCTTCTATGCCTTTGCGTACATCTGGATGTCTGTATAATTCTGGACGCATACTTAGATATTATTAAGAGATTGATAATCTTTTGCTTGATTAAAAAATGATATAATCATGACGAATATATATTCAAAATAAGCAAAGCTTGGCCTTTCAGGCTAAGCAAGCTTGTTTTTCGCTTTGCTCAAAATGAAGTACAACTTTAAAGAGGACCATTTAGGAGCTGAATTTTGCAAAGAAACGATCGTGGCAATTAAAAAATTAATTAACGCTTCAATATCGTTCACTGTGGTTGGAATGCCAGGACTCGGAATCTCAATCTTTTTACGATATGTGGCAACCCAACCGTTTTCCTATTTTGTGCACGTAGATGTCTACGAACTCTCAAAACTAACCAGATTTGAACTTGTAAAGCTCCTTTTAAAAGAACTGGGCACCCATTCGAGCTCTAAAAACTACGAACAATTACTCAAAGCATGCCAAAAAGGTTTAGAAGACTTGGTCAAAACACACAAAAGAGTCGTTATTATTTTTAACCGTTTTGATCAACTACACAAAGAGTTTGATATAAGTTTTTTTAATAACCTACGAACACTTCGTGATGTAGATAGAGAAAAAATTGTGATGGTCTTTGCAGCAAATAAACCCCTCTACATGTTTGCACCACAGGCTATTGATAAAGGCAACTTAAACATGTATTCAAAGACCTTGTACTTACCACCCTACTCTCCCCAGGATCTCAGAAGGCTTCTGATTCTCAATGCACCAGAGCTAACCAAAGACAAAGCATCTCTAGAAAAAGCGCTGAAACTTGCTGGAGGACATTATCAACTACTCCAGTTACTCCTAAAGTCAGAACGATTAGAAAATCCACTTCTTGACTACTTCATAAAAGCTCAATTGAAAATCTTGTATGACTATCTTAACTACAATCAAAGGAAGGTTGTTCAAATAATTGCGTTAAAGAAAAAAGTAAATAACGGGGATAATTATCTTATGGATGTTGGGTTGGTCGTCAAACGTGCACATAACTATCACCTTTTTACACCGCTTCTGGCTGAGTTTGTGAAATCCAACATTCCTCTACGACTCCCCGTTAAAGAAGCGTGGCTTTTTAGACTCCTTAAGAAAAACCTTGGAAAGGTAGTAACAAAAGACGAAATTTATGAAGCGGTGTGGCCCGAGGATCCTGTCGAAGCATCAGAATGGGCACTCAATGCTCTTGTGTATCGTTTGAGAAGAAATCCAACATTTGCACAGCAAGGGTACATTATCGAAAACCACAAAAAGGTTGGCTACGTGATGATCAAAACCTAGGGGGTCTTTGTAATCCACGAAACCAGTATACTGGCAAGCTCCTCTTCTTTCCCAGTAAAACTGTGATCAGCACCTTTAATAATTGTCCCTGAAAACGCACGACTTTTGGTGTTTTTGGCAAACGCCGAGAGAAGTGCATCGGCAGATATATTGTCAACTTTAAGATAATCGTCCTCTTCTCCAAACAAAACCAATGTCGGGATTTTTATCTTTGAAAATAGACGCAATGGTCCCTGAAATTCTTTTGTAGGAAACATTTGTTCTACGCTCCCCTGATCTCCTAGTGAAACCAATCGTTGGGCACTGTAAATTGAATGGGGCAAAATCTGCTTTACTAGCTCACTACTCTTCCCAATCTTCACCATCTTCCGAGCAGCATTAAGCGCCTCTTGGAAATCCTCTCCTAATCTCTCTTGCACCATAGGCACATCACTCACTGGTGCAATAAGGACTACTCCTGCAATTTTCTTTTGCAGCGTTTTTTTTGATACGTAATACACGGCTTTGTTGCTACCTGTGCTGTGACCAATAAGGATAATGCTTTTAAATCGTGGTCTTAAGAACTCAACAATCCCGTCAATATCAAATACACTCTCCGAAAATTTCTCATACGCAGAACCGGCTTGAATACTACGATAACCTTTTTTCTTCCTCCTATCTTGTTTTATGGCACGGGTTACAATATCGTGCCCCCGTGTGTTAATCGCCGCGAGGGC
>CAYIKF010000006.1:21813-24166 GCA_964363945.1 uncultured Gammaproteobacteria bacterium
TATTTTTCCAGCTCAATGGTAGTTGAGGGAACCTCTAGGGAGAAGCGGGGAAGCGAAACTCCTTGGGAACCAAGCCAAGAGATAAGACCAGCCAAGACGGTTATTAAAAGAATAGCAGCCACAAGAAGTCTTTCCTTTTTACCCCACGGTTTTACCTCTTTTTTAGGCCTAAGGGGAGGATTTTCTCCTCTTCTTATAGTCGAAGTTTCCTGTTGTCGAGGTTCATTTCGTCTAAAAAACCACATTTTACTTCCTTCTCTTTTCCCCGCCTTATTTTGCCATTCGCCTTTTAAGTACTATTCGTACACGGCTCATGGCGCGATTGGTCGGCGGGCAGGCCAAACTTCGGGGTTGACTAAATTTTCTGGTTTTTCCCCTTTAAGGGTTTTGATGATTGTATCAACTGCTTGCTCTGTCATTTTCTCCCGAACTTCAACTGTTGCTGAGGCAATATGAGGAGTTAAAATTACATTCTCCATTAAAAGAAGTTCCGGATTCATCTCCGGCTCATTCTCATGAACATCCAAACCTGCGCCGGCAATTTTTCCGGACTTGAGCGCTGCCACCAATGCATGCTCATCAACAATACCGCCGCGAGCAGTATTGACAAGATATGCACTCTGCTTCATTTTCGAAAGTTGCGGCTCGGCTATCATGTGACGAGTTTCGTCAGTCAATGGTACATGGAGTGTCACGAAATCAGACTCTGCCAGAAGCGTATCTAAATCTGCAAACTGAATTCCCAGTTCTTGCTCTGCCTGCTCATCACGTTCACGCTTATTGTAAAGCACTTTCATAGTAAAGCCCTTTGCTCGCCGTGACACCATCGTCCCGATTCTCCCCAGTCCGATTACTCCCAACGTCTTACCATACACATTTCGTCCTAAAAACAAATCCGGCTCCCAACCCCTATATGCACCTTTTCTCCCAAATTCATCTCCTTCAATGACTCGCCGAGAAAGCGTTAACATAAGTGTCCAGGTAAACTCGGCAACTGCCTCTGACACTTCGTCTGACGGAGTATTGGCAACCACAATACCGTGCTCTGTTGCCACCGTGACATCAACATTGTCAAAACCAACTGCATAGTTTGAAATGACTTTTAAGTTTGGAGCTTGGTCCATCACCTTTCCATCAATATGATCGGTTAGTATACAAAGAAGTGCATCGGCATCGCGAACCCCAACAATCAACTCTTCAAGAGTAATCGGTCGGTCATTGGGCGAAATTACGACTTCACCCACCTCTTTAAGTTTCTCAAACGCTGATCCTGGAATACGGCGAGTAACAAAAATCTTTGGCATTAAAATTCCTCCACCTTCACCCCACTACTTCTTGCTCTCTCAAGCCACTCGGGCAATTGCTCTTTCTTGAGAAGTCCTGCTTGTGGCCCAATATGCCCAATCACTGATGCTGAATTAATTGTTCCCCATAAAAGCGCCTCGTCCATTCCGCGTCCTTGAATCATCGCTGCCAAACACCCCGAGGCAAACGAATCCCCTGCTCCTGTTCTCTCGTACGCATCAACCGGAAAAACGGTTGAGCGATAATATTTTTGCCCGTCAAATCCAAATGCGCCGTTTGCGCCATCCGTTATCACTGCCTTCTTAACCCCTAATTGAACAAGGCCAAGCAACATTTGTTTTTCATCTTGGCTGACCTTATCGCCCAAAAACTTTGCTGCTTCTTCTTTGTTCACAAAAATGATTTCAAGCAACGGAAACAGGTTACGCAAAGCATCAATCCCTGCACGCATCTGGTAACTCCCAGGATTGAATACAATCTTGACAGTATTTGCCCGGGCCCATTCAATCATTCGTTCGTAATATACTTCAAACCCTCTCCCCATGGAGGTAAGGTACGCCCAGGGAGCAACAGGTGGATTTTCGGGAAATTCATAATCGTAAGGAGCATGGTAAGTAAAAATTGTACGCTCGCCATTATACATAACTGCAGTGTTGTAATTAGTAATGCAATCTGGTTGTTGTCTTATAAAACTCGTATCCACTCCATCTTGTTTTAGAGACTCGATAATTCTTTCTCCAGTTTTATCTTGACCAACTGTTACAAGAATTACCGCTCGAACACCCAAACGTGTACAACCCACCGCATTATTAGCTGCATTTCCTCCTAGAGTAAAATAAATCTCCTCAACCGGAATTTTATCGGCATAATTAAAACAAATTAAACACTTTTCGCGATCTAAGGTACAGAAAGCTTCGTGCTCTGTAGGAGCAATAAAAACATCGAATGAGGCATCGCCAATTGAGACAAGGTCAAAGTTATTCATTTTCCATCTCCGGTGTATAGTGTCCGTCTCTTGCCAGGCTATTAAGTCGTGCTCTTTTGTAAA
>CAYIKF010000007.1:0-14484 GCA_964363945.1 uncultured Gammaproteobacteria bacterium
ACCAACATAAAAAGTGCTGCCGTCCCACCCTCCACGAGGGGATAACGCACGGAAATTGTCTTGTGACAATATGCACAGCGTCCCCCAAGAATAAGGTAGGAGACAAGAGGAATATTATGGTACCAGCGTAGGTTCTTTTTGCAAAATGGGCAAACCGACCACGGCCCTACAATACTCATTCGGTGTGGGAGTCGCCACGTCAAAGAACCTAAGAAAGATCCAATTATCAAGCCCGCAACACCAAGAACAGCATATACCACGTTACACTACTGCGGCAGACACACCACACACGAATTACCAAAAGAACCGTAGGTGCGCGTTGCGCAATCAGCTGCCGTACCCAAGGTTGGACTTCCCACCGTTAATGTTTGGGTTGCCTTCGCACGTTCTGAAGTTGAACGAGGCACCCAACAGGCATAAATAGAGCTTGAGCCGCCTGCAGCCTTCCCTAAGTACAAAAGGTCAGCCCAGGCACTGTCGGCTGCCTTAATGAAATCGCGATTACGAAACTCTGTTTTAAGTTCAAGACTGGTAATAAGCGAACCGTCAGCATTACACCCACTGGCGGTTGAACAGAGTCCTACTCCGTCATCCTTGGCTGAGATGAATCCGTACGCGGCATCGTTCGCCGCGACATCGCCAGAGGTTACCCAGGTAAACTCTTCCTGACTAACAAAGTAACGGTCAAGTGCTCCCAATAGTTGCGACGCATCAGAACGCATTCGAGTATCGCGCGCTCTGTTTGCCTGCTCTAAGGGATTAATTGCTGCCAAAACTGCCGTTGCCAATATTGCCAGAAGTGCAATAACAATAAGAAGCTCAACGAGTGTGAACCCTTTATTCCACAAAAAACGGGCAGATTGCATAATTTCGTTCCTTCACCTCCTCTCAACTTTTGTATCACGTATCCTCTATCCAGTATCAACTACTTATTTTCTTTTTGTCAAGTACTCTATACTTAAAATCCGATTTAATCGGATTAAAACTGACTGGTCAAATTATATATCGGCATAATAATTCCAATCACCAGTAGTCCCACTCCAACACCCAATACCACCATAATAATCGGTTCTATGGCCGCGGTGAGCGTCCTTACTTGCTGTTCCGAGTCAACCTCAAAAATATGCGAGACCTTTCCCAATATCTCATCCAGTTTCCCTGTTTCTTCTCCCACAGCTAACATTCGCGTCATCATTGGCGGGAATGCCTCGGGTCTTTGCCCAAGTGCCCACGCAAGGGGAAATCCCTTCTCAACCTCTTTTGACGCATCGCGCACCGCACCGGCAACTACTTCGTTGCCCACCACACGAGACACCACACCAAGCGACTCAAGAATGGGCACACCCGCCCCCACCAGAAGTCCTAGTATGCGTACAAATTCCGTCAGCATGATTTGTCGAGAGAGTGGCCCGATAATAGGCAACCGTAACGAAAGCTCATCAATTTTCCGTTTCCCAAAGGGAGTGCGGCGAAAGAGTGAAAACCCCCACAAAAGACCAATGAGGAGAAGAAGGACAACGTACCAAAAATTCACAACTATATTAGACACTGCAATAAGCACGCGTGTCATGAGAGGCAGCTGGGTATTGAACTCTTTGTAAATTTGCGAAAGACGGGGGACAACAAAGATCATCATTATGGTCGCAACAATCACCATCCCTATTATGACAATTGCTGGGTAAATCAAGACGCCTTTAACCTTTCCCTGAAATTCTCGCTGCCGCTCTAAATTATCGGCAAGACGGGTCAATACCACATCAAGTAACCCTCCTGTCTCACCAGCGCGGATAAGAGCGACATACACGGGCGAAAACACAGCCGAGTGTTTCTCCATGCTCGAAGCAAGAGACGAACCACCTTCAACATCGAGCCGTAATTGTTCAATAATATCCGCCATAGCCCCACCTGCTTGGCTTCGTAAAATTGAGAGTGCTTCGGTAATGGTCACTCCTGCACTAATCATAGTTGAAAGTTGTCTGGTGAATGTTGCTACTTCCCCTCCTCCAATTCTTCGTCCTATTCCACTCAAAAAGGCAAGTGGTTTTCTCTCCAGTTGCAACTTAATTACTACCAAGCCTTTCTCTTGGAGTACCTTACTCGCCGCCGTAGCATCCCCGGCCTCAACCTTTCCGGTCAACGTTTTGCCGGTGCTGTCTTTTGCGCGATAACGGAAGGTTTGCATGTGATGTCAGGTTCGCAACAATCGCTCTAATTCTTCAGGACGAATTGCATAGCTTTGCGCAGTTTCAACGGTAATTTTTCCTTCCTTGACTAACTTTGCAAGCGTGGGTTCAAGGGTCGACATTCCTGCTTCTCCTGAGGTTTGAATAATCGTGTCAATTTGGTGCGTTTTCCCTTCCCTCACTGTGGTGCGAACCGCAGGCGTGGTGAGCAACACCTCGTACGCAACAACCCTCCTCCCATCAATTCCCGGCACGAGCCGCTGGGAAAACACACCTTCAAGCACTGCCGAGAGTTGCAGCTTCACCTGCTCTTGTTGTTCTTCTGGGAATACATCAACGATACGGTCAATGGTTTGGGCAGCGGAATTAGTGTGGAGCGTTGCAAATACAAGGTGACCCGTCTCGGCAATCGTTAACGCTGAGGCAATCGTGTCAAAGTCCCGCATTTCACCAATCAGTACGACATTGGGGTCTTCTCGTAAAACTGAACGCAGCGCTATCTCCCATGAATGGGTATCTCCTCCCATTTCCCGCTGTGAAATAACTGACTTATCTGACTTAAAAACAAATTCTATTGGGTCTTCGATGGTAACAATGTGTTCGGCACGTTTGTGATTTATCTCATCAAGCATTGCCGCGAGTGTCGTTGATTTCCCATGACCGGTGGGCCCTGTAATAAGAATTAACCCTTGTCGAAGCTCGGCAAACTCATGACAAATTTGGGGTAGCCCCAAACTATCAATATCAGGAATGGTAAGCGGAATACTGCGAAAGGATGCAGCAGGAGTCCCTCTCTGATAATACGCATTGACCCGAAACCGCACTTTATCGGAAAAAGGGAGTGAGAAGTCAATCTCTTTGTTAACCAAAAAGCGCTCGACCTGCTCTTGTGTAAGAACTGCACGTATTGCGCTCTCTGTCTCTTGCGGAGTGAGCGGTGACTCACTGGGAATAGGAGAGAGCACTCCCTCCATGCGGAGTGTGGGGGATACCCCGACTACTAAGTGCAAATCGGAAGCTTTCCTCTCAACTGCAAGTTGTAAGAGACGCTGAATATCCATATTACTCTTGTGCTACCCTCAGTACCTCTTCAATACTCGTTACTCCTTCAAGGGCCTTTAAATATCCGTCTTGCTTCATCGTAATCATCCCTTCCTCGACCGCCTGTTTCTCGAGTGCCGTTGCCGGGGAACGCTCAAGTACAAGACGACCAAGTTTTTCTGTCATTGGTATCACTTCAAATACTCCAATACGACCGAAATAACCGGTATTGTTACACTCCTCATCTCCTTTCCCTTTATACAGCTCAATCTTTTTATCCGCGGGCCATAAATTTCCCACCATCTTTTTAATATCTTCTACCAGTGCGGCTTGGGGACTATAACTCTCTTTGCATGCTTTATGAACTTGCCGTACCACTCGTTGGGCAACAATGGCGGTAATAGTTGAGGCAAGTAAAAATGATTCAGCACCCATATCAAGAAGGCGGGGCAGCGCCCCCGCCGCATTATTGGTGTGAAGTGTCGAGAATACCAGGTGGCCGGTCAGTGACGCTTGAATTGCCAAATCGGCCGTCTCCCTGTCACGTATCTCGCCAACCATAATAATATTGGGGTCTTGCCGTAAGAAGGAGCGAAGCCCCGAGGCAAAAGTCAGCCCAGCATCAGGGTTTACTTGCACTTGGTTGACCCCCGGAATTCGATATTCGACAGGGTCTTCAAGCGTCACAATATTGACCCGTGGAGTATCAAGCCGTGCCAAAATAGAGTAGAGGGTGGTTGTCTTTCCAGAACCGGTCGGTCCACACACAAGAATAATCCCGTGCGGTCGCAAAATCGCATCTTCCAAATTCTTGAGTGCCCGACCGCGAAGCCCGAGCTCCGGAAGCTCTGGTACGCCCCCTGTTTTCTTTAAAAGTCGCATGACTATTTTCTCGCCATGGACCGTAGGAAGAGTCGACACCCGCAAATCAATCTCTTCGGCTTCAGTTCTAAAGCTAAATCTCCCATCTTGCGGAATTCTTTTTTCGTCAATTTTCATTCCGGAAAGAATTTTAATGCGAGAGATTAACGACTCATGCACCTCACGAGGAAGTGTTAACTTCTCATTCAAAATTCCGTCAATGCGGTAGCGGACTCTGGTTCTGCGCTCCTCCGGTTCAACATGAATGTCTGAAGCACGCGATTTTATTGCGAACTCAAGAAAATTCGTCACGATTTTGGCAATGGGCGCTTCCCGAATCACTTGCCCAAGAGTCCTGATATCGTATACCCCCGGGGTAGGAGCTACGTCTTTGAGTGCTTGGGTCACCTCCGACGACAAGCTCACGCTATAGCGCTCACTAATAATCTTCTTAAGCTCTGCCGGTATCGTTGCAACGGGACGCACCTTGAGTTCTGTTTTTTGCTCGACAAACTCAATGGCAGGAAGATCAAGCGGATCTACCATTGCCAGCGTCAGCTCGTGTTTCTGTTGGTCTATAGAGATAGGAAAAACAGAGAATTTAAGTGCAACTTCTTGAGGGAGAAGGGCGAGTGCTTCAGGAGAAACAGGTATTTCGGAAACCTCTAAAAATGGAACATTGTAAAGCTCTGCCCTCGCGCGTGCAAACGCCTCTTCCGAAACCGCTCCCCGAATCTTCAAGAGTTCTTCTTGAGTTTTACCGGTTTGAAACTCTTGAAGTTTTATCTCCTTGGCCTGTTGTGGTGAAAGCGTCCCATTTTTAGCAAGAATATCAACAATGGTAGTTGTCTTTCCAGAACCATTACCGGAAGATACTACAGGTGATGCCTGTTGGGCAGGATTCATAGCTTGATTATGAACTACAATTTGATAGAATGTCAAATAGTATGCATGCGTATCTCGTCACAGGTTTTTCGGGAAAACGTCAAGAACAAACCTCACATCTTTTAGACACACACGCAATTGCACCCTTTAACCGTCTCATCTTCACTCCCGCTCCTTCGCATAAAATAGACACCGTACGAGAAATTATTCACTCATTAACAATCAGAACAGGTAAGAAGGGACAGATGCGTGCAGTAGTCATTGAGGATGCCCACCTGATGACTCCTGAAGCACAAAATGCGTTTTTAAAGACACTTGAGGAACCGCCCGGAGATACCATTATTATATTAACCGCGCCGCGGGAGGACTTGCTCTTGCCTACAATTGTTTCACGCTGTGTACTTATCACTACTCCAGTTGGAGCACCGGATGTAGATTATAAAAAACAAGAACAGCTTTTCAGGGAGTTAAAAAAGGCAGGAATAGGCGAGAAGATAAAATTTTTAGAAAGAGTAGGTAAGCACAGAGAGGACGCTCTTGAATTCATAGAGGGCCAGCTTGCGCTTATCCACACAAAATTACATGACTCCACCTCGAGTGTGGCACCACATGTCATTCGCGCGCTCCTCTTTGCCCACCAGGATCTCACGCACAACATTAATCCCAAAATGGTGCTCTTCGAACTCCTAAGGCAGTATACCGACGAAGAGAACCATCGCAGTTAAATCTCTGTAAATGGACCATATTATCCTATAGTAGGAATTGGGTGTATAATATTCTAGCCATGAAAGAAATCACCAGACGTGAGTTCCTCTCTGCCACAGCCGGCGCGCTCCTTTCGTTGCCTCGCGCGGAACTGTTCGTAGGCAAAGAGGGGGAACCAAAAACCACTGAATGTCCCATATTTTACTTCCACGAAATATGGAGCTCTCTGAACTTTAACCGTTTTGTAATGGCACTACTCGAGGAGGGATTCCATCCCATCCGACTCTCGTCACTGGTAACCTTCCTTGATACGGGGGAGAAGCGCTGGCCGGAGAATAAAAATCCCTTCATTATTACCTTCGACGATGGACTCCTGACTCAAAAACTTAACGCACTTCCGTTCCTTCGGGAACGGAAAATTCCCGCGGTATTCGCAGTAATGCCCCAATGGCGGGGGGATGGGGTGCATCGGTATATGACCAATAATGACTTCAAAGAACTCACGGAACTTGGTATGGAAGTTATTTGCCATACGTTCAACCACCCAAACTTGCCCCGATTGCGACTCGTCAACCCAGGAGCATGGGAATCGGAAATTATCGAGTCAAAGCGGGCATTGGAAGATATCATTGGCCGACCGGTTGAGTTTTTTTGTTATCCGTACGGGGCGTATGACCGAGCAACCATTGAGGTTGTGCCACAATACTATAAAGCTGCATTGTCAACACGGGCGGGAACCACGCAACGAAGTAATGAGCTCTCTATTCTTCCTCGAGCGCGAAAAAGCTAATGATATTCTCCCTCTTTTGAGATGCGCCCCTTGCGCGTTGAAATCCGTTCAGGTATAATTAAGCCATGCCCAAAGCACCACGCGAAGGTTATACGGCCGCTGACATTCAAGTCCTCGAAGGTTTGGAGCCTGTTAGAAAGCGTCCCGGAATGTTCATTGGTTCAACCGACGCTCGAGGCTTCCATGAACTTATCCGCGAAATCATTGACAACTCGGTTGACGAGGCGCTCGCGGGCCGTGCGACAGAGATTTGGGTTACTATAAAGGAAGACGGCTGCGCCCAAGTACGAGATTATGGTGCGTGAATCCCGGTCGCTCCTCACCCCAAATACAAAATCTCCGCCCTTGAGCTTGCGATGACACGCTTGCATGCGGGAGGAAAATTTGATGGAAAAGTATACAAAGTATCGGGGGGACTCCACGGTGTCGGCGCCTCGGTTGTCAATGCGCTCTCTTCTTGGATGAAGGTTGATGTGAAACAGGACGGTTATACCTTCTCGCAAGAATACGAGCGTGGCGCCCCCAAAACTCCGGTCACACGGGGAGAGAAAACAAACGAAACGGGCACTACCACTACCTTTCTTCCTGATAAAGAAGTATTTGACACTATCACATGGAACATGAAACTCATCGAAGACCAGCTCCGCTACCGTGCGTATCTCGTAGCTGGTTTAACCTTCCATCTTGCGGACGAGCGAACGGGGTACCAAAAAACGTTTTACTTTGAGGGCGGCATTCGTTCACTTGTCACCCACATCAACCACGAAAAAAAACCGGTTTCTGATGTTATTTACTTTAAGGGTAGCCAAGAAGGAATAGAAGCAGAGGTTGCTCTCCAGTACACTGATGCGATTGCGGAAACAATCGAGTCGTTCGCCAATGTCATCAAAACAGTAGACGGCGGAGCGCATGTGACGGGACTGCGCATGGCGCTCACTCGCGTTATCAACGACTATGCGCGAAAAACCGGAGCTCTTAAGGAAAATGAAGAGCCATTAACCGGTGAAGATGTGCGTGAGGGATTGACAGCGTGTATTTTGGTCAAAATTCCAACAGACCTACTTCAATTTGAAAGCCAAACAAAAACAAAACTTAATAATCCTGAAGCGCAAACGTTCGTTGCGCAGGTAACCAAAGACAATTTAGACACCTATCTTGAGGAAAATCCAGCAGACGGAAGGCGTATCCTCGAAAAAGTCCTTCTTGCTGCGAAAGCACGACTTGCTGCACGAGCTGCCAAGGACGCAGTACTTCGAAAAGGTGCACTGGAGGGGACAACGCTTCCTGGTAAGCTTGCCGATTGTCAAGAGCGCGATCCTGCTAAATCCGAAATTTACCTTGTTGAGGGAATCTCAGCTGGTGGGAGTGCTAAAGGAGGACGCGACCGCCGCTTCCAAGCTATCTTACCGATCGGAGGAAAAATTTTAAATACAGAACGTGCGCATTTGGACAAAATCGTTCAATTTGAAGAATTGAAAGATTTGATTGTCGCACTCGGGATGGGAATAGGTGAGACCAAAAACCTAAACAAGCTGCGCTATCACCGTATCATCATTATGACCGATGCTGACGTTGACGGCGAGCACATTGAGACGTTGCTTTTAACCTTCTTTTACCGTCATCTTCCGGAAATCATTACCGAGGGACATCTTTACATTGCACTTCCACCACTTTACAAAGTTCAAGTAGGAAGAACAGTTTCATATGCATATACCGATGAAGAAAGAGATCAAATCTTAAGAACGATTAAAACAACAGATGGTAAGAGAAAAGCAGTAATTGAAGAAACGAATGGGGAATTAGATGGCCAGCAAGAAGAAAGTGGGCTAACAGATGGAAAAGGAACAGCTGTAGTCGGTAGACGGTCAGCTGTAGGCGTCCAAAGATATAAGGGGTTGGGAGAAATGAACCCAAGCCAACTTTGGGAAACAACAATGAACCCAGAAAATCGGACACTCAAGCTTATAAATATTGAAAA
Organism: uncultured Gammaproteobacteria bacterium; assembly: GCA_964363945.1. GTDB lineage: Bacteria > Patescibacteriota > Microgenomatia > UBA8517 > JACQJR01 > CAYTZB01. Next base: position 8,444 of record CAYIKF010000007.1, read on the forward strand.
TGCCGCAGAAGCCGACCGAATCTTTACGATGTTAATGGGCGAAGAAGTACCCCCTCGTAAACGCTTCATCCAAACACATGCGAAAATGGCTAACCTTGATATTTAATGTTTTCCCCTGGAATTAACATTTAGTACTTGACACACGCTTCCCGCTAACCAAAGATAAGAATAGATATGAGACTTGAGCGATGGGTAGAAGAGTTGGCACAGGGAGTGAGAGCAGAAAGTAAAGTCTTAGCGACTGCAGCGCTTCCAAGAACTTTCGACGAACTCTACACAATTCTTAGAGAAGAGGGGATACCTGAAGTAAACACTCTTGAAGTTGTGTGGAGGCTTGTAGAAAACGAAGCTTTAGGACTCAGACCTAACGGTAAATTCCAAGCAATAGGAAACTATCCACATCAACTCTGGTTGATGAACGGGTGAAGCATGCTGCTTTACTTTGTGAAAAGTAGATGATATAGTTTTTTCTATCCCGAAGCATAGCGAAGGGACAAGCTTTGCTTACTTATACCATGGTACAGCTTCTTTCGCAGTACACATTCCACATTGTCATCGCTGCAGCAATTGCTGCGATTCTTTATGCACTCTACCTTGTTACCCAGATTGTGAAACAACCTCGCGGAACTGACGCAATGATTGCAATTGCCGATGCAATCCACGAGGGGGCTGTTGCATATCTGCGGCGTCAATACAGCGTTGTTGCAGGAATTGCTGTCGTCTTATTCGCAATAATCACCTGGCTTCTTGGAATGCACGTCGCCGCGGGATTTCTTGTCGGCGCGGTTACCTCAGCAATTGCAGGGATCGTAGGAATGTATGTATCAGTCAATGCAAACGTCAGAGTTGCAGAATCTGCAAATAAAGGGCTTTCTGCGGCATTTAAGCTTTCATTTCAAGGAGGAGCCGTCACAGGACTTCTTGTTGCAGGACTGGCGCTTCTTGCAACAGTAACGACGTTTCTTGTCGCTCGACAAAACCTTTCACTTCCCCAAACACTCACAACCCTTATTGGGCTTGGATTTGGGGGCTCGCTCATTTCGGTTTTCGCCCGACTGGGTGGTGGAATCTTTACAAAAGCAGCTGACGTCGGAACGGATATGGTCGGGAAAATCGAGCAGGGGATTCCTGAGGACGATCCCAGAAACCCGGGAGTCATTGCCGACCAAGTGGGTGATAATGTCGGAGATTGCGCAGGAATGGCAGCAGATTTATTTGAAACGTATATCGTCACGACCGTTGCCGCAATGCTTCTTGGGACCTTAACCGGAAAAGGAGAAGTTGCATTTATATTCCCACTTTTGCTTGGTGCAGTAGCACTTGTCGCAACAATAATTGGCACTCTTTTTGTCAAACTGCCACGCTCTGGGAGTATCATGGGAGCACTCTATCGGGGGCTCGCAGCAACGGTTGTTATGAGCGCAGTACTTCTGTATCCCATAACTCAATTATATCTTGGGATGAGTCAATTTTTTGCTATCGTTATTGGATTTGGTGTTGCGCTTGCGATGGTTGGCTTAACTGAGTTTTTCACCTCTAAAAAATTTTCAAGTATTAAGAATCTTGCAATAGCTTCTCAAACGGGACACGCAACCAATATTATCGCAGGACTCGCACTCTCTCTTCGCTCAACCTTCCCAGCAATTCTTGTTATTGGGGTAGGAATACTGCTTGCTTACCAGGTTGGAGGACTCTACGCTGTAGCAATTGCTGCAACCGCAATGTTGTCACTCACAGGGATAGTCGTTGCAATTGATGCGTTTGGGCCTATAACCGACAACGCGGGAGGAATTGCCGAAATGGCGAATCTCCCTGAAAAGACAAGGAAAGTCACTGATGCACTAGATGCAGTCGGAAATACTACTAAAGCAGTAACCAAAGCCTATGCTATCGCCTCAGCGGGCCTTGCAGCATTGGTGCTTTTTGCGTCTTATACCCAAGAACTAGGGGAGAGCAGCCCGATTTCATTTTCTCTTGCTGATCCATCGGTTTTGGTCGGGCTCTTTATTGGCGGTGCGCTTCCATACCTTTTTGCAAGTATGGCCTTGGAGTCTGTAGGACGAGCTGCCGTTACTGTTGCAAATGAGATCAGACGGCAATTTAAAGAGATTAAAGGAATAATGAAGGGGACTGAGCGCCCTGATTATAAACGCTGCGTTGACCTTGTAACCCAAGCTGCACTCAAAGAAATGATTGTTCCAGCCCTCCTCCCAGTCCTTGTTCCTATCATTGTTGCCTTTACACTTGGTGCGCAAGCGCTCGGAGGGCTTCTCATAGGAACAATCGTCACAGGGCTTTTTGTTGCTTTGTCGATGACAACAGGAGGCGCTGCCTGGGATAATGCGAAAAAGTACATTGAGGAAGGGCATTTTGGTGGTAAGGGAAGTTTCGCTCACCAAGCAGCCGTTACCGGTGACACCGTCGGCGACCCCTATAAAGACACCGCCGGCCCAGCTATAAACCCAATGATAAAGGTTGCTAATATTGTAGCTTTGCTTATTGCCCCGTTATTGGCATAACCTTAAAGAGGACCATATTAAACCTTGTATTTTTGCTTCAAAATCCTGTATAATTATACAGTTTCAGCCTCATGGACATAGGTAAAATTCAACCAGTTGAGATAACAGAAGAGCTTCAAAAGTCGTACCTTGACTACGCAATGTCGGTCATTGTATCTCGCGCTTTGCCTGATGTCCGAGACGGCTTAAAACCGGTTCATCGACGAATCCTTTATGCAATGTATCGAGTAGGTTTGAGGCCAGGCGGTGGGTTCTCAAAAAGTGCAAAGGTAGTAGGAGAGGTTCTTGGAAAATACCATCCCCACGGCGATATGCCAGTCTACGATGCCTTGGTTCGCCTTGCGCAAGATTTCTCAATGCGTTATCCCTTGGTTGACGGCCAAGGAAACTTCGGTTCGGTCGACGGTGATCCACCCGCTGCCATGCGATATACCGAAGTACGACTTTCCCATATTTCCCTTGAAATTCTTTCAGATTTGGATAGCGACACTGTCGAGTGGCTTGATAACTTTGACGCCACGCTCAAGGAGCCTGTATATCTCCCTGCGAAACTTCCAAACCTTCTTTTAATGGGGGCGGACGGCATTGCGGTCGGAATGGCAACTAAAATTCCGCCTCATAATCTTCGAGAGGTCGTAAAAGCCGCTCTTGCCACGATTGCACGAGGGACACTTACTCCGGTAGAGAACGGCGAGGAACCGCTCGCGACCTTCACCTTAAAAAAAATTGAACTCGAGGTGAAAGAAAACCAAGAAAGCGATATTCCCATTCCAAAGCTCCAGTTTGCCTCAGAGATTACCACAGAAGAGCTTGTTACCCACATTCCTGGTCCTGATTTCCCCACGGGAGGCGCAATCTACGACGCGCACTCCCTTATCGAATTGTACGGGAGCGGCCGAGGCAAGATTATTGTGCGGGGAATAGCAAAAATTGAAGAAGGGCAAGGGGGCAAGTCGCGAATTGTCGTGACAGAAATCCCTTATCAAGTGAATAAAGCACAGCTTGTGGCACGTATTGCACAACTAGCACGCGATAAGAAAATCCAAGGAATCTCGGACATTAGGGATGAATCGGACAGGGTAGGGATGTCAGTTGTCATAGAACTCCGCCGTGACGCAAAACCCAAGGCGGTGCTCAATAATCTCTATAAACACACCACACTTCAAACCAGCTTTCCTGCAAATTTTGTCGCGCTGGTAGACGGAGTACCTCATACCTTGGGTCTTAAACGTATTCTTACTGAATACATTGACCACAGACAGAGAATTATTGTACGACGTACGGTATTTGAACTGCGAGAAGCACGGCGTCGAGCACATATTTTGGAGGGCTTAAAAATCGCGCTTGATAACTTGGATGCCGTCATTGACACTATAAAGAAAGCGGCGAATGCAGACGAAGCAAAACAGAAATTAATGAGCCGCTTTGCACTCACAGAAGTTCAAGCAACGGCAATTTTGGATATGCAACTGCGGCGCTTGGCTCGTCTTGAACGAGAGAAAATTGAGCAGGAATGGAGGGAGCTGCAGGAACTTATTAAAAAGCTAGAAGGAATTTTAACGACCCCCCAAAAAACACTCGATGTCCTTACGAACGAGCTAGAAGAGCTTGCAAAAGTATACGGTGATATTCGGCGCACGAAAATCTATCAAACGAAACTGGGAGAATTCTCGCAAGAAGATCTGGTGGCAAAAGAGGAAACATTAATCACACTGACTGCCGGCGGGTATATAAAGCGAGTTCCATTTTCTACCTATCGCCAACAAGCACGAGGCGGAAAAGGAGTAATGGGGACCGCAGTAAAACGTGAGGATGAAATCGTGTATTTCACCTCTGCCTCAACGCATGACCTCCTTCTCGTATTTACCGATAAGGGACGAGTTTACGCAACGCCCGTGTGGGAAATTCCTGAAGGCAGCCGACTCTCCAGAGGCCAAGCGATTATTAATTTAGTGAACCTTGAAGCTGAAGAAGCAATTCAAACAATTCTTCCTTTGGCCAAAATGGGAGATACAAAGTTCCTTTTTATGGCAACCAAAGGGGGCGAGGTAAAAAAGACCGGAATTCTTAAGTTCGCAAACATTCGGGGACGAGGAATCGTGGCAATCAAACTAGACAAGAATGACCGATTAGCATGGGTTAAGCCAACAACAGGAGAAGATGAAATTTTATTGGTTACACAAAAAGGGAAAGCAATCCGCTTTAAGGAGGCATACATCAGACCAACAGGACGTGCCACAATGGGAGTACGGGGTGTCAGACTTGGAAAAGATGATTCTGTTATCGGGATGGAGGTAATTTACAAAAGAAAAGATGTTGATGGTCGGAAAAAACCATTCACTGATATTCTCGTGGTCACCGAACGGGGATTAGGAAAACGAACTCCTGTTAAGCTATTCCCGCTTCAAGGAAGGGGAGGAGCGGGAGTAAAAATTGCAAACATTAATAATAAAACTGGCAACATAATAACAGCGCTCTTTGCGGTTGAAGATATAAAACAAATCATTATTACCTCAAAAGCAGGTCAAGTCATTAAATTACCCATAAGAAATGTCCCTCAATTAGGACGTGCAACCCAAGGGGTAATCCTTATGCGGTTTGCAAAAGCAGAAGATGGAGTCGCCGCAGTCGCAACAGTTGATGAAGGTGAAGAATAAAGCTATACTGAAATTAAAACATGCTTCAATATGCCAAACCATTGCTGACCGCAATAGTCGTCTTTATTCTTGTAGTGCTTTACAGTCGCTTCGGCCCCGGTCTTCCCGTTAATGTGGTCTCCACGCAAAAAACCGATCTTTTCAGCGTAAGTGGAGAAGGGAAGGTAACTGCAATACCTGATACGGCAAAAGTTATGGTTGGTGCGACCATTGAGCGGCCGAATTTGAAGGCAGCACAAGAAGAGGCAAATAATGCCATAAATCGTATAACTGCCGAGCTGGTTAAAATTGGTATTCCCAAGGAAGATATTAAAACCGTAAACTACAGTATTAACCCAACCTATGACTATACTAGTAGCCCACCTCGTTCAACCGGCTTTACTATCACCATTAACCAAGAGATCGTAATCAAAAAGCTTGAATTGACAAGCCAAGTAATCGATACGGCAACATCATTAGGGGGAAATTTAGTCGGCGGACTTGAGTTTACCGTCAATCCTCAAAAGAAAAAGGAACTTGAGACAGAAGCGCGGAAACTTGCAATTGAAGACGCAAAAGAAAAGGCAGGACAGATGGCCGATGCTGCTGGTATTTCACTGGGAAAAGTAATTAATATTCAAGAAACCCCGTCAGAATTTCCTAGACCAGTGCCACTTCGCGCAATTCCTGAAGGCGGCGAAGGAGGGGAGACACAAGTCCAACCCGGGACTTCTGAAATCGTTTCAAACATTACTCTCACCTTCGAAACACGGTAATCCGTCTACTTATTCCCCCTATGAAATGCCTCATGCACATCTCGTAGATGTTTATTCGTTACGTGAGTGTAGATTTGGGTTGTTGAGATGTTTTTGTGGCCGAGCATTTC
>CAYIKF010000007.1:14584-15724 GCA_964363945.1 uncultured Gammaproteobacteria bacterium
ACACATTAGTTACAAATTACTACGAGGGCGTCGAGCAAACCACTCTTGTGAGGTCTTGCGAACGTGCTTGTTTGACCTACCGTGATACTCTCTATCTTCAAAATCTTATAAACACCCTCTTAGAAGATGGCGGAAGCGTTGGAATAGTTGAATGGCCTAGAGAGAACAAACCAATGCAGGCAACCGTTATACAAAGAAATTCAATGCAGAGAGCAATAAATTATAAAAATAAATTTCTCCCTTCTGAGGCCTCTTTTATTCCTGAAGAAGATACATACGAGATACATATTGGAATATCACCAAAAGATTTCATTCTAGTATTTAAGTCTGGGAGTTCTGAAATAACTTTCGTATTTGATAACAATCCAAAAAGTAAACAAAGAAGGGGTGCTCTTCTTTATAAAGAGCCGGGCGGTAAGTGGCAACCCTTGCTCGGAGTCAACCTTGTAAGAAATCAAATGAATTGGGTACTTTTCGAGGAAGGGACACCTGAGCTATCATTCACCTAAATTGATAAATTGTCAGAGATAAGACCTATTTTAAGCAAAGTGAAAAACAGGACACATATGGCCTATAGTAGGGGAGTGAGATTCGGGTAAGGTTCGGAAAGCATATAAAGCCATTGGGCGTCTCCAGAGAGAAATAATAAGAAAAATAAGATAAAAAAATAATTGTTAAAAACTTCTTTTAGGAGAAAACAATAGCGAACTTACTTCCTTCTCCACGCGCTCATTCTGCGTCGTAAAAGTATTATTGTGCGACATATTATAGCCCTTACTCCCTAGGTTAAATGACTCTTTCTTTTTCTTATTAAGAGAGTAGGGTTGAAAGTAAACACTACAAGAACCCCCGAGCAACTATACTTTTCTTCCTGCATTTCTTCTTGTATTCGTTTGTACTCCATATATGACTCTCCTCCCAAACTACTCTCTGAGTTATCCACACATTAAACAGGGGCGAGCGTAAAAGACGCATCAAACTATATCATTTGAAGCTAAAGAACAACTTCGGGTTTTCTTCCCGCAAGCTCATTAGCAGCTTCTTTGTCAATCTGCGTGAAAAGTTATCCTATAATGTGTGAAAACCCTATAGTAAACTATGGGGTAAATCCTGAGCAGAGCCGAAGGACTCCCCTTCCCC
>CAYIKF010000007.1:15824-21262 GCA_964363945.1 uncultured Gammaproteobacteria bacterium
TAACTATCCTCCCCATTTCGAGCTCAAATAAACGGCAAGAAGTACGACGAGCCCTACCAAAAGATACTCCTTCACTGTTCGAGCAAACAATCGGCCAACAAGCTCAGCTTGGAGAAGCCCAAGGAGTACATACAACACTGTCGTCAGAAAGAGTGACGCAACAACCACCGTCACCGGCCAGAGAGATATCATAAACCCAATCTCCCCCAAAACGGCGCTCACTACCACAGACCACAGTATCAAGCGACGACTCAGTCGCTCCTCAAGCTCTATAGACCATACGCTCTGTAAAACGAGTGGAAAGGAGAGAAGCAGTGTTCCTCCCCCATTCACCCAAGGAGTAAGCCGAAATGACCATAAGGTATCAAATAAAAAGAAAGAAGCCGCGAGAGTCAATAAAAATCCAACTGCGTGGGCTGCTCGAAGAAGCGCAATCGTACGAATTGCGGCAACGTTATAAATATTTGCAGTTAAAAGCAGCGCATACATCCCCAGACCGTAGAGAAACACAACAGGAAGCCGCGCCAGCAGTGCGCTCGGGAGCAAAAAGTAGAAAAACCCTACCCCCGCAGTGAATGCAACCGGCAAAACGAGCGTGAGAAGTGTCGCATTCCGACCAACTGCCTCTCGAAGTGACCAAAGTGAAAGAATACCCGAGCCCACAATAACCGCCACAATCGCCTCATAACGGAACAGTACATCGGTTAATTGGATAATTAAGAAAGCTCCAGCTAAAATTATTGAAGTGAAAATAAATTTTCTTCTTTTAGACATGGCTCTTTAATATAGATTAAAAAACTACCCACCCTATTTACCTATTTGTCCAAGAACTTCTTGCGGGATATCAATATTCGCCCAAACATTCTGTACATCATCATGTGCCTGAATATTCTCAAGGAATGAGACTACTTTTTGAGCACCACTCTGATTATTAATTGTAATGAGATTTTTGGGGCGCAAAACGAACTCTGAACTTACCACCCCAAACCCTAGCTCATTTATCTTCTCTCGCAGCGAAGAAAGCTCGCGAGTATTTACAAAGATTTCGATTCCATCCGGTGTCTCTTCTAAGTCTTCCACTCCTGCATCAATAAGTGCTAACATCTGCTCTTCTGGCGAGCTGGTTTTTTGTACCAGGAGCTGTCCAAGCTCCTCAAATTGATACGAGACACTCCCGGGATTCCCCAGTCTCCCCCCTCCCCGCTCAAACAGATTTTTAATTTCCTGTGCAGTTCTGTTCTTATTATCTGTTACTGCCTGAACTACCACCGCAACCCCCGAAGGACCATAGCCTTCATAGGTCACCTCTTCAACCGCCGCTCCCCCAACGGCCTTGGTTATGGCTCGTTCAATATTGTCCTTGGGCATGTTAGCAGCTCGCGCTCTGTCAATGGCAAGCCGAAGCTTGAAATTGGCATCTGGGTTTACCCCCTCTCTTGCCGCAATTGTTATTGCGCGTGCAAGCTTTGAAAACAGGAGTCCCCGTTTAATATCAGTTGACTCTTTTTGCCGCTTAATTGTTGACCATTTACTATGACCAGACATGGTAGGAATAGTATAGCAAATTAAGCACCGTTCACCTACTATGATATATTTCTTACTCTTGACAAACTATAAAAACACTTTATATTCATTACAGGATGATTAATAGTCTACAGCGGACCGTCTACGGTCTACAGCAGAAAAAATAAGCGGTAGTCTATAAGCAATTAGCTATCATAATGAATCCTAATCTTGCTCAACAAGCGATACGAGCAGCGGTAGAAGGCAATTGGCAACACGCCGCTCAACTCAACCGCACCATTCTTCAAGAAAATCCTGCCGATATTGAGGCAATGCTAAGGCTTGCCAACGCCCTCACCCAACTCGGGAAAACAAAAGAAGCCGCGTCTATCTACGAAAAAGTGTTAAAACTCGACCGCTACAATACATTTGCTCAGCGAGCGCTTCTCAAATTAAAAAAAATGAAAAGAGGGAAAAAGCGGGTAACTCCTGAACTGCATGGTCTTGAAACTATGTTCCTTGAAGAACCGGGTAAAACCAAAACGGTGGGATTGGTTCATACTGCACCGCCGGCAGTACTCGCGCACTTGGATGCAGGACAACGGGTACTTCTTGTTCCTCGACGACACCGTATTTCAGTCACTACCGAAGAAGGGGTATATGTGGGCCGGCTTCCTGACGACTTATCGGTGCGGCTTCTTGGGTTTATTTCAGGCGGCAATAAATATGAGGCAGTGGCGAAGGGGGTCAATACCACGGAAGTCAAGGTCTTCATCCAGGAAACCTATCGATGCCCTAAATTTGAAAAAACACCCTCTTTCTTCCATGAAGGAAATAACTCCGCAGGGGAGCAGTTGTAACATCGAAGCAGGTTATTATGGAGCGGGCAGGGAACGAGCAAGCCCCTCGTTGACAACCAGCTCGACCGGTGCAGAATCAGCATCCCCAGTAATAATGCACCCAAGAAGTTCCTTGAGCCGTCTTACAGTCAAGGTTTCCCGTGTCTCTTGCCGCGTCCGAAGCGTACAATGCTCTCCGCCCCCGCTTCCCGCTCGCACCCACACTATACGTGCGCCCATCCCCTCTACAACTGCGGCAATTTGCCCTCCTGCACCTGTTTTATCGGTTGTATTGACTACTCCTATCCCAACCCGCTCCTGTGCAACCAGCACATCCTGAAATTCACGAAGCGTCAATTCTTGTACTCTCTCCTTGTCAAGGATAAACCCCATGCTTCCATCGGCACGACGAACACTGCGCACGATACGTCGTTCTTGTGCGTTTATCACCCGACGATGCGATCCGTCCATACCTCCAAGTGTGCGCGCAATTCTTACTTTGTCGAAGAATGTAAAGTTGGTATCAAGACCAATAGAAGAAAATGCGGCAAAAAGCGCCCGCATACCCGATAAGGGATGTGCACCAGCGGTAATTTCCTCGACATCTCCATAACCGAGAAGCGTTATCCCCTTTCCCTCTATCCATCCATCCACAGGAACCTGAAGCTGATATTGTACACTCTTTGCAAGAAGCGTCCCTCCAATTTTCTGCTGTCTCCCCAGCTCGAAAAGCGAGGCAATCTGCCATTCCCCTGCCCCCGAGCTTGCTTCAATTTCAAGAGTGCGAGGAAATGAAATAAGCACCAACTCCCCCGCTTTTGTTTGGTAGGACACCAACACTGGAGGGTCAGTGGCAACGACAAACGTGAGCCGCTCTTCTCCTTTCCATAATCGGGTATTCCATAACGAGGCTGCCCGAACCATACTTCCCGTAACCAATACTACAAAAGCAGCGATAAGAAACAGAGTGAGCAGTTTTGAGGATGAAAACTTCTGTACTTTTCTTCGACTGTTGGTACGACGCGCTCGGGCAGGCATAGATTAGCAATTAGCTATTAGCTAGCTTCGTGTGTTCTGCTTTGATTGTTTTCAAGTTTGCTGCAACCTCTTCCCTATTTAATCCAAATGCTTGGAAAATACGATGCGCAACAGAAAGCGCTGCTTCAAATTCCGGCTGAATAACCTCGCTAATACCTAAGCTCATAAGTCGAGTTCTCTCCTCATCCCGTTGCACACGCGAGATAATCTGTACTTTACTACTCAGCTGTTTTGCATGCTCAATCACCAACTCTTGCGTATGTCGGTCAGGTATCGCTATAACCAAAAGACGTGCTTTATCAACTTTTGCAGCTTCAAGCACTTCCCTATCTGCAGGGTCACCATACACAAACGGAATGCCCCGCGCGCTCAATTCTTTCAAAATTTCGTGATTATATTCAACGACCACAAACGGAATCTGTGCAAGTTGGCACGCTCTCCCAAGCCATGAGCCAAGACGGCCAAACCCACACAGTACTACATGGTCCGAAATCTCCTGTGCTCTGCCAGCTGGCGGATGTGCACGACGGTCCACTCCACTCACACTAGAGAGCACTGGTAGCAATAAGATAGGTTTCGTGCGCTCCCAAAACACGTGACGAGCGGCAAATAACAGCGGCGTCGCAAAAAGTGTAACCAGTGCTACTGAAACTGCAATTCCAATCTCCCGCTCGTTCAAAAGCCCTAACTCACCACCGAGTGCCGCAAGTAAGAATGAAAACTCTCCAATGTTCGCCAGTCCCAAGGCCGTCCAAAATGCCGTTTTCGCGTGATACCCAAAGAAAAGAGTCACCAAAAGTGAGATAAGAAACTTTATTCCCAAGAAAATGAACGCAAGGGTTAAAATCAGTTGCCAAGAATTAAGAAGAAATGAAGGGGAAAGGAGTGCCCCAAGTGACACAAAGAATAAAATCATAAAAATCTCACGAAGCGGTCGGATTTCCGCAAATACTGCGTGGTTCTGTGATGTCTCGGATACAATAAGTCCTGCAAGAAATGCACCCAGAGCCGGCGAAATGCCTAAAATTTGTGAAAGAAATGCAACGCCAAAAATAAACGTCACTACTGCCAAAAGGAAAAATTCCCGCGAGTTAGCCCGGACGACCAAGTTCATAAATTGAGGAACTGCAAATCGACCCGCAACGACCGCTCCCACCACAAGAAGTACAGCCCGGGAAGCGGCTTCTCCCATATCCAGCAGCCCTCCGTCTTTCCCCACGAGCGTTGGTAAAAGCACCACCATCGGAACAACCGCCAAGTCCTGTACCAAGAGCCACCCGGTTAAAATTTCACCATGCAGCGTATCGAGTTCCGCCCGCTCTTGGAGAAGTTTGACAACCACTGCGGTTGAGGAAAGAGAGAAGCCGAACGCAAGGATAAGCGACGCGGCATGACTTAAGCCGAATGAAGGTAAAACGACCAGACCCAATGCGATTGTCGTCAAGATTTGGATTATTCCTCCCGCCACTGCCACTCGAAATACACGAGTGAGCTGGGTAAAGGAAAGTTCAATGCCGACTGTAAATAACAGGAAAATGATACCGAGCTGCGCTAACGCGAATACACTTGAACCCGCATGCAACACTCCCGAAAGAGCGGCAAATATGACTCCAGAGATAATATATCCCGTTAAGAGGGGAAGGCGAAAAAGGATAGACGCCGCGCCGCCAAGAAGGGCTGCGGCGAGCACGAATCCTAAATCACGGAAAAGGGCAGATTCCATCTACCTTATTATGAAGTACGTTTACGAAGATATGCAAGCACATCCTGAAGCTCTTCTGGAGACTCACTGGTGATAGTTACTCTCTTACCACTTGTTGGGTGTGTGAATGTAATGCTTTGTGCGTGCAAGAAAAGACGCGGGCACCACTTCCTATCCTCTCTTGCGGTTTTGCGTCCCGCGTAAAACTGATCTCCCACAATTGGATGTCCAATTGATTTTAGGTGCACCCGCAGTTGGTGCGTTCTCCCTGTTTTGGGATAAAGCTCTAAAAGCGTCAACTCTTCATTAGAAATTAGAAATTTGAAATTAGAAATTGTCTTATACTTCGTTTCCGC
>CAYIKF010000007.1:21362-23094 GCA_964363945.1 uncultured Gammaproteobacteria bacterium
GTCTCTCCTTTCACCGACTCCGCCCTATTCACCACCATCCCCGCCGGCTTATCAACAACCAAAAGTTGGCTATCCTCGTACAAAACTTTGGGGTTACTGGGGCGTTGGGTTACTGGGGCGTTGGGGTTTTTCAGACTTTTATTTACCATACCTAATTACCTAGTATCCTAGTACCCTAATAACCCATATCATTTCTCTCTCTTCTTTTCGCAGGAGACACAAAGAGTTGCTTCGGGGTAAATCATGAGGCGATCGGTATCGATCATGTTTCCACAATTCTCGCAGATGCCGTATTTACCTATTTTAATTCTAGCAAGCGCTTTTTTTGTTTGAATAATCTTTCTATCAAGCTCGGACTTGATGGCGGTAATCCGCGCATGGCCAAACTGTACGGCCGCATCTGAATCAGGAGATGCGTTCTCAAGAAGTCGCTTTGTATCCTTAAATGGATCTTGGGTTGACACTTCGCGCGCCCGCCGTTCCAAACGCGATAATTGTTGGGTTAAGAAACTCCCTATGGGATGGAGTAGTTTTTGGGGAATCTGAATGACGTTCTCTGCAGTTGTTCGGACAGCGCTTTTTTTCATCGTGCAAATACCCTCCTTATTCTTGACATATCTGCCTCTGTTCTTCCAGACTGAAAATATACCACGATACTACAGACGAGTGCAAGGGATACCCCCGTTGCGATACTTACACCTCTTGACATCAAGAATAGCACATGGGGGAAAAGCACCGCAATAGCTGTCCGTGCTATAAGATAAATAATAACGGCAACCAGTGACGCAAATCCCACCTTCCCAGAAGGATACCACAAAAAACTGCGATAGTATTTCTTTAACACCCAAAAAACGCACAATGCCCCAAAAAGTAACAGTGGCTCGGTAAAGGAATACCAGTAGAACTTCCCCGCACTACGAAGCGTGTTCAACGAAAAAAAGAAAAGAAAGACAAATAGAGAAGGAACAACTGCCTCGAATACCTCAACAGGGCGCATCGCGAGTCTCTTGCTTCGCAAAAAGGCGAAAAGAAACACAAAGATTAGCCCACCCAAAAGATGGTCGCGTCCAAAAATCCATCCCACGAGAGAGAAACCCAGTATTCCCCCGAGCACAATAAGAAGTCCAAGAGGGAAAATGCGGGTATCCTCATAGTCATCCTTTAATAACTCCCAAAAGATGAAAAAGGAAAATAATGCACCAACCGTAAGAATGAGGAATGTCGCAAAATTTGATAAGGTTGACATCGGATCCTTCTCAGTATACCATTGAAGTAGCTCACGCGAGCTTTTTTTGTATGGTTGAATTGCCGCACGTATTGGTAGGGGTAGCAATTGCGTCAAAAGTCGGAAATCCAGCTCTTTCTTTACCTCTCGCACTCGCCAGCCATTTCGTGATGGACCTCATCCCCCACTGGAATCCCCCTATTTACCGGGAAATTAAAAAACTAGGACGGCTCAAACCAAATACCACTACGTTTATTTTCTTAGACAGTTTCGCGGCGCTTCTTATTGGATCGTTTATTGCGCTTCAAAGTTTGCCTGACCTATCTCGTGCAGTCATTATTTTGCTCGGAGGATTTTTTGCTGTGCTACCTGACCTTTTAGAGGCACCGTATTATCTTATGAACGTCACCCACCCGCTCATCACTCGTCTTGTTGAATTTGAACACGCGCTCCAAGCGCGTGCACCACTCATTCCTGGAATACTCACCCAGGTAGCCGTCTCGGCCG
>CAYIKF010000008.1:0-22318 GCA_964363945.1 uncultured Gammaproteobacteria bacterium
CTTCTTTTTTTGTAGCTGCCTTGAGTGTGGTTTTCTTTGCTTCGCTTTTCTTTTTTCCAGGAGCGACGAGTAGTTGTGCGAGACGGCTTTTTAAACGAGCGGCTTTTTTCCAATGGATAATACCTTTCTTTGCTGCAGCATCAAGTGTATGATAAGCCGCGCTCACGGTCGTTGGAGTTTTCTTCGCGCGAGCATCTTTTACTGCATGTTTGTACTGTGTTCTCGTAGAGACATTTTGTCGAGCTCTTCTTCGACTTACCCGCAGCGCTCGTTTTGCTGATTTTGTAACCGGCATGCAGTGAAGTATAATCCAACAAGGAGATAAACGCAAGAATGAAGCGGTGGCTAATTAGCGGACGAGCATTATTAAGCAGAAAACAGGGGAGCATTTTATCGGCTGCCTTTCTTGTTATGACGCTTATTATTGCGTCGCGTGTTTTAGGACTTGTCAGACAACGGGTTCTTGCTCACTATTTCGGCGCTGAAGATTTGGCGGTTTATTTCGCTGCATTCCGTCTTCCCGAAACACTATTTGAGATACTTGTAGCTGGTTCACTGACATCTGCATTTATTCCTATATTTACGACTATGCTCTCCTCAGGTGATCGTCGTCGGGCATGGCACGTTGCTGGGATTACCCAATCAACAATTCTTGTAGTATTTGCTATTTTAGCGGTTGTTATCTTAGTGTTTGCTCGCCCTCTTGCGGGAGTACTTGCTCCTGGATTCCCAGAGTCTCGGCAAGTCCTTATGGCAGACCTTACTCGATTCCTCCTTCTTGCACAGGGATTTTTCCTTTTGAGCTTCTTTTTAAGCGGTGCTCAAGAGGCATTGGGTCGTTTTTTGGTGCCTGCTATTGCTCCGCTCTTCTACAACGTGGGCATAATTTTGGGCAGCGCGATGCTCTCGCATTTTGGCGTGTGGGGTGCAGCTACCGGTGCAGTAATCGGAGCGGCTGCTCATTTTCTCATTCAGCTGCCGTTTGCACGAAGCCTTGGGTTTCGATTTGTATTCAAAATAGACCCGCGTGATCCTGACTTTCGAAAAATTATCACCCTTGCAGCACCTCGGATGCTTGAACTTGCCGCACTCCAAATATCTAAGTCAATTGAACTTTTTCTTTCAACACTTATTTCAATTGCGTCCTACACGTACTTTACCTTTGCGAATACGCTTCAACTTTTCCCCATAGCAATTTTCGGATACCCTTTTGCCAAAGCTGCCCTTCCTACGCTTGCGGCTCATGCGGCGCACCGCGATAAAGACGCATTTGTTGCTACGTTTACCTTTGTTACTGGGCAAATTTTATTTTTTGTCGTTCCCATTGCGGTGTCGCTTTTGGTGTTGAGAATCCCAATTGTGCGACTCGCTTTCGGGACAGAACGATTCACCTGGGAGGCAACTGTGCAGACGGGCTTTGCACTTTCAGCGTTTGCCGTTGGAGTCGTGGCACAAGCACTTTTGAGCGTGCTTACACGTTCTTTTTATGCGCTGCATGATACCAAGACTCCCATGATCATTGCACTGTGCAGCATCACGCTTGATATCATACTTGCATTCCTTTTCATTCAAGTTTTCCGATTCGAGGTGTGGGGCATTGCACTTGCGTTCTCGCTTGCAGCAATTGTGCAAGCCTTTGTTCTTCTTTTTGTTTTGAATGCCCGTGTGAGAGTGCTTACAAAACAACTAATGGTTAATATCGGAAAAATTATTGCATGTGCAGCTGTTGCAGGAGTGTTGATGTATTTACTACTTAAACTACTCGACCAAGCAGTATGGGATAAACGGCTTGCGTTTATGGACGAGCTTGGTTTGGCGCTTCCAACCGGATTTGAGCGTTTTGTTCTTGATACACGGTATACTGTTAACTTAATTTTCTTGACGCTCTTGGTTTTGACCGTTGGTATGTTTGTATACCTTCTCCTCGCAGCACTTTTTCGGGTTCGAGAAGTAGAGATTCTTGCCAGGTGGTTTGGAGAGCTTTTAACAAAAAAGGTTTCATTAACACCTCAGCAAGCTGAGGAAACCTCAACACCGCTTCCACCCGGAGGATGACTTTGTCAGTTTTCAACGAAAAGTATAGCAAAATTTTTCAAAAAAGTGAAGACTGCAGTACAAGATTAGGTTGGTAAATCTAACCAAACCTATTCTAACTTATAACTATTTTTGATAACTGTTCGTCCATTTTTTACTGAAAACTGACAGTAGCTTGAATCCCTCAACAAAGTTACCTAAAAGTCCTACCGTTTACTCTCGATAACGCCTCTTGACCCGCCTAATCTTACTTCTCGTCTTTTCAGTATTATTCATACACGACTCTAAGAGCGATTTATGGCGGGTCTGCGAGGGATATCGCATGGTATCCCTCTTGACAAGTCTTAGCACTCGTGCTAATCTTCTGCTAAGTGGAGCCAATATGGAAGAACTTACTCCTCGTCAAGCACACATTTTAAAGATATTAATTGAGGAATACATTCAAAACGCCGAGGCGGTCGGCTCTGAAACGCTTGAAAAAAAGTATAACTTAGGCGTTTCGCCCGCGACTATTCGAAATGAAATGGCAGCACTTACTCGAGTTGGGTACCTCAAGCAACCTCATGCATCTTCCGGTCGTATTCCCACATCTCGTGCACTCCGTTTTTATGTCCAGCAACTCATGGAGGAACGGCAGCTTTCGGTGGCTGAAGAAGCGACAGCCCAAGAAAGTATTCGAGGAGCGCAAAACGATGTCGACAAGCTCATGCGAGAAACAACCCATGCCTTGGCTGCGGCAACGCGCACACTGAGCGTCGGCGCATTAGAAAGAGAAGATATGGTATGGTATGCAGGATACGCGCACATTCTTGATATGCCAGAATTTTATAATATAGACGTGACGGCACACGTATTTGCACTGCTTGATGAGGTGAAGCGCATACGAGAGCTTTTTTTTGAGCGTTTGTCCTCTGACCCCGTTTCGATCCTTTTTGGCGAAGAGTTGGGATGGCCGTACTTTGAGCCCGTAGGGATTGTTGCAACACGCTTTGTTGCTGGAGAACGGAATTGTTCTCTTGGAGTAATCGGTCCTGCGCGTCTTCCCTTTTCTCACATAATTCCCACGGTGCGCTATTATGGGGGATTGCTATCACAAGCGCTGAATAAATTATGAAACGAAAGAACGTATCTTTCCAGGCAGAAGAACTCAAAGTACAGCTTGCGCGTGCGCTGGCTGACTATGACAATTTAAAGAAACGGGCAGAGAAAGAAAAGGAAGAAGTTGTCCGGTACGCAAACCAACAATTGATTGAGGAAATCTTGCCAAGTATTGAGCTCTTGGAGCGAGTGTATGTGCACAGTGGTGACCCGGGCGTTGCGGGTGTACTAACTTCTCTGAAAGAGGTTTTAAGGGAGAATAGGGTGTTAGTAATTAAACCGGCAGTAGGAGAGAAGTTTGATGAACAGCGACACGAGGCAGTGGAAACGGTCTCCAGTAGCAGTACTGGTAGGGAAGGAATGATTGCAGAAGTAGTAAATACAGGATATGTGTGGGCTGATGGGAAACTTATCCTGCCTGCAAAAGTGAGAGTGTATGGAGAGAATACGGAAAAGAAGGAAGAGTTAAAAAAAGAAACAATGAGAGGAGATTACGTTTGAGTAAAATAATAAGGACCTGCTTCGCGCTACGTTGGAAGCAATTTTAACTCGCGCTCGCAGAACCTTGTGATTTTTGTTTATTTGTAGAAAGGAATTAAAAAATGTCAAAAATCATTGGTATTGATCTCGGTACTACCAATTCAGTGGTTTCGGTTCTTGAAGGTGGACAACCAAAAGTTATCCCCGCTAGCGATACCGGCCGCAATATTACGCCTTCTGTTGTTGAGCCCGTAAAGAACTTGGTGGGAGACGTTGCCAAACGGCAAATGGTTTTGAATGCAAAAAACACCATTTATTCCGTTAAACGGCTCGTGGGACGGCGATATGAGGATCCGGAAGTTAAGAAAACAAAGGGTATGGTTCCCTATGAAGTTAAGGCCGGAAAGGATGGCATGGCAGTTGTGGCGGTTGAGACTAAAGAGTATACCCCGCAAGAGATTTCCTCTCGAATCCTCTCAAAACTTAAAAAAGACGCGGAAAGCTATCTTGGAGAAACAGTTTCAAGCGCGGTGATTACCGTTCCTGCTTACTTTGACGATAATCAAAGGAGTGCGACAAAACAAGCTGGAGAAATAGCAGGTCTAAAGGTTGAAAGAATTATCAATGAGCCAACAGCAGCGGCATTAGCGTATGGACTTGACAAAAAAAATGCCCACACAATTGCAGTTTACGACTTGGGCGGAGGGACTTTTGATATTTCAATCCTTGAGCTTGGAGAGGGAGTGTTTGAGGTAAAAGCAACAAATGGTGATACACATCTTGGAGGAGACGATTTTGACCAAAAAATTATTGATTTTATTGCTTCGGAGTTCAAAAAAGATCAAGGGGTAGACCTGCGGGCCGATACGCAAGCACTGCAACGGCTTCGTGATGCAGCAGAAAAAGCAAAGATAGAACTGTCAAGCGCGACAGAAACGGAGATTAATCAACCTTACATCACTCAAAAGGATGGCCAACCACTGCACTTGACCATGAAGTTATCCCGCGCAAAACTTGAAGCGTTAGTAACTGAGCTTATTGAGAAAACAATGAAGCCGGTTGAAAGCTGCCTCAAAGATGCAAAAATTTCGCCAAAAGACGTTGACGAGGTAGTTTTGGTTGGTGGAATGACACGAATGCCAAAGGTTCAAGAAACGGTTAAAGTGTTTTTTGGTAAAGAGTCCCACAAGGGAGTCAATCCTGATGAAGTGGTGGCAATTGGCGCGGCAATTCAGGGAGGAGTGCTATCTGGCGAGGTTAAGGACATTCTGCTTTTGGATGTGACGCCATTGACTCTGTCTATTGAAACATTGGGTGGCGTTGCCACACCCATGATTCCGAGAAACACGACCGTTCCAACCAGCAAAACTCAAACTTTCTCAACCGCTGCTGATAACCAAACACAAGTTGAAATTCACGTAGCCCAAGGAGAGCGTCCACTCTCGGCCGATAACAAATCACTGGGTCGTTTTACTCTTGATGGTGTTCCTCCGGCGCCTCGTGGAATTCCGCAGATTGAGGTTACCTTTGATATGGATGCTAATGGAATTTTAAATGTGAAGGCGGCAGATAAAGCAACAGGAAGAGAACAGAAGATTACCATTACCGGTGCGGTGGGATTGTCTGAGGACGAAGTAAAGAAGATGCAAGATGAGGCAGAGAAGCATGCGCAAGAAGACCAGGTCAAGAAAGAATCAATCGAGGCGCGCAACACTGCCGATGCATTGGTGTTTACCGCAGAGAAGACATTAAAAGACGCAGGGGATAAAGTGCCAGCTGATGTCAAAAGTAAGGTTGAGGATGAGGTTAAAAAGGTCAAGGAGTTGCTTGCCAAAGAGGATGCAACCAAGGAGCAATTTGAGCTCGCAACAAAATCGTTATCTGATGTATTACAGCAAGTAGGTGCGGCGATGTATGGTTCGGCCGCCTCACCACCACAGGGTGGTCAACAACAGGAAGCAGAAGGTAATAGTGAAGCTGGGAAAGAGGATGAGAGTAAAAAAGATGAGAGTGATGAGTCGAAGGTCAAAGAGGAAAAGGTTGAAGAAGGGGAGGTTGTAAGTTAAAGATGTCATTTATCTGTTCGGTTTATATTCCAGAGGCCATTGTTATGGCTTCGGATAGTAGACAATCTATTGTCATAACCAGCAAGGATAAAGATGGGAAGGAAAATCCACCTATACAGACTACTAGCTCAGATTCAGTAAACAAAACCTTTTTACTTGAAGAGCAAGGTGTTGGGATTTCATTTGCTGGTGATACCCTCTTGGGGGGAATTGCAACAGAAAGTCACATTAAAAGATTCTTAGAGGAAAAGGTTGTTAAAACTGATGACGTTGTTACAATCGCGGATAAAATTCTTGACTATTTTAAAGCTAATTTCCCAGAAGCAAATACCAATATACACGTTTGTGGTTTCAAAAAGGAAGGAAAGTCTAGTGTACCTTATGCTTTTGCCTTACATGTTGCCGGTGGCACGAAAGAGAGAAAGAACCTAAAGCCTAACAAGAAAGACTTTGATTATGGAGTAATGTGGAGTGGTGAAGGGGACATAATAGCGAGATTGCTAGTAGCTCCTTTACCAAAACCTAGTGGTTCTGGCGAGGTAATTCCTCCTGTACCAGTCGTGTATGCAGCTATGACTCCCCAAGATGCAGTTGATTTTGCAATATATCTTACAAGAACCACAGCTGAAACCATGCGTTTTCAGGCTCGACCTAAAACGGTTGGTGGTTCAATAGATGTACTTTTGTTAACACCGGAGGAGGCGCGATGGGTACAAAAGAAAACCATTCAAGGCCAGATTACAAATGGGTAGCAGCAGTCCCGCCCGGTGAGATTTATGCTAGTAAAGATAGCTTTGTAGAAGACTTTAGTGATTATCCTACCATAGATAGTTTATCCGTTTCGACAAATACATATGATGGTAATAGGTTAGAGTTTAATTTAGAAACCCGCCCAGGGGATAAAATCTGGTGTGTTTCCTCTGGAGATTCTTTTGCAGAACAAAGATTTGTTTTCGGGGTTCCTCTTAGAATGGGAGGTTACGAGTGGGTTTATCAGGCTATGAATGAGCTGGCGGGGGGCTGGGTTAATAACAGCGTATTAAAAGAGAAGCATTATGTCTTTTTCGCTTATTTAGGGGAACAGGATGTTCTTTACAAGGCTTCTTCTATTACACATCCCTTGTCGCTTGATAAATCTAAGGATGTTTTGGGATTTAAATTTAGCACTGGTATGGCTTCGAACAGGGATGACTTAGTTTCGAACGTCTTAATAGAGAAAGTTGTTAATGGGCAGGATGTTAATGAAGGTTGTTTTTGTATTAATACACTGGATAATTCAGTGCAAAGGATTGACAAAGAATGGTATTTTACATGGAGGAACGGATGCGGTTATGAGAGTTCTATGAGGGGCGATTTA
Organism: uncultured Gammaproteobacteria bacterium; assembly: GCA_964363945.1. Lineage (GTDB taxonomy): Bacteria > Patescibacteriota > Microgenomatia > UBA8517 > JACQJR01 > CAYTZB01. The sequence goes on from CAYIKF010000008.1 coordinate 7,036, forward strand.
CCAAATTATCCTATGTTTGGGACCGAACTCATCAGAAATGAGAGTGATTTAATGCCCTGTGCTGATAAATTGGTAGAGCTTGGCAAGGACAAAGGTGGGTTAGAAGCAGTTTTGGATAATTTTATTCACAACCTCAATGATTCGTTTCTTAAGGGAATAAATTTTCAAGGTAGTTTAGAGATTGTTAAGACGAGAATTATGGATGTCTTTTCCCGAAGGTTTAATAGGGAGTTTATTAGTGAGTGTGTAGAGAACATTATTTCTATTGGAGAAAAGAGCAAAGGTACTTTGCTTTTGGTAGGGAGGTTGCAAGAATGATTTATGGCTACTAAGCGTGACTACTATGATATCCTCGGTGTTTCAAAGAGTGCAAGTGCTGGTGAGCTAAAGAAGGCTTATAGAAAACAGGCATTAGAGTGGCATCCGGACCGCAATAAATCCTCCGAAGCAGAGCAAAAATTCAAAGAAATAAACGAAGCATACGAGGTTTTGTCTGATCCCCAAAAGAAGTCGGCATACGACCAGTTTGGTCATTCGGCCTTCGCTCCTGGTTCACCACCGGGTGCCGGAGGATTCCCTGGAGGAGGTGGTCAGGGTGGACAAACCAGAACCGGACGTTATGGTCCGTTTACCTATACCTACACCAGTTATGGGGGGCAAAACCCATTCGAGGGAACCGGATTTACCGATCCTTTTGAGATTTTTGAGCAGTTCTTTGGTGGTGCATCTCCATTTGGAAGACAACAGCAAAAACCTCATTACCATTTGGAAATGAGTTTTATGGAAGGAGCATTGGGTGTTGAGAAAGAAGTAATAATTGAAGGTAAGAAACGCACGATAAAAATTCCGGCAGGCGCAGATGACGGAACACACATTGCATTCCGAGATTTTGATGTAACCATTGGTGTTAAGCCACACCCAAAGTTTCGCCGAGATGGAGAGGATGTATATATTGAGGCTGCTGTTCCTTTGACGCTTGCTCTCTTAGGAGGGGAAATTGAGGTGCCGACAATAGACGGGCCAGATGTGAAGTTGCGTGTGAGACCGGGTACACAATCAGGAACAATGATTAGGCTTCGTGAACGAGGTATAGAGCGTATTCTCGGTCGAGGTCGCGGGGACCAATATGTACGCATCATAATTCTTATCCCCGAAAAACTCACTAAGACTCAACAAGAGTTAGCCAAAGAATTACAAGAGGAAGGATTATAATTTTGCCCTGTTCCCTATGGGAGAGGAAAAAATAAGAGCATTTAATCTAGGTGGTTCTTCTGTTGAACAACAAATGCTGGTGGAGCGACATAGAAGGATAGCTGATAATGTCAGTCTTGTAATCAGCGCGCTGGAAAGAATGGATGACAAAATACTCTCGGGAGCAGCAGCCGAAGCACGAAGGTTGGTAGATGAACAAAAAGCTCTTTTGTGGTTAGTAGAAGACCCGTATCAGGTCTATTATATTGCTGCCACTGTCTACATTTTGCCGAACCCAGAAGAAAATGGGATCATACCCGCAATAGTAGTGGACGGGTCACTTGGTATCTTGCTCGAGAGCCCAACTAGATGGGATGAGGGAACGCGTCGCGCTGTTGTTGATGCAATAATTAATTTGCCCTCAGCATACATAGCTGCCTTAGGCTTCTCCCAGCATACACTTTTATCTGGAGAAGCGTTTTTTACAAAACTAGAGGTTGGTGATCCAACAAGACAGCGTATTATCCCAATTCGGGAGCTTGTAAGATAATTCTTAACGCTGTTCGTTGGGCTATTTCCTTAGTAGAGGATGTGTACACTCCATTGACTTTTACCCTTTATTTTTATACACTTACAACGGTTTAAAGAAAAGAAGCGGTGGGAAACAAACCCACCGTTTTTAATATATGCCACAATTACCAAAATCAGAATTCTTGCAAGCGTTGACCGCCTTGGCGAGCGAACGCGGTATTAGTACCGATGTGGTTTTGGAACAACTCAAGGCCGCTATGGCAGCGGCGTACCGGCGCGAAGCACGTGAGCAAGGGATAGAGCTTGGCGAGGAGGAGCTCACTGCGGAAGTAAATTCGGAAACAGGAGAGGCACAAATTTTTCGTGTTACTGAGAAGGGAAAAAAGGAAGATGTGACACCCCCGGGATTTTCCCGTATTGCGGCTCAAACTTTCCGACAGATTTTCAGACAAAAAACTCGAGAGGCAGAGAAAGAAGCAGTGCTTTCTGCATTTGAGGAGCGAGTGGGACAGCTTGTGTCTGGGGTAATTTTACGTTTTGACGGGCAAGCCGCACGGGTTGATTTAGGCAAAGCCGAGGCAATATTGCCTCCTGAGGAGCGAATTCCAGGAGAGCGACTCGCGCTTTCTCAACGACTTACATTTTTACTGAAGGAAATAAAAGAGGGTCCACGTGGGAGAGATCTTGTAGTTTCCCGCTCGGCGGACGAGTTTGTCAGACGGCTGTTCGCACGAGAGGTGCCGGAGATTGCGTCAAGTTCTGTTGAGATACGGCTCATTGCGCGCCTTCCTGGCGTGCGCACAAAAATTGCGGTTGCGTCCCGCACATCTGGCGTTGACCCTGTGGGGTCTTGTGTAGGACAAAAGGGAGTGCGGGTGCAAGCGGTAATTAATGAACTTGGAGGAGAGAAGATAGATGTGATTCCCTGGACGGATGATTCTACCCAACTGATTGCCGCCGCCCTCTCTCCCGCCAAGAATGTATCAGTGACCATTATTGATCTTAAGATGAAGAGAGCAAAAGTACGTGTCCCCCAGGACCAGCTCCCCCTTGCGATTGGGAAAGAGGGTCAGAATGTTCAACTTGCATCACGACTTGCCGATTTTAGTATTGATGTAGAGGGGTTGGAAGAGGCCCAACCGACAGAACCTCAAGAAAAAGAAGAAACTAAAGCAGACAAGAAGGTCACCAAATCTCAGGTTCAGAAAGAGCAGGAAGCACAAAAGGCCGCGTAGATGTAGATATGGAAAGGAGACGTTTATGGAAAATAGAAATAGAACACCCCGCCCCCCAATTGTTGCCGTTTTGGGTCATGTGGACCACGGTAAAACGACGTTACTCGATGCGATTAGAAAAACTAAGGTTGCAGCTCGTGAGATTGGTGGAATTACCCAGCACGTTGGTGCCTACCAAGTAACCACTCCCGGGGGACTCGTCATTACCTTCATTGATACCCCCGGACATCAGGCCTTTTCAGAAATGCGCTCTCGGGGCGCAAACGTTTCCGATATAGTACTCCTCGTTGTTGCCGCAGATGATGGAGTCAAACCTCAAACACGAGAATCGCTTGCACATATCAACGCAGCGGGCGTTCCCTTTATCGTCGTCCTCACAAAAATAGACTTGCCCACCGCCCAGCCTGAGCGAGTGAAAGATGAATTAGAAAAGGAGAACGTTCGGCTTGAAGGAAGAGGGGGAGATGTGGTTGTGGTCCCCGTGTCTGCCAAAACAGGAAAGGGTTTAGAGACGCTTTTGGAAATGATAGGTTTGGTGGCTCAAATGCATGAGGTGAGTGGGGAAGAGACGGCAACGCTCGAGGCGGTGGTCGTTGAATCGCAGTTTGAGAGTAAGCGGGGAGCGCTCGTGACAGTAGTGGTTCGGGAAGGAAAAATTTCTGTTGGGGATTTTATTCATACTGATGGGGTCGAAGGGAAGGTGAAGGCACTTTTTGACGAGTATGGAAAACCTATGAAGGTGGTACTTCCCGGACAACCGGCACAAATTTTAGGATTTGAGTCAGTACCGCAAGTAGGTTCAAAGGTGGTTACCCCTATGAAGGGAGTGGAAAGTGATAAAGAAGAAAAAATACCCCCAAGTTCTACATTGGCAGAAAAAGGTAAGGGTGAATTTTCATTTGTTGTTAAAGCAGATACCGTCGGTCGCCTTGAAGCCTTGCGAGCGAGCTTGCCCCCTGAAGTGAGGGTTCTTTCTGCAGGAGCAGGGGAAGTGACTCTAAGTGACGTGATGCTGGCAAATTCTTTTGGTGCCACGATTCTCGGTTTTGGAGTGAAAACTCCCTTACCGGTGTTGAAGCTTGCCGAAGAAGAACACGTGCGAGTGATGTCATTTTCAATTATTTATGAGGCGCTTGACTGGGTGAACAAAGCGATAGCTGGAAAGGAAGAGAAGAAATTGGTAGCGGGAAGGGCAGAAATTGTTGCCGAGTTCCCCTACGGTGAAAAGGGAAAGATTGCAGGAATAAGGGTGATAGAGGGGAGAATTACAAGAAGTGGCATGTTGGCACTTTTAAGAGACGGTAAGTCAGTGGGACAAGTGAGGATTAACTCAATGAGACAGAAAGAGAAAGATATCGATATATTAGAGAAGGGAGGAGAGTGTGGAGTTATTTTCTCAGGAAAGATTGATTTTAAAGTCGGGGATGTGATAGAATCGACAGCAGGTAAGTAGATACCAATTATGGATACCAATAGATTTCAGCAAATACTTGTCCAATCACACAATATTCTGGTTGTCCTTCCGAAAGACCCTTCCTTTGATATGGTTGCGGCAGCGCTTTCTCTTTCCCTTTCGCTTTCGAGTTATGGTAAACAAACAAGTGTGTTTTGTTCCTCACCAATGGTAGTCGAATTCAATCGATTGGTAGGGGTAGACAAGGTGACTCGTGAGGTTGGTGACAAAAATCTTACCATTACCTTACGAGATTATCCTGCGACTAATATTGAGCGGGTGAGTTACAACATAGAAAATGGTCAGATGCAACTTACTATTATTCCAAAAGCCCAAGCATCTGCTCCAAGGCCCGAGCAGCTCGCTCCCTCATATGGAGGTATGAGTGCAGATACCGTCATTTTAGTGGGGGTAAAGAATGATGAAGAAGTAGGCGAGGGAGCGGTAACGCAAGAGCTTGCAAGGGTCCCACAACAAATAGTAATCTTGCAAGAATTTACCCCGGGGGTAATGGGAAGAAGGAGAGGAGCGCTTGAACTGGTTGATCCTCACGCAGCATGTGTGTCAGAAGTAGTAGGTAATCTTCTCTTGGCGAGTAATTTACCGCTTGATGAAGATGCGGCGGGTAACTTAATGGCGGGTATAACAACTGCCACGGACAACTTTGCAGCGCGACGAGTGAGAGCTGAGACGTTCGAGCTTGTGGCAAAACTCGTACGAGTGAGAGGACGTGCAGGAAGCCAGCCACAGTATCAACCCGTGCAAGAAAAAACCCAAGAAGAGCCTTCGGCTCCCCAAGATTGGTTAGGTCCAAAAATATACAAAGGGACAACTCTGCCATAATAGAAAGAAAATATTTTTTCATTAGACATTTAAAAAACGTGTGATATAATAACACTGATGTAATTCTAGGTTCGACGGATAGGTCGGACTTGGAACTACATGACGACATATGGCACTTTCTCCTGACGAGAAAAAAGCAATTATTGACAAGTTTGGTCAAGGTAAAAGTGATACGGGAAGCCCCGAGGTACAAATAGCCCTCCTTTCCGTCCAAATTCAAAAACTTACCGAACATCTTAAAGCCCATAAAAAGGATGAGCATTCACGACGTGGGCTGCTTTCTATGGTAGCAAAGAGACGTCGACTAATGAGCTATCTTGAACGAAAAGATAAGGAGCGTTATGAAACACTCCTTGCTAAGTTAAAAGGCGAAAAGCTTCCATAATTAGATTACTAGAGTAAAAACGATGAAAAAAATTACACACGAGATAGAAATAGCGGGTAAACCACTGACGCTTTCAACGGGAGATGTGGCACAATTCTCAAACGCGTCGGTGCTCGCGCGCTATGGGGATGTGATGGTGTTGGCAACTGTCGTGGTTCGGCAGAGTGCGCAAGACCCCGGTTACATGCCGTTGACCGTTGAGTATATGGAGCGGCTCTATGCGGGAGGCAGAATTAAAGGGAGTCAATGGGTAAAACGAGAAGGAAGACCAACTGATGAAGCAATCCTCTCGGCCCGGTTGATCGACCGTTCTCTTCGTCCTCTCTTCCCCAAAGAATATCGTGATGAAGTGCAAATTATCCTTACTGTTCTTTCTGTTGATGGTGAAAACGACCCGGCAATACTTTCTGCGGTTGCCGCTTCTGCGGCACTCGCCCTCTCTGGAGCTCCGTGGAATGGGCCTATAGGCGTGGCAAGAGTTGGTTCAATCAATGGGTCGTTTGTCGTCAATCCGGTTGATTCAGAACTCGCGTTCTCGGATCTAGACTTGATAGTTACAAGCAAGGGTGACTCAATTATCATGCTTGAGGCAGGTGCCAATGAGGTACCTGAGGAGAAACTGCGTGAGGCGATGGAGACCGCTCTTCTTGCAACCAAAAAGATAGAGGAGGGAATTGTACAGTTTGTAAAGAAAGTAGGAGTCAAGGAGCTTCCTTCTCGTACCACGCGCAATAGCGCGCTCTTTCTCGATATTGAGAAAAAATATGGTGAGGATATTGAGAAATGGGCACAAGGGCGAGCAACGCAAAAGACCACTGAAGAGGAGGGAGTGCAGTTGCGTGCGATGATACGAGAAGACATGGGAGGAACTGACCAAGAAATTTCTGGTGCATTTGAGGAAATTGTGAGAGCACGTATGAGGAAGAAACTGCTCAAAGGTACCCGCTCTGACGGTAGAGCGCCCAATGAAATTCGGCAAATTTCCGCTGAGATAAACGTCTTACCCAGAACTCATGGGTCGGCAATCTTTACCCGTGGACAAACGCAGGTATTGACGGTCACCACCCTTGGGTCACCTTCACTTGAACAACACATCGAGTCTCCTGAAGGCGAGGAGACAAAACGCTATATCCATCATTATTCAATGCCACCCTTTGCGACCGGTGAGACGGGAAGAGTGGGCTGGCCCTCTCGGAGGGAAATTGGACATGGGGCATTGGCTGAACGTGCACTTTTGCCGCTAATCCCCAAAGGCGAGAAATTTCCCTACACTATTCGTGTGGTTTCCGAGATACTTTCTTCGAATGGATCAACCTCGATGGCTTCTGTATGTGGCTCGACGTTGTCACTTATGGATGCGGGTGTTCCTATTACGCGTCCGGTTGCAGGCATTGCCATGGGATTGGTGATTGAACCCTCTATAGGTTCAAAGAAGGGAACAGTAGTGGTACTTTCTGACATTACCGGTATTGAGGACGGCACCGGAGATATGGATTTTAAGGTTGCGGGAACAATAGAGGGAGTAACGGCATTGCAGCTTGATGTGAAGACCAAATTACTCACACTACCAATCCTTGTCGATGCGCTTGCTCAAGCACGGGAGGGACGAATCTTCATCCTTGAGAGAATGAAGGAAGCACTTCCTGAGCCCCGCACCACCCTTTCTCGGTATGCGCCTCGTGTGGTAGTACTTCATGTGCCTACTGAGCGTATCGGAGAAGTAATTGGCCCCGGCGGACGGGTGATTAGAAAGATTATTGCAGAAACAGGAGCACAGGTAGAAGTAGAGGATGATGGGACGGTTAATATCTCAGGTGTTGCTGACGAGGCGGTTGAGAAGGCGAAGTCTATTATTGAAGGATTAACCCATGAAGTGAAGCCAGGAGAGGTGTATGAGGAGGGCGAGGTTAAACGAATTCAGCCCTTTGGTGCGTTTGTTGAGATTTTGCCCGGGAAGGAAGGATTGGTTCATATTTCAGACCTTTCGGATGAATTTGTGCATGATCCTTCGGAAGTAGTCTCAGTAGGGCAGAAGGTAAGAGTGAGGGTAAAAGAAATAGATGAGCTGGGACGTATTAATCTCACAATGAGGGAAGGCGAAGAACGAAAAGTCCCGCGTCCTGAGGAGCAACTCACTGAACAAAGGAGATTCGCTCCTCGTGGGGGAAATGCCCCCCGTCGCAGTCGTGCTCCCCACTTTCCCCCCTCACGGTATTTACCAAAACCGAGAAGGTATTAAAACGGTATTAAAGAGGAATTGAAAATTCTTCCTAAAAAGGGTTAAATAAAACCATGCCCGTGCAAAATGCATCCGAAGATGAATTGGCTTCTCTTACCAAAAAAATTGCAGATGTAGGGATTCCTGAGGATCTTGCCGAGACGCTCCGAGCGCGCATCGAACGACTCACCTCGCTCGCCGTTCCGTTCTCAGAAATTGAGCGGTTTATTGAGTATGTACAATGGCTTATTACACTTCCTTGGCGAAAGAGAACACAGGATACACTCGATATTCCCAACGCACAAAAGGTTTTGGACAGTGCGCATTACGGTTTGCAAGAAATTAAAGAGCGTGTGCTTGAATATCTTGCTGTCATGAAACTTTCTCGGGAAAAGGGTGGGGAGAACTCTCTCCGCGCGCCCATTTTATGTTTTGTGGGTCTGGTGGGGACAGGTAAAACCACCATTGCCGCATCCATTGCCCGAGCGCTCCAGCGAGCATTTGTACGTATTCCCTTTGGGGGACTGGGTGATCCGGGAATGTTGCGGGGAGAAGCGCGTTTTCATCCGGGGAGCCAACCAGGACAAATAATCAGATCGCTCGTTCGAGCAAACGCGAAAAATCCAGTCGTTTTACTTGATGAGATTGATAGAGTCGATGAGCGTACACGTCCCTCGATTATGGGAGCGTTGGTTGAAATTTTAGATCCTGAGCAAAATAGAGGGTTTCTTGATGCCTATATTGATTACCCTTTTGATTTATCAGAAGTCCTTTTTATTGCCACTGCGAATAACACGACCAACATTGCGACCGCAGTCTTGGACCGTCTTGAGGTAATACAGATGCCTTCGTATACTGATGAGGAGAAAATAGTAATTGGTCGGGATTTCTTGTTACCCCGGGCGTTAGAGGAAGCAGGGCTATCGCGCGACACCATACTCATTGCCGACTCTGTGTGGTCGACAATTGTGCGGCCGCTCGGCTATGATGCTGGTATGCGGACCCTCGAACGCACCATTCAAGGGGTTGTTAGAAAAATTGCAAAATTAATTATTGAAGGTAAAGGGCAGACATTTCAATTAAATGAAACGAATATAAAAGAGTTTTTACCGACATGGTAACAATTAAATATCCTTTTAATTAAATGAAATCAGAGGATAAGAAGAAACAATTAGAAAAACTTAAGAGAGACATGCATGAAGATAAAACTCTTCCTTTACGAGCAGGTGCGACGCAGCTTGTGTTTGGAGAGGGAAACCCGGATACGGACACATATTTTTTAGGGGAGGCGCCCGGATATTGGGAGGATAAACAAGGGAAACCCTTTGTCGGGCAAGCAGGAAAGTTGCTCGATCAATTAATTGAAAGTATAGGACTCAAACGGGAAGATATGTATATTTCAAATGTTGTGCGATTTCGACCACCTGAAAATCGCGATCCGACGCTTTCTGAAATTAAAGCGTTCGAGAAATATGTAGATAGTGAGATTGAAATTATTAACCCTAAAGTGATTGTAACGTTAGGAAGATGGTCAATGGGGAAATTTTTACCTGATACTGTCATAAGCCGTGTACATGGAAAACCTCAAAAGATAGACTGGCATGGTCGAGGTATAATAGTGGTACCTATGTACCATCCCGCAGCAGCCCTTCATCAACCGCGATTATTAGACCAGATGAGGGAAGATTTTAAGGCAATACCAGAAGTGTTAGAAGAATTGGAGAAAGAAAAAGTGAGACAACTTGATTTAATTTAAAAATTAAGAATTTATGGACAAACTCAAATTTATCGCTATTTCAGGAACTACCGGTGTGACAGAAAACATGTATGTGTATGAGTATGGCAACGATATTATCGTCGTTGACTGTGGAGTGGGATTTCCTGAAGAAGCAACGTACGGCGTTGATTTGGTGATTCCCGATTTCTCGTATCTTTTGGAGAATAAGCAAAAAGTGCGAGGGTTATTTGTGTCTCATGGGCATGAGGACCATTACGGTGCCATCCCCTTTTTACTAAAAGACCTTGATGTACCCATTTATACCACTCCTTTGACCGCGGGATTTATTCGAGAAAAACTTGCCGATTATAATTTCCGAGGAGGACGGATTACGACTCTTAATCCGGATAAAGATGTAACAAAACTTGGTAACTTTACGGTTGAAGCGTTTCGCGTGACTCATTCGGTTCCCGATTCAGTCGGTTTTTGTATTACGACTCCCCTCGGGAAGATATTCCATGTGTCAGATTACAAGTTTGATTGGACCCCGGTTGACCAGCGACCATTTGATACTGCACGGGCGGTAAAGTTAGCAGAAGGAGGGGTGGTAATGCTGGTGTCGGATTGCCTGGGTGCAACCTCTGAAGGATACACAAAGTCAGAACTTGAAATAGAGAAAACAATAGAGATGCTTATTGAGCACGCGCCGAGGCGCGTGTTTTTTAGTACCATTTCTTCGAACATTTCCCGTATGCGCCAAGCAATTCATGCTTCACAAATAGCGGGACGCACTGTTGCACTGGCAGGAAGGTCAATTGAGCGTAAACTGGAGATTGCCGCTCGTCTTGGGTTTATTTCATGGGATAAAGGGATAGTTGTTTCCACTCGCGAGGCGCAAAAATTGCCGCCCGAGAAGACGACCTATATTATTTCGGGATGTTATGGTCAGTTGGGTTCAGCACTCTACCGACTCTCACTTGATGAACATCAGTTTTTACGGGTTGAGGAGGGTGATGTGGCTATTTTTTCGGCTGATCCCTCGCCTCCAGGGACCGAGCAGTCGGTGAATTATGTGGTTGATAATCTTATTGAGCGAGGTGCAGAAGTGCATTATTACGAAACACAGGAAGATTTACATGTCTCAGGACATGGTTCACAAAAAGAATTAGAGATGCTTGCGGCTACTCTTCGGCCACGATATCTTGTTCCTATTGGAGGGACAGTACGACATATGAGGGCCTATACGAAGTTAGCGCAGAATATGGGGTTCCCGGCACAAAATGTGTTTGAATTACGTGAAGGAGACACGATTGAGATGACACGCGATGGCGCACGGCGTGGCACCCCAGTGCCGGTGAAAGAAGTCCTTGTTGATGGTTTGGGAATTGGAGATGTGGGGAATGTGGTGTTGCGTGACAGAAAAACGTTGGCACAAGAAGGAATTGTTGTCGTAATCACTCAAATTGATAGAAGGACAGGAGATGTAGTGGATAAACCTGAGCTGATAAGTAGAGGATTCGTATTCATGAAAGAGCACCAAACCCTCCTTGACGAAGCGGCAAAGCTGCTGGTCAACCAGATTAAGAAGAGAAGTAAAAAAGGAGATGGACGGCATGTGAGGGAAATTGCAATTGATGTGCTTGAACGTTTCTTCTTTGACCGCATCGCCCGCCGCCCAATGATTCTCCCCGTCGTGGTAGAGGTATGATGTGGGTGATATAATGGTTCTACCATGGCTCGGCGCAAACTCACCATTCGTCATTTTCGGTTGCATATAAAAAAACAAACGGTCTATTCTATTGCGCAAATTACTTTCTTTATTACTGCGGCATTAATCGTCCTTTCTTTCTCAAGAAGCGGACAGTGGCTTGCTACACTCAACAATCTCATATTTGCGCTCTTCTCGTGGACAGTGTTCTTGCTCCCCTTCCTCTTTCTTGTTGCAGGGTTTATGTTTTCGAAGTTGCGCACGCCTCTTAATTCCCCCAATGTCTTTGTTGGATTCTTGCTCTTTCTTGTGTGCGCTATGGCAGTAACCAGAGCGGGGATACTTGGCGAGCAGTCGTTTCTTGCCGTTGCCGCACTTATCACTACCCCTGGTGCGTTTCTCCTCTTTCTTGCTGGCGTAGTGGTCGGTCTGTTAGTCCTTTTCAACACCTCACTTGATCAGGTTATCTCTGTTATCCTTACGGGATTTGGCTTTTTAAGGGGCATCTTTGGAAGGCGGACGCCAGTCATTGCGAAATCTTCTTTAAGAGTTTCTGGCGGAGAAGCAAAGCCCTCTCCCAAGTCGCTCCTTGAGCAGACAGAACTAACAGAGGAGTTGGTGACCAATGTGCCCGGGCAAACACGAGTGTGGCAGTATCCACCGCTTTCGCTTCTCGCAGATAGCGTGGGAGGAAAAGCCGAGCGAGGTGATATTAAACAACATGCCGCTATCATTGAGCGCACCCTTGAGTCGTTCGGGATTACCGCTCGGGTTGTTGAGGTAAACTTAGGACCAGCTGTCACCCAATACGCCCTTGAGGTAGGATTAGGGACAAAACTTTCGAAAATTACGGCACTTGATCGTGACTTGGCGCTAGCACTCGCGGCACCCACTGGACAAATTCGAATTGAAGCGCCCATTCCTGGCCGATCGTTAGTGGGAATAGAGCTTCCGAATCGTTCTCCCGAGTTCGTTCCTCTCAAACGGATTTTAGAGTCCGACCAAATGCGTCACACCAAATCAAAACTTGCGCTTGCCATGGGACTTGACGTGTCGGGCGCTCCAGTGGTTGCCGATTTTGCTCGCATGCCTCACATGCTCATTGCAGGCCAAACTGGGAGCGGAAAATCGGTTGCTATCAATTCCTTTGTTTGTTCAATCCTCTTTCGTGCCTCGCCCGCAGAGGTAAAGTTTATTCTGGTTGATCCAAAGCGGGTTGAACTTACCGGGTATAACAGTATTCCCCACTTACTTACTCCCGTGATTGTCGATCCAGAGAAAGTAGTATCGGCACTTAAGTGGACCATGGCTGAAATGGACCGCCGCTACAAATTGTTTGCACAAGTGGGGGCGAGAAATATTGAAGGTTTCAACGAGCTCTCCGGGTTTCAAGCATTGCCCTATATTGTATTAATTGTTGATGAGCTTGCGGATATAATGCTGTTTGCACCTTCTGAAGTTGAGAATGCAATAACACGGATTGCCCAAATGTCTCGGGCAACGGGTATTCACCTCATCTTGGCAACCCAAAGACCTTCTGTTGATATTATCACGGGACTCATTAAGGCAAACATTCCTGCCCGCGTGGCGTTTGCAGTTGCGTCGCAGGTTGATTCTCGCGTGATTCTTGACGTGCCAGGAGCGGAGAAATTACTGGGAAGAGGAGACATGCTTTTTATCCCCCCAGACCAAGCAAAACCCACTCGTATTCAAGGGACGTATGTATCGGACAGCGAGATAACAAAAGTTATTGATTTTTTGAAGCACTCAGGCGTCGCGCCACAATATACAGAAGAAGTAACTGCTATGCCGACAAAGGTGGCAAAAGCAGGAACTATTGAGGAACAAGACAAGTTGTTTCCCGAAGCAGTGCGCATTATTTGTCAGTATGACAGGGCATCGGCATCACTGCTCCAGCGCCGGCTCTCTATCGGGTATGCGCGAGCGGCACGCATTCTTGACCAATTGGAGGAGGTAGGGGTGGTTGGTCCGGCAGAAGGTGCCAAGCCACGGGAAGTATTGGTGAAGAACGCAGAGGAATTCTTAAGTTCTTTTGCACAACCTTCTTAATATGAGAACGGTAGGATATTTTATACGGGAAGCGCGGCAGCGGCGCAAACTTTCTCTTGTACGGCTTGCGCAAAAGACGAAAATTAAATCACGCTACATTGCGGCGATTGAAAAGGAGCAGTGGCAGACAATTCCTAATTTCGTCACTGCTTCGGGGTTTGTGCGCAATATTGCAGGTGCGCTGGAGATTGATACGGAACACGCGGTTGCATTACTCCGCCGCGATTTTCAAGAACCACGGCAGGCGTCTTATTCCGTGAGTACTCCTCGAGTCGTGTGGACACCTAAAACCACACTTATACTCCTGTCGCTTGTCACGGTGTTTTTGCTTACCTTCTATTTGGTGCGTCAATACCTTACCTATGTGGCCCCTCCCCCTCTTTCGGCGCGGATGCACAAGAATGGAGGGAATGCAATAGAGGTTAGCGGGAAGACGGATAAGGAAGCAAGTGTGCTTGTTAATAATGAGCCAGTACTCGTTACGGAAAATGGAACGTTCCAGCTGACCATTACTGCCGACTCCGGTCAATCACTCACCATTGAAGCCCGCTCAAGAGGTGGAAAAACAACGAAAAGAGAAATAGTTGTTCCTTGAAAATGGTCCTCTTGACGGATGAGGTATTTTTTTTTAAACTAATGATTGACTAATCACTAATTCATTCCTGCCATGCAAGGAATTCAACTATTACTAGGGGCTGTTATTGTTATTCTTACCGCACTGCTCTTTTTTGTGGGCATTCAAGTAATTCTTATTCTCCGTGATGCTCGAACAGTGGTAAAACGAGTGCATGAGCTATTAGCAAAAGAACATAATGGAGCTTTCTTCCCTTCTTACCCGCTCGTTTCCACAGCACGCAGATTTCCCGGACTCACTCTTTTTAGTTTTCTCACGCAGCTATTTACAAAACACCAGTCTCTGACCGATGACTTTGTTGGTGTGCAGATGAGCTCGTATGAATATGACTTGCCTGCGCAAGCAGGAGAGAATAAGAGTCAAACGGACGATGTTATGAAACCCCAAACGAGTGATGACTTCAACCACATCACCGCCCTTCAAGAGCGTGGCCGCCGGTCCGGCCACCGGCTCGGAGAGCCTCTTGGCTCGGAGAGATGGGCCCCTGGCCCGGAGGGCCGCAGAGTATTTTACCGCGAAGGTAAGCCTCTGGCTTAACAAGCGACAAGGTTCACGAAGTGGTTCTTATCGCGACGGAAAACCTTTGGTTTGACGGAGCGACAAGCTCTGCTTACCGCGAAGGCAAACCCTCCGAGTCGGAGGGCAAACCTCTGGCATAACTCATCTTCTACAGCTATAATGAGCTGGTCATGACAGCACACGAGTTAAGACGTGCATTTATAAATTTTTTTGTTAAGCGGGGACACAAGGAAATTCCAAGCGCATCGCTTGTTCCCGAACATGATCCAACGGTGCTTTTTACAACCGCGGGGATGCACCCTCTTATTCCCTACCTTTTAGGTGAACCTCATCCGCAAGGAACACGACTCGTTAATGTGCAACGCTGTCTTCGTACTGATGATATCGATGAGGTGGGAGACGCAACGCATAACACTTTTTTTGAAATGTTAGGCAATTGGTCGTTTGGTGACTACTGGAAAGAGGAGGCAATTTCTTGGAGTTTTGAGCTTTTGCTCAAAGAACTAAACATTCCTCTTGAGCGGTTAGCAGTTACCATATTTACAGGAGATAAAGATGCGCCACGCGATGACGAGTCGATAAAGATTTGGAAAAAACTTGGGATTAGTGATGACAGAATATTTCCTCGTCCCAGAAAAGATAATTGGTGGGGGCCGGTTGGTGAGACTGGGCCGTGTGGGCCGGATACGGAGATGTTTATTTGGGTTGGAAAGGGTGAACCCCATGGAATACCAAATGAAGAGCCTCTCTGGGTCGAAGTATGGAACGATGTGTTTATG
>CAYIKF010000009.1:0-6132 GCA_964363945.1 uncultured Gammaproteobacteria bacterium
AGAGCGGGGTTTCCTCTAAAGGAGGATGACATATCAGCGTTCAATTCATCTCCCGACTTTCAGTCGGGAGTTTTCTTGAATGCTGTTATAAGCCTTTGAAAAAAGCTTCTTCGGGATTTTTGGGACGACGCGTCCTGGGGTATTAACTTTCTTACCTCTTGTATCGCCTTCTGCGTGTCTTCTGGTCCCGCCTGCATCAGTGCCTCCACTGCTCCGGCGATTTCTGGATCTTCTAATTCAAGTGTTGTGGGCTCCTGCACTTGATCGGGAATCCACCGTCGAATTCGTGGTAAATCAGGACGTAATGATTGTCTCTGTTCCCCCTCAACCTTTACCATATGGCACAATTTTACCATACTATAACTTAGTATATAGAAATTGTCAAAATTGAAAAGGTACGAGAGATGAGAGTAGAATAATTAATCATGGACAAAACGTACAAACCACAAGAACACGAGAAGGAAATTTATTCTCTATGGGAAACGGGAAAATATTTTAGTCCTATAATAATAAAACCCGAAAGTAAACCCTTCTCAATCATTCTTCCTCCCCCTAATGCAAATGCCCCGCTTCACTTCGGACACGCAATGTATGTTGTGGAAGACATTCTCATTCGTTATCACCGAATGAAAGGCTACGCGACTCTCTGGTTGCCCGGAGCAGACCATGCCGGTTTTGAAACACAAGTTGTGTTTGAAAAACACCTAGAGCGTCAGGGAAAATCTCGTTTTGATTATGACCCAGAAACGCTTTACAAGATGGTTTGGGACTTTGTGCAAAATAATCGCGGAGTTATGGAAAATCAACTGCGACAACTCGGTTTTTCCCTTGATTGGAGCAGAATGAAATTTACTCTTGACCCAGATATTGTCACTGTTGTGTACGACACGTTTAAAAAATTATACGATAAAGGACTTGTCTATAGGGCCAAGCGTCTAGTTAACTATTGTGTTACACACCAAACTGCTTTTTCTGATTTAGAAGTTGAGTACGAAGAAAAAGAAGGAAGGCTTTACTTTATTAAATATCCACTCGTAGGCGAAGAAGGTCACATCACTGTCGCCACAACTCGACCTGAAACAATGTTGGGAGATACGGCTGTTGCAGTTAATCCAAAAGATAAACGATACAAAAAATTTGTTGGAAAGAGGGTACTATTACCACTCGTGAACCGAGAAATTCCAACTATTGAGGACGAGTCGGTCGATATGGAATTTGGTACTGGAGCCGTTAAAGTAACTCCTGCACATGATCCAGCAGATTTCGAAATCGGAGAAAAAAACAACCTACAGCAAATAAGTGTAATTGGTTTTGATGGGAGGATGACAAATGAGGTGGGTCAGTATGAAGGATTGGCAATTAAAGAAGCCCGCGAAAAAATCTTAAAAGAATTAAAAGCACAAAATTTATTAGAGAAAGAAGCCCCAATCACGCACCGAGTCGGCGTTTGTTATAAATGCAAAAACCCAATCGAACCGCTTCTTTTGGAACAATGGTTTGTCAAAACTCAGCCATTAGCAAAACCAGCGCTAGAAGTGGTTAAAAAAGGAAAGTTAAAAATTTACCCTGCAAAATTCGAGAAGGCGTACAACCAATTCTTAGAAAATATTAAGGATTGGAATATTAGTCGGCAAATTGTCTGGGGCATCAGAATTCCCGCTTGGAAATGCGAAGAATGCAACGAGTGGACAGTAACGAACGGCGACTCCCCTACTTCCTGTCCAAAATGCAACTCAACAAAACTCACCCAAGACACAGATACGTTTGATACCTGGTTTTCCTCAGCCCAATGGCCCTTCGCAACGCTTAAGACAACAAAACCAAGTGATTTTGAATACTTTTATCCCACAACGGTTATGGAAACGGCCTATGATATTTTACGGTGGTGGGTAGCACGAATGGTTATGGTTGGGATTTTTGTGACAGGAGATATTCCTTTTGAGAACGTCCTGTTCCATGGCCTCGTCAAGGATCCTTATGGAAAAAAGATGAGCAAAAGTAAAGGAAACGTGACTGATCCGCTAGAACTGGTAGAACAATATGGGGCGGACGCTGTTCGTATGGCCTTAGTCTATGGAACCGCTATCGGAAATGACCAATCGCTCTCTCATCCTAAACTTCAAGCAATGCGTAACTTTACCAACAAAGTCTGGAACATAGCCCGTTTCGTCCTTTCTCACCAATCACAAATCACAAATCACCTGCCTGCGCAGGCAGGCCAATCACTAAACTCGGATGATAAATGGATAATAGAAGAATTAAATAAAACTACAGAAACTACTACCAAAGCAATTGAACAATTCCGACTCCATGATGCAGCTTCTGAAATATATGAGTTTATTTGGCATAAATTTGCAGATGTATATATTGAAAAAACAAAAGATCGAAGAGAAGAAGCACAATATCCTCTGTTACATGTATTAGACCAAAGCCTTCGTCTCCTCCATCCCTTTATGCCGTTTGTAACAGAAACAATATGGCAACTGGCAAAGGGAAAATCAAAAATCAATCCGCCAGCTGGCGGACAAAAATCAAAATTATTTTCTGAAGAAGCGCTCATTATCGCCCAATGGCCAGAAAAGTAAAAATACTACCGCCTTCAAAGTTACCAAAAGTATCAAATGGATTAAACAATTGGGTTCTGTGGGTTGTTGGTGGGATTATTTTAATCATCTCGTTCGCCAATCTTACTGTGTGGGGTTGGAATGTGGTTGCACAGTGGCGACGGGAACCAATTGAGAAAGAAATCGCACAATGGGAGCAAATTGTTCAAGAAACCCCAACCTATCGTGATGGATATCTTAAACTTGCAACGCTCTATTGGAAACTTCATGAAGATGATAAAGCAAAACAAGCACTTAATAAGGCTTCTGAAATAGACCCAAATTATGAAGAGATTAAAGAATTAAAGATGAGATTAGGATATTAGGATACTGGGAGTGGTGGAACGTCTATTTGAAGGAATTTTGCACCCATGTTTCCTGCTTTTAAGCCATGTAGTTCTTCTGATTGGATAACTAAAAATTCCCCTTTTAACCGAATTTCACTTAAGGGTTTGTTATCCTTACTAGGAGCTTTAGAAAGTATTATACTTCCCTCTCGAATTACTATAACATGAGCTTCTGAGTGAGTGTGGTTTGGAGTATCCCCATTTGGTGGTAAAACTGCTTCCGAAACTCTAACCCCACCAATTCTATCAACAAGCTCGAAAACTGCTCGCCCATGGAGCCACAATCTTTCCTCTCTCCTCATGGAATTTTATTCTTCTTTCTTCTCTTCTGTTTCCTCTTCAGCTGGTGCTTCTGCGGCTGGCGCTTCCTCGCCTTCTGCTGCGGGAGCTTCGACTCCTTCTTCGGCTGCTGCTTCTTCAACAGGAGGTGGTGCGACTTCTTCAGCAGCCAATGGTTCAATCTTCGCGACTATTTGTTCCTCTTCTGTTAAAATTGTTACCTTCTCTCTATCAACAACCAAATCCGCTACCTTAACCGCATCATCAACATTCGAAAGGCCTGAAATATCAGCAACCAAGTTTTCAGGAAGATCGGTCGGGAGGGCTTCTACTTCGACTTCGTTCATATGCTGTACCAAAATACCTGCTCCTGACTTTTGAGCAGGTGCTTCTCCGGAGAGTTCAATAGGTACACTTGCAGTAATCTTCTCCCGCAAGTCAACTTGACGAAAATCAACGTGAAGTGGTGTATCGGTTACCGGGTGTAATTGTACATTTACCACAAGAGCGGGCCGCACCTCGCCATTTATCTTTACCTCAACTACACCAGTCTCACCTACTTTCTCATACACCTTCTCAAATTCTTTTAAGGGGAGTTGTACTGCAAGAGAGTCAACCTTTTTTCCATAGATATTCGCGGGGAGTACACCTTCTCTTCGAAGTTGCTTCACTTTCCTCCCCACCAGCGTCCTTTTTTGTGCGGTAAGTGTTACTTTAACCATGTTGTAATAAACTGCAAATCGCCACGCAGTACCGTATTGTACCCGAGAACGTTCTGCTGCGTCAAGGAGGGAGCCGGCGAAAGACGAATACTTCGTGCATCCGCGTTGCGCATACGGATAGTAACTGGATCCTCTCCTGTCCCTGGTTGTTTTTGCCACAAAAATGAAATAGGGGTACCCACAGTGCTCTCTGCACCGTTCCAACTCACTACCACCTGTCTGGTCTCCCCTGCAGGTATTTCAATAAGCATTCCGGCAACATACTTCCCATACTCCTCTCCCTCATCAACCGAAAGGGTCGTGCGTTCCCCTGTGGTAGGATTGGCCAGCGATGCGGAAACGATAGATACACCAGAGGGAAGATAGAGGCGCAGGTAATTCTTGTAGCGCAGGGTAGCATCACCTCGTGGACTTTTGTTAACGTATGAAATGGTAAGCTCATGAAGAAACTGTTCTTGTGTGCGCGAAATATCCAAAAGAAAACTGCGGGAAAGGTGATAGTTCGCTTTATTTACTCCTACATTTGCCTCAACCACGAATAAGTAATCCTCTTGACATTTGATACCTGATACTTGGCACTTGACACTTTGTATCCCTCCATCCCATCTCAGCTGTGCAAATGCAGACTGCGCCTCTTTGTTATGAAGTGCAACAAGTATATGGCCATGAGAGAGTGATGAATAAAATGCTTTTCCTACTGATAGTACGTTCTGCGGTGACTTCTGAAGTTGAGCCGCCAATGTCCGCGCGACGGCAGCCAAAAAATCTTTCTTCTGGGTACTTCCTGGGAAAAATCCCTCGTGAGCAGCGTTTTGCGTCTTTTCGTAAAAATTCGTTTCGTTCACCTCTGTTCTAAAATCCACGAGAGAAAGTGAACCGACTACGCCAATAAGCTGTTTTACAAATTCAAGGTCTACCGCAATAACCCCATCAACTTTGACGTTAAGTTCTTTGTCTAGAAACCACTCAGCACGAGCGGCACTTGTCGGAAAGTTGGGATCCCAGTTAGAGTCACGAAGATACCATCCGGCCTCTCCCAAATGTTCCTTGAGCTTCTCGGGTGGTTCAACGTGTCCGGTGAGCTGGCCGTCAGCAGCATATACATCTTGAATTTCAATGTTAGTGAGTTTTCCTCGCTCAAATGAGAGAAGACCGAAGGAACCAATGAATCCCCCGGTGGGACGCAGTTCCATATTGTTTTGAAAAAGCACTAAATACGTCCGTTTCCCCCGATATCCTAACAGGTCTTGCCCCGCTCGCACCACGCGGGAAAGAGCGGTGAGTACCACGTACCCTTCTTCCATATCGGAAATAAACTTGGCAGCTTGAGCACTCACGATACTAGGTACCTTTTCCGTTTGTAAAAAACCCACTTCGTGCGCAAGTTGCTCAACTTCAAGCCCCAGTCGTGCGATATCAGTCTCGGACGTAGAGGCCGAAGGAATAAGTATTCCCATAAGCACTTTTTCACCCAACACACCCATCTCGGCTACATCCTTGCTTACACTCGCAAGGCGCACAGTTCCTTGGACTTGCCCTCTCAGTCCATTTACCACGCTGTCAGCCAGAGAGAGAAACTCAAATTTAGCAAAACCCCTATCTGCAAATACCAGAGAGGTTTTTGCAAATGATGAAAAACTGCGTGCATTCTCAAAAGAACCCTGGGTAAGCGCTTGGCGCGCGAGGCCAAGAGCAGCAATCCCGGCGCCAAAAGAAAGAAAAGGAAGCCCCACCGCCCACATAATCAATAGAAAAACGCTCCCCGCGACCAGTAATTTCGCTCGAACAGATATCGAGCGACGCGGTTTTTCCTCTTTCGGGGAGGGACGTGCGTGAGATTTTGACTGTACTGTCTTGACGCGCGAGAGGTGTTGCCTGAAAAACGCCAGTGTCTGCTCTATACCCACCGGAAGCGGGGTCGGTGCAAGAAGGAGCGTATCATGCACACCATCTCGAGACAGCGGGCTACGCGACAACTCAGAAAAAAACGGAAATTGAGCACTTGTACTCACTTTCTCAACTAACTGTGCAAAGTGTGATAGAGAAAGTTCTTGTACGGCGAAGGAACACACCTTTCCTTGTGTACCTGTTCCAAACATAGCTGCAAGAACTCCTGCAACTGCATCATGCACAAAAAGCGGCGCAATTCTTTTGTCTGGCACAGAAAGGGACTGCTTATAC
>CAYIKF010000009.1:6232-22164 GCA_964363945.1 uncultured Gammaproteobacteria bacterium
CTGCTTATACAACACACCCCGAAAAACGTGTGCGAGAGAGTCTTCTTCTCCCATAGGCATTCGTGGCCCATAGAGATTTCCTAATAGCACCACACGACCGTTAATTTTTCGGGCATTGGTAAATTCCGACACAAGTGTCTGCGCAAAATAAGACGCTGATGCCTTAGGAGTATTCCTTTCCCCAGGAGTAAAAGCAAGTAAAAATCTTGCGTCGTTACTACTTGCTTCCTCTAAAAGTTCCTCTGTTGCTTTCACAAATTCACGGGAAGAAACTAAAAAGGTGTCCGGTGTCTCCGTAGCGGTTTCTTCCAAGTGGAAAATGTACTGAGGACGAGGAAGTTGTGTACTAAGCGATTTGCTCACTTCCTTTTCAACTAATTGAAAATTTTTGTGGGACAATAAATGAGAAAGATTGGACGCAATACCAGTGTGCCATGTGTCAATGGCAACTACGCGACTTCCTCGCTTAAGTAGTTCTTCGCACAAGAATGAGCCAAGACATCCTGCAGCACCAGTTACCCATACCACAGGATGTGTTTTTTCAGCGAGTATCGTTCCTAACCCTCGGATCATGCAATTGATAATACCCACAGTTGCACGGTTTTTTCAAGACAAGAAAGCGGTGTTAAAAATCTCCGGGAAGTGAAAGGGAAACCGTATAACACAAGATGCTATTAGAAAAATTAAGTGCACTGTGAAAGGAAATGGACTATTAAAGTGCGCGGGATTTGTCTAACACCTGATTGACTAAAAAATCCGCGCGCTTATTTTCCCTTCGTGGAATCGTATGGTAGGTTACTGGTAGATTTAAGTCGTGCTCTTTCTTCTTTATCTTTACCGCAAGTGACTGCAATTTTTTATCGCGAATTTTGAAACGACCAGATAACTGATGTGCAACAAGCTCTGAGTCAAGGTAAAAAACAATGTGGTCTATGTCCTCAAACTTTTTGTGCGGGCCCACCGTTTGTTCAAGATATGAAAAGGCAAGAAGTACCGCATTGTATTCTGCTTGGTTGTTCGTCGTGTATCCTAAAAAAACACCGTGCTCTGCAACAATACGCTCTCCATTCATCATCACAAACGCAGACGCTCCCGGTCCAGGGTTTCCTCGGCTTCCTCCATCGCAATATATTTTTAGAGTATGACCTTCCATTTTATTTAAAGTATTTTACCGCGTTTGACAAGTAACTCGTGAGCGGTCTTTGGCAATAACAGTAATGATGGAAGGACGCGGATAGCCCGCCACAATGCATAAGAAGATAAGAAAAACACTATAAACTCTGTGCTTACAGTAATCGCTGCAGCAGCTACCCACGAATACTTTGGAATAAAAAGTAGATTAGCACTTGCATTGAACACGAGTGCAAGAATGCCTATTAAGAGGGACACTCTCTGTTTTCCAAAAGCAATAAGACTGTATCCTGTTAGATGATTAAAGTAGGAAAGAAATGTGGCGAATACCAAAATTCGTAGTGCCGTAACAGACTCAATAAATTGCGGATACTGGCTCCCTGTGAGAATACGAACAGTAGGAGAAGCAAAGATAAAAAAGAGAAGTGCCACAACAAATCCTCCTAATCCTAAAATTCCGAATATTTTATGGTAAAGGGTGCGGATGTCCGATGACGAGCGGCGTGCAAACGCATGCGAAAGAATGGGAAATGCGGCATTCATTAAAAACGCTGCTCCTAAAATTAAATTCTCGTGAATCTTATATGCCAAATTATAAATTCCCACCACGCCTACCCCTTGAAAATGCTCTAAGATTATAATATCAATCCTATTGTAGATAGAGAACACTAAAAGGAGCGCACCCATTGGAAGCGCCTCAGCGACAAGCCGCTTAAAAAAGCGAACATCGAATTGAAACACCAGCGGGGTAAGTCGCCTAGCTAACACCCATGCAAATCCTACAGACAGCGCGGTTGCCACAACCCACCCAACCATCACCCCATTAATACCCCCCCCTCTAAGTAAAAATAGAGCTGCTATTGCAACAAATGCCGCTGACCCAACTGCTTCAACCAATGCACTCCGCTCAAGTCGCAGAAATGTTTGAAATACAATAACAAGCGAGGTTTTAATTGAAAGAAACACAAGAACAAAAGACGCAATGGTCATAGGGATAATAAATTCACGCCACGGGGGATAGACACGCACTACTACTCCTACCAGCACCAATGCGCACAGTGATAATAGAAGTCGAACTGTGAGTGCGGTACCAAACATACGTTTTTGCTTGTCTTCATGGGTAGATGCTTCTCTTGTTGTAATGATGGCGGTTCCCCAATCGGCAACAGTACCCGCCATGAGCACGATTGCAGTAATAAATCCATATACTCCATACCCATCCCTTCCCAAAAAGGTAGTAAGAAGGCGAACGAGAACTAGAGAAAAGAGGATAAAGAACACTCTGGCACCCACTTGGGCAACCGTATTTTTTGCAACGAGACCAAACATTGGTTTTAATTGTAACAGAAATTTCTAAGAGCGTGCTCTCCCTAACGCGAGTCCGAGCAAAGCGGAGAAGAGGAGCTGCGTTTGCTGGAGTGTGAGCCAGTAGTGATCGAACACTCCTGTTATTAAAATAACAAGGAGTGTAATTTCTAATTTCAAATTTCTAATTTCTAATGAATTTTTAAAGACTTTAATCACCAAATATAAAAACGCAAGAAAACCCGGTATTCCTGTTTCAGCTAAGATAAGAAGAAAAATGTTATGAACGGGTTGTAGTAACCATGAAACACTGGGCTGGCTCCCATATTCAGGAAGCCGAACAATAAAGTTATTTAACCCCACGCCAGTGAGAGGAAAATCCTTGAACATTTCCCAACTAGCAGATGCTAAAATCATACGTTGGGTGATTTCAGTCGGAGCATGAGTTGGAGTGTTCAGTGATGGCAAGGTTAAGCTTACGATAGTAACAACCGCAAGAATTAATTTTACTAAACTATTAATCTTATTACGTAAGTAACTGATACCAGAAATTAGTAAAATAATTATTCCTGCAATCCAAGCAGAGTGGGAGAAAGTAAGGATGAAGGCTGAAAGTCCCAGTAGAATGGTTAAACGGTTGAACGGTTGAACGGTTTTTTGTTTTTTCACCAGTAAAAGAAGCGCTACTAACAAAAACCCAGCCAAAACATTAGGGTGGGGGAAGGTAGCGTAAGGACGAAGCAAATCTTGCCCATTAATAGTAATAAGGGCAATTCCAGGTGTGTTAGCGTCGAATGTCCGCTCTCCTAAAAACCAAAATGGACCGCCAATTGTGCGCCCAAGTATAAATTGTCCCCAAGCAACAAGAGAAGAATATACGACTGCCGCACTCAGTGCGGCTTGGAACTTCCAATTACCAATTACCAATTTCCAATTATGATAAACATAAAATCCTAGGAGAAAGAATTCAACAACCTTTGCTAACTTATAAAGCGCCGATTCTTGATTTTGAGCAATAAAGATGCTGGTAAATAACAAATAAGCGAATAAGCCAATAACCAAATAACTCAATTGAAAATTGAAAATTGAAAATTGAAAATTTCTTCTCTTCTCCCACCACCAGGTAACGATTACCCCAACCACCAAGATATCCGTTAAATATACTGTCGGTGCTAAATAATCGACTCTAATTCCAAATATTGTTGCAAAGCTAGGCCAAAAATGGAAACCAAGCTGTGTGGGAAGTAGAAGTATAAGAAGCCAAAAAAGTTTGAGGTGTAAGTTTCTTACAAACTTGTTGCGTTTCACTTGTTGCCTTTTGGTTTGACGATAATAAACCTCTCTCTTCCTTCTCCTTGTGACTCGGTGATTACCTGCCTATCCTCAGAGAGTGCAAGGTGAACCAGGCGACGCTCGTAGGGGGTGAGATTATAAATCGGCTGGGGAGTACCAGTCTCTTTTGCACTCTGCGCCGCTTGCTGTGCTAAGCCAGTCACCACTTCATTGCGACGCTCTCGCCATCCGTCAACATCTACTACCAGGCGCACTCTTTCACCATACTTTTTGTACGCAATCACGGAAAGTACGGTTTGAAGCGCCGCCAGCGTTCTCCCATGATGTCCTATGAGGAGGGCCGGGATTTCAGTCGAAACATTCAAATGCACAACCCCTTCCGTATCCATTTCCCCTCGTACCGTCCCTTTTACATCCACGAGTCTTAAAATCTCCTCTAAAACCTCTTTCATTTTATCAAGATTATCAGATGAACTTTGCATCTTACTTCACCAAACCAATCCGACGGGCAAGGGGTGTCAACCCTCCCCATCCCGACATTAAGTATTGCTGCACCATTTGGAAGGCAGAAAAGACAACCCAATAGAGAACTAGTCCTGAGGGAAATTGAAATCCAATGACCAGCGTCATAAGAGGGAAAACCCACAACATCGACTGTTGCATGGAGACGGCGAGGTCATCAGCTGCGCCTGGGGTCTTTTTGGCAACTTTTGCTTCCTTTGTTACCTCGGGCATCATCATTTTTGAAGAGAGAAGTTGAACGACAGCAGAGAGGAGAAGAAAAATACCAGGGATGGGAAGAGGAAGGAAAGAAAGATGAAATACATCAGGACGTAGGAGGTCGAGATACAAAAATCGGGTACTCATGACTGCATCCTCGGGCAAGCGTAATAACGGCCAGAGAAACTCATTTATCTTTACACCTACCAGGGAATCAGCGGCTAAAGTCTTAAAAAATACTTGGAAAAGTGCAATAAGAATAACCACCTGGATAATCTGCGGAAGACATCCTGATGCAGGATTGACATTGTGTTGCTTGTATAACTCCATTTGCGCCTGGGCAAGTTTGGTCTTATCATCCTTGTGTCGCTGTTTAAGACGTTCAAGATATGGAGCAAGTTCTCTCATTTTTTGTGCTGTGCGAAGACTTGGGAGGGTAAGGGGAATAAGCAGAAACCGGATAAAAACGGTAAACAAAACAATCGCAACACCCAAATCACCACTTACCTTATAGAAAAGGATAAGTCCATTAAGGAGTGGATTTAAGAAAAGTGTATCCCAGATGTTCATGGTTCGGTAAGCTCACCACAAGTCCATTAAGTGGACAGTGTGCTTGGCACGGGATCAAATCCTCCGTTTCTCCATGGATGGCAGCGAGAGAGCCGTTTTATACCCAACCACCCACCCTTTATTCCATGCATCTTTACTGCCTGCTCAAAATAAACAGAGCATGTGGGGTTATATCGACAAGCCCAGGCAGTTCCAGTTAGGTAATTAATAACAGGAGAAATTAACCCTCTATAAAATTTTACTAAATACGTAATAGTTAATACTTCATCCTTCATGCCTTTACTTCTCCCTTAACACACCTGCGCGCTGCAACGCCAAGTTTAGTTGTGTGTAAACTTCTTCATATGATGCATGAAGTAGTGCTCTCTTTGCAAGTAGCACGCTTAGCGTCCCCTTTTCTATCTTCTCAATCACGCGCCGTGTCGTCTCGCGTAATAATCGTTTTGCGCGATTTCGCTCATGTGCTTTTTTTGAAATTTTATTGGAAACAATAAACCCAAACCGGGGCGCATCATCACCCTGTTTAAGGTATGCTAATCCGAAGAGGGGAGTTTGTACTATCATCCCTCTCTCTAATACTTGGGCAAATTCTTGTTTCGCTCTCAACCTGCTCGTAGGAGGCAACATGTGCGTGAAGGAAGATTATACCGTGAGTTGATGTCTTCCCTTTATTCTTCTCCTTTTCAACACATTCCTGCCGGATTTAGTTT
This sequence comes from uncultured Gammaproteobacteria bacterium, assembly GCA_964363945.1. Taxonomy (GTDB): domain Bacteria; phylum Patescibacteriota; class Microgenomatia; order UBA8517; family JACQJR01; genus CAYTZB01. The sequence continues at coordinate 11,962 of CAYIKF010000009.1, forward strand.
TCATCCGAACCCTAAACCCGTGCGTTCTCGCACGACGCCTCTTATGTGGTTGATACGTTCGTTTTGGCATTATAAAGTTAACTAGCTAATCAGCCAACTAGTTAATTAAGATTATATAAAAGTTTTTCTCTAAAAACAATTCCTAATTAGCTAGTCGCTAGTTAACTGATCAACTTTACTACCTTCGCCTTTTTTTCTTCTTGACTAAGTGTGGATAACTTCGTTGATAATAGTCTACGTTTACCCCTTCAACTGCTCCTCGCACAAAAGAGGGGATACTGCCTCCGCAACTAACACCATGAAAGAGTACGAATTGCTATGGAAACAGGTATTAGATGTTATCCGCGTCTCGGTTTCGACCGCGGCATTCTCTACGTGGTTTGCGCACACGTTTATCGTACGCAATAAGGAAATAACACCTGAGCGTCAAGCTATTGAAATTGGCTGCCCCTCTCCCTATGTGCGCGATACCCTAGAGCGGCGCTATTTTGGTATTATCCAAGACTCACTGCAGCAAATCAGTGGAAAAGTTAATGATGTTGTGTTCATAGTAAAACCCAAACCGCACACTTCCTCCTCACCACCAGATTTTTCTCCTTTATTTCATCATAAAGAAGACGACGAGAAAGAACTTGCTTCCCGTTTCACAAAAACAGGATTACTTCCGGGATTTACCTTCTCAAACTTTGCGGTATCTCCCTCCAATCAACTTGCCTGGGCAGCAGCAGCAGCAGTCGCGAAAAATTCCGGAAGAGCCTATAATCCTCTTTTTGTTTGGGGTGGAGTAGGAGTAGGAAAAACCCATCTTGCCTCTGCCATTGGGCATGAAATACTCAAAACCTCACCTGATATAAAAGTTCTTTATGCAACCGGAGAGGAGTTTATGGTAGGAATTATTGATGCAATTCGCACCAAAACCACAAATGAATTTAAAAAACGATACAGAAATATTGATGTTTTAGTGATAGACGATATCCAATTTATTGCCGGCAAACCAACCGTACAGGATGAATTTTTCCACACTTTTAATGTAATTCAACGAGCCGGTGGCCAGATTATTGTCACAAGCGACAGACCACCCCGCGAAATTCCAAAGCTCGCCGACAGGCTCAAAAACAGATTTGAAGCAGGACTTATTGTTGATATTGCACCCCCTGATTTTGAATTACGGTGTGCGATTTTCATTATCAAAGCAAAGGAGCAGGGAATTGCACTTAGTATGGATACTATTCAACTCGTCGCCATGAATATTCTCTCGCCAAGAGAATTGGAGGGATTTTTAACTCGTTTACAATCACGCACCGTCCTTACTAATACACCAATTACTGATACATTAATTAAAGAACTACTTAATGTAAGAGGAAAAACAACACAAGGGGTAACCTTTTTACTAGAAGGGGATGGGGTAGTACGGATTACTCCTCAAAATGTGGTATCTACCGTGTGTATGTACTTTTCTATTCCTAAAAAAACTATTGTTTCCCCAACACGAACAAAAACAATCGCACTTCCTCGTCAAATTCTTATGTATTTACTTCGCACAGAACTTAAGTTACCATTGGAAGAAATAGGAAAAATTTTAGGGGGAAGAGACCATACAACCATTCTTTATGGTGTTGAAAAAATAAACTCACTGTTGCCAAAATCAAGTGAAGTTGAACAACATGTTTTGGGGATTAAAAAACAATTGTGGGGATAATATATATTTATTCTCCACAGTTTATTTATTAATCAACAATAATTATTCACAATAGAGTGGGCGTCCTATCCACAACTAAAAATGTGCGTAGGTTGCGCTCGCTTATCCAAATATCAACAATACCAACAACAACAACAATTAATATTTATGAAATTCTCAGTATTACAAGAAGAATTTGAACGGGGGATAAATACAGTATATCGTTTTATAAACCCCCGTCCTCAACTTCCAATTCTTTCTCATATTCTTATGACGCTAGAAAAAGGAAGAATGCGGTTGTGTACTACTAATCTTGAAGCGGGAATAAATTATTGGATGGGAGTAAAAATAGAAAAAGAAGGGAATATTACTATACCTGCGCGAACACTTCTTGAAGTAATAGGAAACTTACCAGCGGGAAAAATTGATATAGAAGAAAATAATGGAATACTTACCATTACTTGCGCCGGTTCTTTAATTACCATTCCTACTACTCCTGCGAATGAATTTCCTAATATACTCTATACACTCCCAAAACAACACAATACCCTCGAGAACGAATTATTTACTAAAATAACACAACAGGTGGTGTGGGCTGCAGGGGGTGATGAGACAAAACCAGTATTCACAGGGTTGTTATTTCTTCCAAGAGAAGAGGGAATAATGGTAGTCGCGACAGACGGGGTGCGACTCTCTCGAAAAATAATTAAAACTTCAACCCCACTCTCTACTAATAAAATACTTATCCCCGCGCGGATTATTGCTGAAGTTCCAAAAATTTTTACCAATACGAAACTTATTTCTCTTGCGCTTCAAGAAGAGGAAAATCAGGTTTTATTTGGAAGTGACGATGTAGTGGTTGCAGTAAAGTTACTTGAAGGCGAATTTCCAGACTTTGAGAAAATCATCCCCTCTTCTTGGAGTACAACTGTACTTCTTGAAAAAGAAGAATTACAGCGAGCGCTTCGTCTTTCTTCAATTTTTGCAAAAGATTTTATTGTTAAGTTTCAATTTAACGCTCGGGAATGTACGCTTACATCCGAAGACGCTCAGACAGGTACACAAATAACCACATTATCAGGTAAAGTCGAAGGAGAAGAAATAAGTATTTCATTTAATTGGAGGTTTATTAACGAATTTATTGCGGCAGTAGAAGGAGAGGAGGTGCAGTTTCGTTTTGTCAGTCCCACCTCACCTGGTGTGTTTGTTGACCCTAAGGACGAAAGCTTTCTTCATCTCATCATGCCTATACGCAGTTGAAAACAAGTGACTAGAATTTTTGGGGATATGAGGTTGAGAATCCTTGCCCCCAAAGCTCCTGGAATTGTTCAAAACCCATTGGAGTGAAATACCACACCTCAAGTACTGTTCCGTCGGTGGGATTTGCAAGGGCGGCCACGCCGCGGGAAGAAAACACATGGAGCGTAAACCCTGCGGTGGCGTGTGGGCCATACAAGAGGGCGTCGGGCGCACCGTACGTATCAAGGTATGACGAGAGTGTCACCCCACTACTTGTTACCTGTTCTTTAATCAATGAGGCTGTTGTTCCGGTAAAAAATACCTCATTGTTGCGTATTTTGCTTTCTGATGGATAGAGAAACACAGTAGAGGAATTTTCTGTTCTTGTTTGTGTTGGTTGGCCGAGTTTCTGTGTCACCTCTTCTTGTGAGGTTTGACCGGGGGTAATTCCATTCCATAAAGGAGATTGAGAGATAGGAGTGGGAGAGGGGGCGACTTCTCCACCTCTTTCTTGCGCAAAAAGGAAAATGCCGAGTAGTGCAAACGCGAGGGCAGCAAGAACAATAAAAAGCCAGTGTTTCTTGAAAAAGGAGGTAATAACTCCCATGTTAATATTCTACTCCACCAAAAATATTGGTGCGTGCAAATTGGTAGTGGAGAGGATATTCGCTGGGGTAGGTAATAAAACAGCCACCACATCCACGAAATGAGAGATTCCTCCACACGGGGTAGATCCCTATCATCTCAGCAAAATCTTCATCAGTGGATTTGTCAAGCGGATAGCTCTTAATAAACCCTTCTTGTTGAGCTACTCCTGAATCAATAAACTGTCTGTAAACTCCTCCAAATCTACTCACATACGCGTGTCCTCCCTCATGCGCGAGGGTATAGGTTGCATTCACTGACCAGAGTAGCCCTCGATTGTAAATGGTAATTGTTGATGGTCGTTGGAACATTCCTCCATACCCTGTATCTTCCCTTCTCCGTACCAAATGGATTGTCCGCTCGTTACTTTCTCCACAGAGTGCTTTAATAAATGTAGGAGCGCGTGCAAGATTAAAGATGGCTTCGGTCTCCATTCCTCTCTCCTCATCTGTCCATGGTCCATCAAAGGCAAAGCAGAATGTAGATGGGGTACCAATAGTAACTGATGCGGCACCTCTGCTCGTTTCTCCTGAAAGGTTCATATCGGGAACATCGGCAGTGACGGTAACAATGTCGGAGAGGATGCTATCGATAAAGTCGGCAGTTACCTGAATAGTATAGGTGAACGTGAACGACTCGCCGGGCTGAAGCTCCTTCGGATAAGAAGGTAGTGTTACATCCAACCCTCGGGATCCACCGCTGGATAAATGGGTAGTTTGATTGGTTACTATGATAGTAGTGAGTTTTTGCTCGGTTGCGGTTACTTTCACTTCAAAGGAAACCTCCCCTGGGAGATCGGTACTTGAAAGGACCGTTGGTGTGGCAGTTTTTTCAACATTAATAAATCGAGAATTTTGTTCGGCTAAACCGAGTCCACCTTGTTCAAGGTACGCACCCTGGTGACTTATAGAGGTATTGAAGAAGGCAAGAGCTCCTATTACAAGTATTGCAGCAACTGCAACCAATGCGACAGCGGTACCTCCTGGGATTCCCACTCCCCCCGCTACTGCTCCTCCAACCGCAGTAGTTCCACCGCCAACCCCTCCTACTCCAGCGAGTCTTCCTAAAAAACCAAAAGTGCCGCGTCCAACACCTCCTAAAGCTTCAAACCCTCCACGCAGTCCTCCAACCACAAGTTGTTGCCCTGGACCAACTGCCGCTTGCATTGTGGCTTTCCCGACCTGGGGGAACAAGGTTCGTCCCACATAGAAGGGGAATTTTCGTGCCCAAATACTTGCTTGCGAGATAATGTTTTTGCGAACAGATACTGCTTGCTGAACACCCGCGGGAATCGCTGGGAGAGAGGGAAGTGGTGCAGGAGCCGCAGTCAGCCGAATGCGTTCGACAGTATTCACCTGCTGCGTTACTCTGTCAATGACTATCCGCAGCGTTTGTCTCTTGGGTGTTTTTTCTTCTCTTTCTTCTCTCACCCGTTGTGGAAGGGAGGGGGAGAGGGCAAGATGGAGTGTATTCGGTGGATGAATGGTACGGGTTAAAGACATATAAAGTCGATGTCCTCGCTCAAATTGGGAAAGTGCATGCGCTTGCGCGAGGAGTGCACTGACTACACTTTTTTCAGCATAGGGATTTTGTCGTTGGAACTCGTCAGCTGTTTGTTGGAAGGAGACAGCAGTGACTCCTAATTGTGCAAACGCGAGTGCATTAACAGTACTCGGTTCTTTCCTACCCAGCGCTTCTTGGCCCAAAGATAGTGCACCTCGTACCGCCTGAGCGGGGAGAGATGCGATTGTTCTGGTAATTCCCTTTTGGATTGGCCGCGAAATTTCAAGATAAAGCTCCGTAGGTACAAGGGGGATAACTTCTTCCCGTGGTGGTAGTGTTACTGCTGGTTGCTCTGCTGGCTGACTGGGTATTCTGGGTGACGGCTGTTCTTGTGCTGTACGTTCTGCTGCATACTGTTCTTTGAGCTTTGCAGCGACAATGAATGTGCGGACTTTGTGTAGTAGTTCCTCCTGTTTTGCTTCATTGGTTTCTTGTCGTGCCGCTTCCAGTTCTTCCACAAGTTCCTTGAGATTGGAGGGAATGGTAGGAGAAAGTTGTTCGCGTGCGTAGTACTCAAGTAGTTGTATAGCTTCTTCTATTACCTCTTTTCCAGTAAGCTGGGTAATAATCCAAAGAAGCTCTGGTTCGGTTAGTCCACGGTTTTTTGAAGGCCAGCGCGCAATGGTGGGATTTTCCCTAAGCGCCCTGTGCCCCGCAAGTAAAAACTGGGCAAGTTCTGGATTCATATATTCTGGTTTCAGGTACCAGGCCCCGGGTTTCGGGTTACTGGTTGGTTGGCTGACTGTTGGTTAGGGGCAACTGGAACTTGGTTCCCTGCCTGCGCAGGCAGGCCGACGCCCGGTATCTGAATCGGTTGGTCACGAGCGATAACCTCTTCAGGTTTGGTTGTTACAAGTCCGTGTTCTTTCTCTGAAGCGACGACTCGCATTGCGACATGGTGTGGTCCGGCAAAGAAAATTCCCTCCCCAATATCTGAAGCAAGTATCAGTTGTTTTTCTCCTTCTGATAGGTGGAATACTTCGCCTACACGGTCAAGCGCGCTCGGTGATTGTTTCATGAGGATACGAAGTGCTGCATTATTGACAATTGCGCGACCGATATCTTGGGAGAGAAAGTCTTCAACGTCTTGGGTGATGGTTGAGAGTCCCAACCAATACTTTCTCGCGCGCTTGGCAATTGACCACAAAAAGAGGGCCGAGTCAGGGAAGCGCATGAGATGCCATGCCTCATCCACTATAAGCAGTCGCTTTTTAATATCGCGCCTTATTCTTGTCCAAATAAAGTCAAGGACAATAAACATTGCAATGGGTCGGAGTCCTTCCTCTAAATCACGAACTGAGAAAACAGTGAAGGGGCTCGTGATATCAACCGTGGTTGGTTGGTCAAATATACCCATAAAACTTCCCTTCACAAACTTCTCAAGTCGGGCAGCAAGATTTGCGGCTTCCGGCTCTTCCATGCCAATGAATGCTTTATAAAGATCTTCCATAAGAGGAGGCTCTTTCATGTGGGTTTCTGGGTCAGGCGTTATACCCTTTGCTTTATAGGTAAGTATCAGCGCTCGGTCCAATAATGCTTCTTCGGTAGGAGCGAGCGTGCCCATAATGACCTTGAAGAGAGAGTGGAGTGAGAGCAGTTTGAGTGCCAGTTGATTTTCTCCAGGAGTTTGTACTGTTTGTGCCCCGAGCGCACTCATATCAAAGGGATTAATTTTACTTGGTGAACCAAAAGAGAAAGAAATAAACTGCCCACCAACTGCCTCGCAGAGTGCTTTGTATTCGCTTTCTGGGTCAATAATAATAATTTCCGCTCCCAACATTAAGTAGCGCAGTGCCTCCAATTTAATAAAGTAGGATTTCCCACTCCCTGAAGTGCCAAAAATTGTAGCATTGGGGTTCTCAAGCTTAAACCTGTCAAAGATAATGAGTGAACCATTATCCTCGTTAATACCATACATTACTCCTTCTTCTTGGGAAAGTTCTGCGGAGGTGAAGGGAAAGGTGGTAGCAAGAGAGCTTGTATCCATATTGCGGGTAATAGTAAGGGGATCAAACCCCAGTGGTAAGGTTGCAACAAGTCCGTCTTCTTGAGAAAGGCTTGCGGTCCTGACAGTGATAAGAAGAGCCCCAAGTGTTGATTGGACTTGTTTGGTAACGTTTTCGAGTTCTTCCAACGACGAGGCAGGAATGGTGATATAGAAGGCGAACTGAAAAAAGCGCTCGGCACCTTTCACTAATTGCTCCTGAAGTGAAAGTGCGTCTTCAAGTTTTGCTTGCGTGGCAGGATTGACGACACGACCGCGCTGAATATCAGTTGAGATTTCCGCTTCCATCTCCGCAATTTTGCGCCGCAGGTCATCTAATACTGATTTCCCCTCAACAGGATAGATAAAGAGAGAAAGTGTTAAGGTATGGTCGAAATTGATAATGGGGTCAAGCCAACCCGCTGAGACAAAGCGGGGATAACCGGAAACAAACAGTGTCCTATATAAGGTTCCATCTACCGTGAGGTGCGAGAAGTCGACCTCCATTTGCCTGGGTGCGATAATGTCAGTGACGCTTTCTCCCGCGGGAACGAGTGTTTCTACCTCGGATAATGCGGTTACTTTGTATCTCGAAAGGAGTTTGTCTCGCTCGGCAGGATTATAAAGTTCAAGAAAAAGATCAATGAGCTCGTTGGTTGTCAATTGCTTGAGCTTTAAACCCAACCGTCCTGTTTGTCTAAGTACGTGGTCCCGTTTAGGATAGAGTGTTGTTTTTGCTTTTTTTATGATGTACGAGCGTGAATAGGGAAGTTGCTTTGACTTTCGGACGATGCCGCTCACCGCCTGTTTGACTCCTAGCTCAAGCGACGAGAAGGGAATGACAATGAAGAACCGTTTGGACAGCACCCCTTTTTTCTTCACTGTTGCAGATACAAATGCCTCATATTCTTGCATCATCTGTGAGAGACGAGGGTTTGTTTGTCGCGCGCGCGCCTCTTCCAAAAATGCAAGATAGCGTCCTATGTCCTTTTTCTCGGATCTCACCAGAATTTGTGCAGAAAATGAGAGAGAGTTTAAAAAGGCAGCGTACGCAAAGAGAATTGCTTCCTGCTCGCGTTCTGAGAGTAGGGAGAAGTTAAGTGAAGTGGATGAAAGAACGAGTGCCGCACCGCCATTTTTGAGAAGCACAATATCCTCAACAATGTCAGCAATAGGGAGGTGGTCTTGGGTTGTGGCAGTAATAGGTTGTACTTGCATACTATCTGTGGGCTATTGACTGGTCTCTACTGTCGGCTGATTTCCTACTATACCCTGTAAACTGTCGACCGTTGGTCCAGCGGTGCCTTTTGCCCTGATTTCAATTGGTGGGACGATTTCATTTTCTGCCATAAATTGGATGGGTTCAAAAAGTAATCCCTCTTTCTCAGTGATAATCTCATACGTGCCCATTGATAGAGGAGTTGCGGTTAAGAAATGTCCTACCTTATTGGAGCGCAGTGCCCGTACTGGTCTTCCCTCGCTATCTTTAATCTCGAGAATTGCTGCCTCAACAGTATTACCTTCTCCATCGAGCACTTGTCCTACCACTACGTTGGGGGTTCTCGGTGCAGCAGGCGGTGCTGCTGAAATCTCAAATCGCGGTGCGGTTAAACGAGGACGACCAGGGCCTCTTTTCTGGGTGAAGATGGGGGTGACAGGAGTGGCAGGAGCGGGTGTAACCCCGGTAATTGGGATAGGTGTGGTGTAAAGCGGGTGCGTAGGTGTTATCTGAGGGATAAGTTGGGGAGGTATCTCTTGCTCCACAATAATGCGTGGCCGCGCACTTGGTTGGGGTGTGATTGGTTGTGTACTTGATTGCTCAGCCACCTTGGTTAAATGAAAGAGGGAAAGCATCTTTTGGAAAAACGAGCGCTCTTCTTGTTCAAAAATTATTACTGCTTGCTCTTCCGATTGGGTGGCACGAGCAAGGTACACTTCTGTTGCTCCCTCTCCCTGTGGGGTGGCAGCGGCCTCCTCTGCTCCCACTGGCGTTCCTTCTGGTGCAAAGAATTCCCGTGTCTTCCCGGGTTGCCATACGTACTTTGTCGGTGAATAAATAGCATGTAAAAATGCAAGAAACCACATAGAGAGAGGTCGCTCTTCAATGGGAAGGAAGGCAAACGCGACACCCGCAAGTCCGAAGAGTAGAATAAATGGCCACTTAATAATCCCCGGAAGAGGCGAGGCATAGAACAACAGTCCCACGAGCGCTCCGCCTGCGACCTGAAAGAACTGCTTTAAGGTCATGTCACCTACGAGGTGGAATTCGTAGCTGGCGATATTTTGTGGCACGGGATGCTGCTGCATGGTATTCAGACTAAAAGGTAAAAGCGCAAAACTCAAAACTTTTTAACTTTTCGCTCTTCGCTCTACGCTATTTTTATCATATGAAACACAAGTTGCAAACTTTTGCCCCGCCGTAGCTCGGGCGTTGGTGGTTTTATACGGTTTCACACTATGCGGTCTGCATTATACAATAAAAGGGTGATAGAATCATTCCTTATACTTGCTCTTCTCTTGCTTGCCCTCTTTTTTCTCCTTCCTTACCTTCGGAGTGGAGCAAAGTTTGGTGCACCGTTTGTGCCGATGGAGCGGGAGGTGGTTAGTCGAGTGATGAAATTGGCAGAGGTAGGACCGGGAAAGACCTTTTATGATTTGGGGTCAGGAGATGGGAGATTAGTTATTGCAGCAGCAATGAGGGGAGCAAAAGCTGTAGGAGTTGAGATTGATACAATTCGAGTTTTATATTCTCGATTTTGGTTGAGAATTTTGGGATTGTCTAACGCACAAATTATCAAAGGGAATTTGTTTGAGCAAGATTTGCAAGATGCCGATATTGTAAGTTTGTACTTACTTGAAGAAACAAATAAAAAACTGCGACCAAAATTAGAGAAAGAATTGAAACCCGGGACACTTGTTATTGCCACCGGCTTCAAAATTCCCGGCTGGAAACCGATTAAGATAGACCCAAAAGGAACGGCTTATGGGCCAATATACCTATACAAAAAACAGTGAGGGAAATTGTTAAATTGAAAATTAGTGAATTTGTTGTTCGAAATGATATAATTTGAATAGTATGGTCGAGCCTGCCCAA
>CAYIKF010000010.1:0-15661 GCA_964363945.1 uncultured Gammaproteobacteria bacterium
GTCATCCTCCTTTAGAGGAAACCCCGCTTTTCAAAGCGGGGAGGATGTCATTAAAGAGAGAGTAAAGAAAATATGAGCATACTTTTAAGACCGTTGATAACTGAAAAATCAAAAAAGGATGCAGAGGCTGGTAAGTTTATCTTTGAGGTTGTAGCCAGTGCAACCAAGAACCAAATTGCTCATGTAGTCGAGAATGCCTTTGGTGTAAAGGTAAAAGGTGTCAAGACAGTTAAAATTGCCGGAAAAACCCGGCGATTTGGGGGGCGACGTCTTGTAAAAAAACTCTCTGATATAAAGAAGGCAATTGTGGAGTTGGAGAAAGGACAGACAATTGACCTTTTTGCAACAGAGAAAAAAGGAGGGAAAAAGAAAGTATAAAGTATTGAGTATGAAACTGAAGAGGATTTTACCAAAGAAGGGAGGCAGGTCAAAGGGGCGGATTTCCGTACGACACCGTGGTGGTCGGCAAAAACGCTTCTTGCGAGAAATTGACTTTAAGCGCGATAAACGGGGATTGCCAGGTCGGGTAGAAGCAATTGAATACGACCCGGGCAGGACTGCTGAGGTTGCCCTTGTGGTATACCCTGACGGAGAGCGTCGTTACCTGCTTGCCCCTAAGGGGCTTAAGCTGGGAGATGCGGTAACGGCAGGAGAGAACGCACCTCTCTCTCCTGGCAATGCGCTTCCTCTGTCTCGAATTCCGGTTGGAACGATGGTACATAGTGTAGAATTGCGGCCTGGAAAGGGAGGACAACTCATAAGGAGCGCTGGTGCAGCAGCGGTCGTCCAAGGAAAAGAAGACGGAGTAGTGACGCTTAAACTGCCCTCTGGGGAAATTCGGAAAGTGGTGGCAGAAGCATACGCAACAGTCGGTCAAGTAGGAAGAATTGAGCATAAAACGGAAAAATTGAAGAAAGCGGGTCAAAAACGCTGGAGAGGAATCCGCCCAACTGTTCGCGGTGTTGCCATGCATCCAGCAGCTCATCCACATGGTGGTGGAGAGGGTCGTTCAGGTGAGGGGATGCCACCCAAAACTCCCTGGGGTAAACCCGCCCGAGGCGTGAGAACACGAAAGAAGGGAAAGTATTCTGACAAGTATATTGTGAGGAGGAGGAAGAAATGAGTCGTTCAAGTAAAAAAGGACCATACATTGACCAAAAACTGCTCAAAAAAGTCATGGCTCAAAAGTCGGATGATAAGCATGAACCGATTAAGACATGGGCACGAGATAGTCAAATCCCGCCTGAATTTGTCGGCCATCGATTTTCGGTACACAATGGTCGAACCTTTATTGAGGTGTTTGTAAACGAGGATATGGTAGGGCATAGACTGGGTGAATTCTCTCCTACTCGAACATTTAGAGGGCATGGAGCGGTGGTTAAGAGAACAATTGAAAAGACCTAATCATGCTAATTAAAGCTGAACAACGATATTTACGAATAAGTCCTCTCAAATTGAGGGTAGTTGCACGTGCTATAAAGGGCATAAAAGACCCAGATAAATTACTTACTACCCTTTCTTTTGTGAGAAAGCACGCAGCATTGCCACTGTCAAAAACGATAAAACAAGCACTTGCAAATGCTCGTAACCGAGGAGTTAGTGCCCCTTTAATGATAAAAGAAATCCAGGTGAGTGAGGGGCCTCGTCTCAAGCGAGGGAGAGCTGGTTCTGTAGGAAGGCCCCAACCAATTCTCAAACGAACAAGCCATATAAGAGTAATCCTTGAGGCAAAAGAGCCTCAAGAAAATTCAAAGCACGAAGCACTAAATCCCAAACCCCGAATAGCACGACTTCGTCGGCTACGGGGCAGGCAAACTAAAAATTCTAAATCACAAAGGAGGGCTAGTGGGACAAAAAGTTAATCCAATTGGATTTAGAGTGGGAGAATTTACCGATTGGAAAGCACGTTGGTTTGCGACACAACGGCAGTTCCGCGAATTTCTTCTCTCCGATGTGACGTTGCGTCGATTATTAACCGAGAAACTGAGGAATGCGGGTGTAACTGACATCATCATTGAGCGGCTTCCCAAGGCGTTGACCATACGGATTTTGGTGACGCGGCCAGGCATGGTAATCGGGAGAGGCGGTACAGGGATAGAAGAATTAAAAAAACTAATTCGAGGAAAGCTAGCAGGATCTCCAGACAAGCTTGATGTGGTAATAGAAGAGGTAAAAGAGCCAGAGTTGTCAGCGCAGCTTGTAGCATACCGGATTGCCGCAGAACTTGAACGTCGTCTTCCTGCCCGACGCGTGATTATGCGTACGATTGAACGTGTAATGGCTGCGGGGGCACTTGGGGTGAAAGTAGTAATTGGGGGGCGAATTGGAGGTGCCGAGATTGCTAGACGTCAAAAGTTTCATAAAGGGTCGGTTCCTAGCCAAACCTTACGCGCGAATATTGATTATGCACAGGTGCCAGCACTCTTGAAGCGAGGATATGTGGGAGTAAAAGTATGGATACACAAGAAGGGAGAATAAGTACCAATTCCCGACTGAAAGGAGGGCCATGTTGCAACCAAGAAAACAAAAATATCGAAAACAATTTAGAGGAACGATGAAGGGAAAGGAGAGTCGGGGTACAGTACTCGCTTTTGGCGAGTATGGACTTAAAAGTACATCAAATAGTTGGGTGACTGCTGCACAAATAGAGGCGGCACGACGTGCAATTGCCCATGTGACCCGACGAGAAGGAAAAATTTGGATACGAGTTTTTCCTGATAAACCGATAACCGCTAAATCCGCCGGCGTGCGTATGGGCGGCGGAAAGGGAGATATTAAAGCATATGTTGCAGTTGTGAGGGCGGGAAGAGTGTTATTTGAAGTGGCGGGGATTGAGCGTGAGCTTGCAATGACGGCCCTGCGGATGGCAGCACAGAAGTTGCCAGTCGAAGCCAAGATAATACAGAGAAAATAATAGTTGAATGGAGGAGGCAAGTATGAAAAAAAAGGAGTTACAAGAATTAAGAACAAAAGAAGTAAAAGAATTAAAGACTCTGTTTGCGAAGAAAAAGCAGGAGCTGGCGCGGATTGTACTTGAAGTGCGCGTAGGCAAGATAAAAAATGTTCATGCTGGGCATACACTTAGGCGTGACAGTGCGCAAATTGCAACACTTATTAGAGAGAAGGAGTTACAAGGATGAGAAGGATACAAGGAGTCGTTGTGAGTGACAAAATGGAGAAGACTGCTATCGTTCGGGTCGAACGGTGGGTAACGCATCCTCTGTACAAAAAGAGAGTGCGCCGCCACAAAAAATTCCATGCACATAACGCGCTTGGTGCAAAGGTGGGAGACAAGGTAGTAATGGTAGAGACCAAGCCACTTTCGAAGGCGAAGAGATGGAAGATAGTGGAGGTTGCGAATGATTCAACTTAACTCAATACTCAGCTCGGCTGATAATTCAGGCGCACACGCCTTGAAAGTTATTGGCATTCCGCGCTTTTCAAAGCGGCGATTTGCGATTGTGGGAGTAGTGGTGAAATGTGTGGTGAGAGGTGCAGATCCCACAGGCGTAGTAAAAGATAGCGAACTTGTTGATGTGGTTGTAGTGAGAACGAGAAAGGAACATAAAAGAAGAGATGGTTCGGCCGTCAGGTTTGATGACAATGCAGGGGTTGTTGTGGACAATCAAGGAAATCCCCGCGGTACGCGCATTTTTGGTCCTATTGCACGAGAAGTTCGAGAAGCAGGATTCGGGAAGATTGTCTCACTTGCAAAGGAGGTTGTGTAGCAATCATGAAATTACGCGTTGGTGACGAAGTACGGGTGATGGCGGGAAAAGATAAGGGTCGGAAAGGTTTGATTGAGAAGATGTTCCCACGCGAACGAAGGGTTCTTATTCCTGGACTTAATGTGTATAAAAAACATCAGCGAGCATTAGGGAAGCAAAAAGGAGGAATTATCGAGTTTTCAAGACCACTACCTTTAAGTAATGTTGCGCTCCTGTGCCCTCATTGTACAAAACTAACGAGGGTGGGAATGAAGTTTTTAAACACAGGAGAGAAAGTGAGAATTTGCCGAAAGTGCGGAAGGCAAATAGATAAGCAGAGCTTGCTCTCTAGCGAGAATAAGCAGAGCTTGACTTCGCATAAAAAGGTAACAAGTAACAAGTAACAAGAAGAAAGGAATTTATATGAGTTTGCAAACAGTATACGAAGAACAAGTGAGGTCTAAGCTTCAAACTGAACTTGGAATTAAGAGTCCAATGGCCGTGCCGAAAGTGGAGAAGGTTGTAGTTGATATGGGTATTGGCGAAGCCGCAGGGAACCGCGAGGTGCTTGATAAGGCACGTGAGGAGTTAAGTTTAATTACGGGCCAAGGACCACAAGTGCGTGGCGCACGCGTTGCAATTGCTGGATTTGGGATTCGGCGCGGCTCACCAGTGGGGCTGCGCGTGACACTTCGAGGGTCACGCATGTGGGCATTTTTAGAAAAATTGTTTCGCGTCGTGCTACCGCGGCTTCGTGACTTTCGAGGCGCAAAGGAGAACGCATTCGACGGAAGAGGAAATTATACGCTAGGACTTGCCGAACACACAATCTTTCCCGAGGTTGATGTGGGGAGAGTTGGAAAAGGAAGGGGAATTGGGGTTACAATAGTCACCACTGCCCGTACCAACGAACAAGCGAGAAGATTGTTGGAGGAGCTGGGAGTGCCATTTGAAAAAGGGAGGAGTGGATGAATAGTGGCTAAAAAATCAAAGATTGTACGAGAACAAAAGAAGTTGAAATATGATGTGCGGTATAGAAACCGCTGTAGCTTATGTGGAAGGCCCAGAGGCTATATTCGTTTCTTTGGTCTCTGTCGGCTTTGTTTTAGAGAATTAGCACATAAAGGAGAGATCCCAGGAGTAAAGAAAGCGAGTTGGTAAAGATATGATTACAGCACCTGTAAACGATTTATTTATACGACTAAAAAACGCAGCGCTTGCCCGAAAACACGAGTGTGTCATTCCATATTCTCGGTTGAAGGAAGAGATTGCAAAAGTACTGGTGAAAGAGGGGTATCTGGAAAGTATAGAGCGAGATGCAGGAAATCTGGTGGTACGACTTAAGTATCTGAGGTCGCGCCCCCGCTTAACCAACGTTAAAAACATTTCAACACCAGGGCAGCGTATTTATAAAAATGTTCGCCAGCTTGAGAATAAAGCCAGCGCAATTGGTATTCAGATTGTGTCGACACCCGCGGGTGTGATGACAGAGAAGGAAGCAGTGAAGAAAAGAAGAGGTGGAGAGGTAATAGCGGAGGTATGGTGATATGTCAAGAATTGGTAAAAAACCAATTGAGATTCCTGAAGGAGTAAGAGTCACGGTAAGCGACTCGAGGATTATTGTGGCCGGACCAAAGGGAGAGCTTTCGCTTGCTATTCCTACTGGGATACATGTGAAGACCGAAGACAGCTTAGTCGTCGTTGAGCGGACTGCCGCTTCCCCCGCAATTTTTGGAAGGGTAAGGGCAACACTTGCCAATATGGTACTTGGCGTGCATGAGGGATGGCGCAAAACTCTTGAGATAGTAGGCACCGGATACAGAGCAGCTACCGATGGAAGGGAACTTACCTTACATCTAGGGTTTTCGCATCCTGTAGTGGTTACTGCTCCCGAGGAAATTCAATTTTCTGTGCAGCAAAACAAGATAACAGTTGAAGGTACTGATAAGCAACTTGTAGGATTAATTGCTGCACAGATTAGAGCATACCGTCCTCCTGACTCGTATAAAGGTAAGGGAGTGCGATATGAAGGAGAGGTAGTACGAAAGAAACCGGGTAAAGCAGCGAAAGGAGCAGTATCATAACCATGAATAGTAATCGAAAAGTGCGTGCACAAAAAATAAGAAGGAAGTTACAGGCTCGTATGAGAGGTGTGCCTCGATTAACGGTATTTCGTTCAAGCAGGTATATCTGGGCACAAATTATTGATGATACAAAAGGGCACACCCTCGTTGCCGCTTCCTCTCGGGGGCTTTCTTCTCGCGATGGGACAACTAAGAAAGAGCGGGCACGCGCGGTTGGTAAGACTATTGCTCGGCTGGCACTTGAAAAGAAGATTAAAAAGGTTGTGTTTGACAGGGGTCCCTATACGTTTCATGGAGTGGTGAGAGAGGTAGCCGAAGGGGCACGTGAAGGAGGATTAGAATTTTAATGGATAGAGAAATGAATGAATTTACTGAAAAAGTTATCCAAGTGAACCGTATTTCAAAAAAGACTGCGGGTGGAAATCAAATGCGGTTCTCTGCGCTCGCGGTCGTCGGGGACAAAAAAGGAAGGGTAGGATTGGGGTTGGGCAAAGCGCCTGACGTGGTTGCTGCGATTAATAAAGCCACCTCTTATGCGAGAAAGCACTTGATTATGGTTCCGTTGCGAGGAACAACCATACCATTTCCTCAAACAATAAAATATGGCGCAGCAAGGGTGCTTGTCAAACCAGCACCGCAAGGTTCAGGTATTATCGCGGGTGGTCCCATGCGGGTCGTATTTGAGGTAGCGGGTATTCGGGATGTGGTAGGTAAAATTCTTGGCACAAATAATAAAATCTCAAATGTGTATGCAACTCTAGAGGCGCTTAAGAACATTGCAATGCTTGTTAAGATACAGAAAGGAGAAATATAATGAGTGCACCGCATACCTTACCCTCCCATGTAAGAAGAGGGAAAAAGCGTATTGGTCGAGGAATGGGTAGTGGCAAAGGAGGTCATACAGTTGGTCGTGGACAAAAGGGGCAAAAATCGCGCGAAAGAATTGGGGTGTCCTTTTTCGGGACGAAAGTTAAAAAATCATTACTCAAGCGGATTCCCATGCTGCGCGGAAAAGGGAAACTCAAACCCCACGAAAAACCGGTCATTATTCCACTTCGGAAACTTGACGTATTTCGCGCGAAGGCGCGCGTTGATAGAGCGGCACTGGTTGCCGCAGGGCTACTGAAGTCGTCAGAAAAAAACGTTAAAATTGTAGGAGGAGGAACGGTAAACAAGTCATTGACCATTGCCCTTCCCGTTTCTCGCGGCGTACGTCGTCTTATTGAAGCACAAGGAGGGATGGTTGAGCTATGAATATTCTTTTGCGCACTTTCACTCAGGCATTTGCCTACAAACCAATCCGCCGCAAACTTGTATTTACGCTTTTGATGCTCGTCGCCTTCCGCTTTATTGCCCACATTCCTGCAGGAGGAGTAGACCAGGGAGCACTGCGTACCTTCTTTGCGACCAGTCCCCTCCTCTCCTTGCTTGATATCTTCTCGGGAGGGACGCTTGCGAATTTCTCAATTATGGCATTGGGACTCAACCCTTATATTAATGCCTCGATTATTATGCAGCTTTCGACGTTTGTCATACCTCGACTTGAGGAGCTTTCAAAAGAGGGAGAACAGGGCCGAGCGCAGATAAATCGCTGGACGAGGTTTCTTACTATTCCTCTCTCAGCACTCCAAGCAGTCGGAATGTATGTTCTGTTGCGCTCACAGGGAATTGTGGATGTACTTTCACCGCTCGGACTTGTCGCACTGGTAGTTACTATGGTGGCCGGCACAATTGTAGCTATGTGGATTGGTGAGCTTATTTCAGAGTATGGGGTTGGAAATGGTATTTCTCTTCTTATTTTCGCGGGAATTGTCGGCCGGTTTCCCGTTGTTGTCTCGCAAACAGCGGTGACAGTTTCAGCGACTACCCTCTTCCCCCTCATTGCTTTTCTCGTGCTCTCAATAGTCGTCATCGTTGCAGTGGTTGTTATGAATGAGGGAGCTCGACGGGTACCAATTCAGTACGCGAGACGACTGCGAGGAGGAACACTTGCAAGTCCCCAGACCCATTTACCCATAAGAGTTAATCAGGCAGGAGTGATTCCTATTATTTTTGCCATTTCCCTTGTGCTCGTCCCTTCCTTATTTAGCCAGTTTCTCGCCAATGTAGAGAGTCCCCTCCTGTCCCGTTTTGCACAAAATCTTTCCGCACTTCTCAATCCGAACGGTGCACTTTACAATCTTTCTTACTTCATTTTAGTTATAGGGTTTACCTTCTTTTACGCAGCGGTTGTGTTTAATCCGAAACGTGTGGGAGAGGATTTAGCGAAATATGGAGGATTTATTCCAGGAATAAGACCAGGTTCAGGTACTGTTTCATATTTGACGTTTATTTTATATCGAGTAACGACGGTTGGGGCAGTTTTTTTGGGTCTGATTGCAATTTTACCCTATCTGGTACAGCGAGTTACAGGACTTACTACCATTGCGCTTGGAGGGACAGGGATTCTCATTGTGGTTTCGGTTATTCTTGAATTAACGAAGCAACTTGAGGCGCAAATCGCCATGCACCGATATGAAGGATACCTCGGAACGAAATAACAACCTACTCCGCATTATTGTCATGGGGCCGGTGGGGTCGGGAAAGAGTACGCAAGCGGAGTTGTTGGCCAAGCATTTTAATGTGCCGCATGTTGAAATGGGGGCACTTCTTCGCGGGTTAAGTAACACCAGTCAGGATGTAAGAGAACTGGTTGATGCTGGGAAGCTTGTTCCCGATTCTTTGACCCTTGAGCTTTTAGGTAAAGAATTAGAAAAAAGCCAGTATAAGAGTGGTTTTGTGATAGATGGAGTTCCACGTACCCTCTTTCAAGCTCACCATCTTCCCTTTACTCCCGATGTTATCATTTATTTGCGTGTGCGAGATAGTGAGAATGTAAAACGCCTGCTTCTGCGAGCGCGAGCGGATGATACAGAAGAAGTAGTTAAGAAACGTCTTTCTATTTACCACGAACAAACCGCTCCAATTTTAGACCTTTACAAAAAAACAGGGAACCTCCTCGAAGTGGACGGTGAACCACCAATTGAGGTCATCTCTCAAGACATCCTCCAGAAATTAAATAAATTCATATGATTCCCATCAAAAACCCACAAGAAATTGAAATTATTGCGCAAGCGGGGAAAAAACTCGCGCATGTTAAGGAGGTTGTTGCTCACCATATAAAACCGGGGGTGACACTTGCCACACTTAACAGAATTGCAGAGGAGGAAATAAGGCGACTTGGTGCGCAGCCTGCATTTCAGAGGGTATATGGGTATAAATGGGCAACGTGTATAAGCGTCAACAGTGGAGTAGTTCATGGAATTCCCAGTGAGTATAAAATTAAGCCAGGGGATAAAATAAGTGTTGATGTGGGTATCTACTACCGTGGTTTTAATACAGACTCTGCTTTTACAGTAGGAGTTCCGCCTGTTTCAGCACAAGTTTCCCGATTTATCAAAACCGGGAAAAATGCACTCAAAAGTGCAACCCTTCAAGCGCGACCGGGAAAGAGAGTTGGTGATATTTCCCAAACCCTTGAGCAAGTTTTGCGAGGCGCAGGATATAGTCCCGTGCGTATGTTTACCGGACACGGAGTAGGAAGAGAGCTTCATGAGGAGCCAGTGATTCCCTGTTTTTTGGAAGGAAAGATTGAGAACACTCCTACTCTTGCGGTTGGTATGGTTTTGGCAATTGAGGCAATTTATACAGAAGGGACTCCCGATATAATTATTGAAGAGGATAAGTGGACAGCACGCACGAAAGATGATAAAATGGGAGGGTTATTTGAAGAAACTGTGGCGATTACAAAGAATGGTCCAGTTATTCTCACTTAAGGAATGCATATAGGAACAACAGAGGTAGAAGGAACAATTGTTGAGGCAATGCCCAATACGTTATTTCGTGTTGATTTAGATAATGGAAGACGAATTCTGGCGTCTGTTGCGGGTAAGATGCGGCGCAATTTCATCCGCATTTTACCGGGGGACAGGGTCAAGATAGAGATGACACCATATGATGAGGAGAGAGGAAGGATAGTGTTTAGGTATAAATGAAAGTTCAAGCGTCAATAAAAGTTCGATGCAGAAATTGTAAACTCGTTAAACGGCGGGGAGTTTTGTACGTGATTTGTTCAAATCCCAAACACAAACAGCGTCAAGGCTAGCATGATAGCTTATGGCGTATGGCATATGGTTAAAATTTTAAGTGAAACTATAAGCTCTAAGCTATACGCTATAGTGAGCGATGAAAGGAGCGAACGTGGCTAGGATAGCAGGTGTTGAATTACCAGAGAATGCACGGATAGATTACGCACTTACCCTTTTGTATGGGGTAGGGTGGCCTATGAGCCGGCAAATTCTTACAAAAGTGAATATTCCACAAGATAGCCGAGTTAAAGAGCTCACCGACGAGCAAATAAATCACCTTACCAAGGCGCTGGAGGGAATAATAATTGAGGGAGATTTGCGCAGGGCATTGAGAGAAGATGTAGGCCGACTCGTCGCGATAAAATCATACCGTGGTGTGAGACATCAAAGAGGGTTGCCGGTTAGGGGTCAAAGGACAAGAACCAATGCTCGTACCAAGCGTGGGAAGAGAAGGACTGTTGGAGCATTTAAGAAAGAAACGCTTGCAAAAATGCAAACCCCCCGAATCGGAGGGCAAACCCGTCAGCCGGCCGGACAAGCAAGGCAACAAAAGTAATAACTATGGCAAAAAAAGGAGCTAAAAAGAAACGTACGTCATTTCCAGAGCGTGGTAATGTGTTTGTAAATGCAACATTCAATAATACAGTTGTTACCGTGACTGATGAGCAGGGAAACACATTAGTTTCTGGAAGCTCGGGGAAGAGTGGATTTAAAGGAACACGTAAAGCCACTCCCTATGCTGCAACAATGACCGTCGAGCGGGCGGCGCGGGAGGCAAAAGAGAAGGGTATTCGTGAGGTTGCCGTGTTTGTCAAAGGTCCAGGCCCTGGAAGAGATGCAGCGCTTCGGGCTATTCGATCCGTGGGACTTTCGATGTCTCTTATAGCAGACGTGACACCCATTCCCCACAATGGGGTACGGCCGAAGAAGAGAAGGAGAATATAGTGGCACGATATACTGGACCAAAAGATAGATTGTCCCGTAGAGAGGGATTTGATTTGTACGGAGCGGGCAGCAAACTTACGCGCCTTACGGTGCCGCCTGGCATGCATGGACATAGAGGAGCACCAAGACTATCAGAGTATGGGCGGCAACTTCGCGAAAAGCAGAAAGTAAAGCGGCTTTATGGTGTGTTTGAGCGACAGTTTAAACGCTATATAGAGCGGGCGAATAGGAGCAAGGGTAATAGTGGCGAGGTCTTACTTTCGCTTCTTGAGCGAAGGTTGGATAACATCGTCTATAGGCTTGGTTTTGCATCTACACGACCCGCAGCACGGCAATTAGTGGGTCACGGACATACTTTCGTGAATAATAAGCGTGTGACGATTCCTTCCTATGAAGTAAAAGAAGGAGATGTGATAACTCTTACTCCCACGGCGCAAAAAATTCCCGCAATTGCCCGGCTTATTGCTGAGCGTGAGAAGGTACTCCCTTCGTGGCTTGAGAGAAAAGGGGCTGCGGGAAAGGTTTCCCGTCTGCCAGCAAGAGAAGACGTTATCGAGCCAATTGATGAGCAAACCATTATTGGGTTCTACTCTCGTTAGAGAGCAAGGTTCCCGAAGGGGTTCTTATTCCCGATAGGGAACAAGAGGAGTTGAGCGAAGTGAGAAGCTCTTACTCACGGTAGTGAGCAAGGTTCTTGAGCGAAGCGAAGGGTTCTTACTCACGATAATGAGTACGTTCTTGCGTATTGTTTAAAAATAGTGTAGACTTGATAATGGCCCTTAACGCGGGGCTTTTTATATGGAATTGCTTTTTACACTAAGAAAAGACGAAGAAAAGCCTGATTACGGCCGGTTTGTGATTGAGCCGTTGGAGCAAGGGTATGGTCATACCCTGGGGGCGGCATTACGTCGAGTGCTTCTCACCGGGCTTACCGGTGCTGCATTGACCAGTGCTAAAATTGACAAAGTTCGTCATCCTTTTTCTACAATTGCTGGTATGAAGGAGGATGTAATTGCATTTTTATTAAATCTTAAGAAAGTGAGAGTTAAGTATACTGGAACTACCCCAGCAAAGTTGACAGTTGATAAAAAGGGCCCTGGAGTGGTTAAAGCAGGAGATTTGAAGGGCTCGCCAGCTGTTACTGTTGTCAATCCCGAATTTCCTCTTGCAACCTTAGCCAGCGGTGTCCGTTTTTCTGCAGAATTTCAGGTTGAGCAAGGAACGGGATTCTCTCCTGCAGACGACCGAAGAAGTAATACGGTTGGAGTCATTCCGATAGATAGTGTGTTCTCTCCCGTAACACGCGTGAATTATAAGATTGAAGAGACGCGAGTCGGTCGTGTCGCAAATTATGATCGGTTGGTAATTGAGCTCTGGACTGATGGGACTGTTCCCCCGCTGGAGAGTATAAAGCGGGCAGCTGAAATTTTAGTTGCTCACTTTACGCAAATTATTACTCCGCGTATAAAAGAACAAGAGTCTCGAGAGAAACCAAGGATTTCAACCGGCATTTCAACTCTTTCGGTCGAGGAGCTCAATCTGCCTGCCCGAATTGCAAATGCGCTCGTTAAAGGGGGATATGAGACGGTAGGTCAACTCCTTGGAGCAAAACCCGATGAGCTTTCTCGTGTACGTAATGTGGGTGAAAAATCGCTGAAGATTATTGCCGCAGCACTCGGTGAGCACGGGATACAATTCCCAGCGATGGTATAATTGACCTGCGGTAGAAGAAATCTACGGTATAAAATAATGTTCAATGAAAAAGCATGTATATGGCAGAAAATTTTCAAGAGACACGGGCGCACGAGCGGCGCTTTTCCGTGCATTAGTGATCTCATTGGTAGAGCAGGGAACGATAGAGACAACACTCCCTCGTGCGAAAGCTGTTAAACCCTTAATTGATAAAGCAGTTACCCTTGCAAAAAAAAGAACACTCGCGTCCAGACGAGCACTTCTGTCTGAATTTGCACACAATAAGCATGTGGTTGCCAAATTAGAAGAGGAAGCAAAACTCCGATTTACTACCCTTTCGAGCGGCTTTACCCGAATGGTTCGGGTTGAGCGACGATTGGGAGATAATGCGCCAATGGTGCGACTTATGTGGAGCAGAGAAAAGGCTGAAACTAAGGATGAAGCGTCTAAGTCTAAGACGAAGGAAATAGAAAATAAAAAATGAACACAACATACCAACCACGGGCAAAGGATACAAAAAGGGAGTGGCATTTGATTTCTGCCCGCGGGAAGGTGCTCGGTCGGCTTGCGACTGGGGTGGCCACATTTTTAATGGGGAAACATAAGAGGACCTACGTACCGCATCTTGACGCGGGTGATTATGTTGTGGTGACAAATGCCAAAGATGTAGTGTTGACTGGCAAAAAGGAAACACAAAAAGTGTACAGGCGATATTCAGGATATCCTTCTGGGCTGAAAGAGATCTCAGCAGCGAGAGTGAGAAGCACGCATCCGGAGCGTCTCGTTGAACATGCAGTTTCTGGAATGTTGCCGGATAATCGTCTCAAGAAGGTAAGAATGGCACGCTTAAAAGTGTTTGCAGGAGAAGAACATCCATATGAAGATAAATTCGAAGCACGAAGCACCAAATCCGAAACAAATTCCAATAATCAAAATATAAAATGACTAAAACGTTTAAAACATTCAAATTTATAATTTTAAGTATTGTTTCGAGTTTCGATATTCGGATTTAGGATTTATTTCTATTATGGTTACAGTACAACCAGTTACTAAAACAAAAAAAGATAAGGATTTTATCTTCTCCGTGGGTAGAAGGAAAGAGTCTATTGCGCGCGTACGGCTCTTCAAAGGCCATGATGAGCACATCGTGAATGGAGTACCCTTTACCGACTACTTTCCGGGGGCAGTTGCAAAAATTTTGTTTGAGCGACCATTTAAGGTTGCGGGTGCGCTTGATAAATATCGGGTGAGTGTGAAGGTAGAAGGGGGAGGTAAAAGTGGCCAGCTTTCTGCAACGGTTTTGGGCATTGCGCGTGCGCTTGCAAATGCCTCACCTCTACAATTTCGCCCACCGCTCAAGAAACAAAAGCTTTTAACTCGTGATGCGAGAATTCGTGAGCGGCGAAAAGTGGGAACCGGCGGAAAAGCAAGACGCAAAAAACAAAGTCCTAAACGCTAACTTTCGTCGAAGCGATAAGTGGTTAAAATTCTTCTTCTTCTGCAAGTTTTACTGCTCGAAAGCCTCCACGTGCCTTCGCTCTTGTTTCTTCATATTCAGTCGCAGGTACGCTGTCAGAGACGATTCCCCCTCCCGCTTGGTTATAGAAAACGCGGTTTTTTAAGATTCCATTACGTATGGTGATTGCCATCTCCAAACCCCCAGAATATGAAATGAAGCCAATTGCTCCCGCATACGGACCCCGTCGGTCAGGTTCAAACTCATAAATGAGTTCTATAGCACGAATTTTAGGTGCGCCAGAGACTGTTCCAGCGGGGAAGCACGCACGTAGTGCATCAAATGAAGTGAGTCCTGGACGAAGTGAACCTTCCACTCTAGATGCGAGATGAATGACGTTTGAGTAGAACTCAGGTTCCATAAATTTGTCTACCTTCATAGTTCCAGGAATGGCTACTCTTCCAATATCATTACGTCCTAAATCGACGAGCATCAAATGTTCTGCTCGTTCTTTGGGATCGTTGAGGAGTTCTTCTGCAACTGCAGCATCTTCTTCAGGTGTGGCATCAGGGGAGCGTGGTCTAGTTCCTGCAAGAGGCCACGTAGTGACTTTCCCATTTTCAACTTTCACCAGAAGCTCGGGAGAGGCACCAATGAGCTGGAACTCGCCGTAGTTAAAGAAAAATTGGAAAGGAGAGGGGTCTACTCGTCGCCGTGCACGATAAATTTTAAAAGGGTCAGCCGATGTCTTTTGTTCCCATCGCTGTGAGACTACTACTTGGATAACTTCTCCTTCAATAATTTTGCGGAGAGCTTCTACTACCATCTTTTCATATGCTGTACGCTCGAAGTTTGAAGTTGGCTCCGCTTGTAGCGGGGAAACTGTGCCAGAGATGAGCGTTTTAGGGTCAAATGCTTTGCGTAATTTGTCAACAAGCGTTTCAATACGCTCAACTGCCGCGCCGTAAGCAGCATCAATATGCTGTGGGTCCTCGACCGCGAGGTGTGTTATCACTTTCATTTCTTTTGTCACATGGTCAAATGCAACAAGGTCATCAACTTGGGCGAGTACAGCGTCGGGAACGCCTGTTGTGCTTGGTTTGGGATTTTGGAGTGTGGGCTTTCTTTCAAATGCCCTTACGGTTTCAAACCCAATGTACCCTACAAATCCTCCATGAAAGCGGGGTAATCCGGGAACTCTTGCTACTTGCCGTCTTGTTCTTTCTTCTATTGGTATGAGGGGGTCGACTACTTCACCAGGATTATGCAATTTTGAACCATTAGGTTGTCGCTCAACCCATCCCCCTTCAGTAGGCAGTTCAATCCCCCATTTTGGTGCAGTAACTAAAAAGCTATAACGTCCAAGATTTCCTCCCTCTACACTTTCAAGAAGGAATGAGGGGGACCATTCAGTATTTGTTTTCTCACTTGTGAGTTTTACGTACGCGGTAACAGGTGTTTCTAAGTCTGCAGGGAGTGTGCGATAAATGGGAATGAGCGTATTAAGACGTGCAAGTTCGCGTGCTTGTTCGAGAGTGGGGGTATAGGTGGCTCGTGTCCTTTCTGGAGTTGGTTGTCGTTCTACAGCGCTCATTTTGAGAGGAACAGTAATTGTGAAGAGGAGTATAGCATATTTATCAAAATAAGCAA
>CAYIKF010000010.1:15761-20557 GCA_964363945.1 uncultured Gammaproteobacteria bacterium
TCAAAATAAGCAAGTTAAGGGGTATAATGTGTGAATCCTATGCCATTTAACCAACTCTCGGGTCTTAAAATTTTTCAGTTTAGAAATCTTTCGCAAATTCCGTGGATTGGACATGCGGTTTCGACAAGAGATTTTGGAGATGTAAAAAATTCCAGAGAAAAATTTTTTAAAACGATTGGTGTTAAAGAAAAAGATGTAGCTGATGCACAACAAGTGCATGGGAATCATGTGGCGATAGTAGATGGTAATGAGCGAGGACACGTGATTTTAGAGACAGATGCACTTATTACCAATACCCCACACGTTATACTTCTCATCAAAGTTGCCGATTGCGTGCCGATAATGCTCGTGGATTCTGTACATAAAGTTATAGGTGCAGTGCATGCGGGCTGGCGTGGAACGGTGCAGGAAATTACACGTTTAACAGTCCAGCATATGGAAGACCATTTTGGGACAAACCCTACGGATGTAATTGTTGGTATTGGTCCTTCAATTGGTCCTTGCTGCTATGAAGTCGATACCCCAGTTATTGAAGCGTTTAAAAAATTTTCCTATGCTGATCAGTTATTCACACAAAAAAGAAATAATCACACATATCTTAATTTATGGCTCGCGAACAGATTTCAATTAATTGAAATAGGAGTTAAGGAGAAAAACATCGAAGTTGCAGAACGTTGTACTTTAGATAATACACGCCTTTTCTTTTCAGAAAGGGCTGAGGGAAAGACTGGAAGAATTGGAGCAGTTATTTGGATTAAAAACAATCCCGCTATTCAGTTTTAGACCAAAGAGTATAAACCTCGGACTGGTCGGGTCTTTTTATTTGTGTGAGTATAACCACATCCTCTCTACCCCTCAGATTACTTTCGCTTGCACATCCTTCGGCGTCAACAACCAAAAGTCGTTTAACATCAGGTTTTTCAAAAGCATCTCTTGATGGACATCGTAGCCCAGTAAAGACAAAATTCTCACTTGTCCATGTTCCCTTTTCTCTGGTTATTGCGTCTTTGTTGAATACTTCAGGATCCCTTCCTGTAAAGAAAGCAATCCATGGATATGGATCATCGGGAATGTTGGTGAGTATTATTTTGTCGTAGTCTTTTTGTAACTTGTTCAACTCTAAAGCCAGCTCTTTTGCACCAATGTTTCTGTAAAGAGGGATATGAACTTTTGCATGAACAAAATACATGTGAAGAAAAAATATAAAATTTAAGGCAAGGCCTAGAGAAGTCGCAAAAATTATTTCTTTTTTAAATCTTTCCACCTGTTTGAGTTGATAAAAACCATACGCTGCAATAATTGCTATAAACGGAAGCATGAAAAGTGCACGGTGTAAGTTTGGTGAATCCTCCATTGTGAGTGCCGCCGGCACTGGCGCTATGAGAAGGAGAAAAAGAGGGAGGATACTGTGTCTTTTTTGAGCTATAGATACTAAACCAAGAAGAAAAAGAAAGGCCTCAAAATAGGTAAGCATTCCGATACCTGGAGTTGTATAACGGAGTGGTTTTGCAACATTTCCTACCAAAAAGTTGGCACTGAAATAATTTGCATATTCGTTTATAAAACGCCTTGCATAAACTGATGGTTTGTTGTGGAACAGTCGGGCGACAAAAACCCTGTTGGGTCCTTCCTCAAAGGGCATACGGGAAAGTTCATACGAAACATCTAAATCATTAAGAATAGATACCTGAGAAAAACGACTTCTCGCTTCTTTGTTTGAAGCAAAGAGGGCAGTTAAAATTAAAAGAAACAAAAATGTTGCGAGTGCTTTTTTTGTTAAGTCTATGCTTTTAATTTCTTGCCAAAAATAAATAATTAAGGCTCCCACAAAAAGAGGGACGAGAATGCGTGCAGAGTGATAAAGGAAATAACTGAGAACTAAAAAGACCAGACTTGCAAAAAACAGTTTGTTTGATTTTTCTCTAAAACCTTTTAACAAAAAGAATAAACCAAAAAGTACCAAAAATAGAGCGATTACCACTTCACTTGTTGCCCGGCTTGTTGCTATATGCCAAGGAGAGATAGCAAGTAAAAGTGCAGAAAGTAGTGCTAAATTTTTCTTTTTTGTAATCTCTAGTACAAAGAAGAAAAGAGGGAGAACAGTAAGTGCTCCCAATAAAGCAGAAGGAAATCGTACCGCAAACTCATTTCTACCAAAGATTATTATTGAGGGAAGTGTCAAATAAAAAATTCCAGTTGGTCTATAGTCGCCAAAGGTATTGTAATGAACGGCTAACGCATTTCCTCTATCATCTTTTCCTGTTTTTGCAATTGATAAGGCATTCCAGCCAACCCGCGCTTCGTCAGCATGGAAACCAAAAGGAAATGTTTCTAAGTTTATAACTCGCAAAAAAAACGCTAAAACAACTATTAAAAGTAACGGTTTGCTTGTAAGGTTTTTAAGAATAGTATTCATTATCTTCTTACATTATCGCGCAAAAACTACCGCGTTGGGAAGGTTTCTTCCCGGACCAACCTTATATCCCCCAAACCAAAGTGCAACCGATCCTCCACCGTCCAAGTTGAGTGCTCCTTCTACTCCCAAGCTTTTAAAAACATGCGCAAGGTCAAGCATATCAACATTACTGGCAACGACAAGATAGACTACTTTTCCTCGAACTCCAATTCCTGATTTTGTCCCCTTTGCTCGCTGCTTGTCAGTTAAGGGGAACTGGTCGGCAATCACCGCTCCTCCCTCAACAAGTCCCGGGTGGTTGACGATGCCTGCCAGAATTCCTCCTCCAAATGAGTTTGCCGCTCTCATAAAATGCATGCCGCTTCCATCAAAGTACATAATCGAGCGATTGTCCCAAAAGAGATTACCCCTATTAATCCACTTCCCTAGCCGCGAATTATAGACTGGAAAATCAAATGAATTAAGCTTTCCTGCGCATTCACCGTAGTCAGTTGGACAAAAGTATGTTCCGTTCATTCCGGCAAATCCTCCGTTTCGCGCAACATAGTCGGCAAGCGGAATTATTGGGCAGTTGTTTGCACAATCATCGTCTGATGCAGTATCGGTAATCATTCTAACTCCTGACATATCTATGGAGACGACATGTATCAAGAAGTTGCCTCGTTCGGTTGCGACGGTAATGCGAGAATATCCGCTTCCGGGTGGCCCTGATACAGGCGGAGGTGTTGGGGTAGTAATGGGAGTTTTGATAGGGGTAGGACTTGGCTTTGGTGTTGGCGAAGGTGTTTCTGTAGGAGTAGATGTAGGAGTGGGAGATTCGGTTGGTGAAGGAGTGGGTGTAAAGGTTGGTTCGGGTATTGATGGTTGTGCAATAAGCACAGCACTAATAAGGAGCGCAACAAGAACTACAATACCGATGGGAGCAAAACCATGGTTTTTGTAATACATTATCTTTTTTGTCGGGGTGCCCAGAATTGAACTGGGACCTTACGCACCCCATGCGCAAATACTAACCGTTATACTACACCCCGATTTTACCACTTGAATTTTAGCCGAAAAATTGGTAAAAGGGAAGGGTAATGGCACAGGGTGCAAAACTGGAGGCGATAAAGCTGGCAATTGAGCAGATTGAGAAGCAATGGGGCCGTGGTTCGATTATGAAGTTGGGAGAAGCAGCGGATTCACGCCTTAAGGTGGATGTTATTCCCACAGGTTCAATAGCCTTAGATTTAGCCCTTGGTGTTGGCGGTCTTCCTCGGGGCAGAATCGTTGAGATTTACGGACCTGAAGCTTCAGGAAAGACAACGTTAGCGCTTCATGTTATAGCAGAATCCCAAAAGATGGGTGGCACTGCCGCGTTTATTGATGCAGAACATGCGTTGGACCCTGCTCGAGCCGAATCAATCGGTGTTAACCTTAATGAGTTACTCATCTCTCAACCCGATACGGGAGAGCAAGGGCTTGAGATTGTAGAAACGCTTGTCAGGTCGGGCGCAGTTGATGTTGTGGTTATTGATTCAGTTGCTGCACTCGTCCCCCGAGCTGAACTTGAAGGAGAAATGGGCGATGCGATGATTGGTGTTCAGGCACGCTTAATGTCGCAAGCGCTTCGAAAGTTAACTGGTGCAATTTCCAAGTCACGCACCGTAGTCATTTTTACCAATCAATTACGGCAAAAAATAGGCGTTATATTTGGTAACCCGGAAGTGACTCCGGGAGGTTTAGCGCTTAAATTTTATGCGTCGGTCCGAATTGATATTCGAAAAATTGACGCAATAAAGGAGGGAGATCTTGTTATTGGTTCGCGACACAGAGCACGCGTGGTTAAAAATAAAGTTGCCCCACCTTTCAGAGTTGCAGAATTTGATATTATGAATATGGGTGGAATTTCTAAAGCAGGAGGAATACTTGATGTAGCAGCAGAGTTTGGTGTTATTACCAAACAAGGTTCATTCTTTCGTTACGGAACCCAAGTCATAGGCCAAGGTCGCCAAGCGGCAGCAGCGTTTCTTGGAGAGCATCAAAAGATTTTGAAAGAGGTTGAGGAAAAAGCACGAAGAACAGCTGCTGAAAGTAAAAAAGTGCCAACAAAAATCGGAGAAGTAGAAACGGGAAATAGTGAAGAGTAAATGGAGCTCCTGGATCGTTTAATTAAATTCACCACTATTCGTCCTCGATCGGAGTTTGAAATTAAGCGGTGGTTAGTCCGAAAAAAAATAAGTGGGGAGGATTGCAAAGTAGCCCTCCAAGAATTAAAAAAAGCTGGGCTTGTTGATGATGAAGCGTTTTGTCGTTGGTGGATTGAACAGCGTACCACTTTTCGCCCCAAATCGCGGCGGATGTTGATACTTGAACTTATTAAAAAGGGTGTTGATAAAGA
>CAYIKF010000011.1:0-2318 GCA_964363945.1 uncultured Gammaproteobacteria bacterium
AATTTGAGTAGGCGCCATTACAGCCGTCTGGAGGTTATTTTTTGCGGCAACAAATGCACCTATGGCTGCAACAACAGTCTTACCCGAACCTACGTCTCCTTCAAGTAATCTATTCATAGGAACACGCTGAGTAATCGAAGCGAGAATCTCTTCGACTGCTCTTTTTTGTGCTCGTGTGAGCTCAAAGGGAAGTTTTGCAATAAATAAAGAAATTTCTTTGTGTGGAATTGAGAGTTTCCAACACACTGTTTGTTTACTCCAACTATGTTTTCGCTCAAGTACTGATAATTGTAAAAGGAAGAGTTCTTCAAATGAAAATCTTAAGCGTGCTTTATTGGCATCTTCCATTATTTTTGGAAAATGGATTTGTGCAAAAGCTTGTTTTATTTCAGATAAGCGATAATTATTAATAATTTCTGATGGTAAAAATTCTTCAATCTTTGCATTTGGTAGAAGTTGTGCAATCCGAGTTCGTAACCATTTTGAGGAAACAGAAGATGTTTCGGGATATATTGGGACCAGACGTCCTGTATGAATACCTTCCAGCTTCCCACTTCCCACTTCCAACTTCTCATAATCTGGTGATTCCATGACTAATTTGTTGCCAAACCATGTTATTTTTCCTGAAAGAGAAACCGAGGTGCCAGGTGGGATAGTTCGGACTAAATAGCGTTGGTTAAACCATACCACTTCAATTTTTCCTGTCTCATCCTCAACTACCGCTTTCTGTAGTACCTTACTTCGTTTTGTATATTCGTTTTTAATTGATAAAATACGTCCGTGTATCGTTACCGTTTCTCCCGGTTGGACTCGCGATATTGAGGAGAGCAAGCTAAAATCTTCGTACCTATGTGGGAAGTGATAAAGAAGGTCGCCAAGTGTATGGATTTTGAGCCGCGCAAGACGCCGTGCGTAAATTGGCCCAATAAATGGAAGGTCTGTCACCCGAATTGAAAGTTCCATGCTACAACGCAAATAACAGCGGGACAAGCGAGGAGAGTACAAGGCTAATTCCTGCTATTATAATAAGAATAATCCAAATCCGTTTAATTAATTTCTCGTTCATCCTTTTGGTTTGATAAATCTTTTCTTACCCACACGAATGTAAGTATCTGGTGTAATCTCAATAATCTGGTTCGGTGAAGTCGGAGTGAAAGTCTCTAACCCAACTACTACTGCTGTTCCTCCACTTGAGATAATCCTTTTGGCATCAGAGCGGCTTGGCGAGGCACCACTTTTTACTAACACATCGGTGATATTCCATTCTCCTGGTTCAATTTGAAATGGAGTTTCTTGCGGTGCTCCACCCTTTTTTTGAAAAACCCGCTCAAATTCGTCTTTTGCGTTGTTGGCAGCTTTTTCTCCGTGGTACAACTTTACAATCTCCCATGCCAATCTTTTCTTAGCTTCTAATTGAGATATATCATTTAATTGAACTTCCCTTTCAATTGATTGAATTTCTGCATCTGGAATTTGCGTAGCAAGTTTAAAGTACGTAATAATCAGGTTATCATTTAATGACATCACTTTCCCAAACATTTCCTGTGGCTCATCAGTTATGGCCACAAAATTATTAAAAGATTTACTCATTTTTCTTCCATCCAGTCCTTCTAGAAGGGGAACTGTTATTACAAATTTCTCCTTTTTCTTTAAAGTTTTCATCAGAGTTCGGCCTATCAACATATTAAATGTTTGATCGGTTCCACCGATTTCTGCATCAACATCCATTACTACAGAGTCATATCCTTGCATAAGCGGATAAAGAAATTCATGGAGATGGATTGGTTTATTTTCCTTGAGGCGTTGTTGGAAGAAGTCACGTTCAAGCATTTGTTGAGCGGTAAGGTGGGAGGCAAGTTCAATAACTTCGGCAAAACTTAGTTTCGCGAGCCATTCGCTATTAAACTTAATTTCAACTGGATTTTTACCCGAAAAGTTTAAAATTTTGCTTATCTGCTCTTTGTACGTTTTTGCATTTTCTAAAACTTGTTGATGGGTTAATTTCTTACGAGCTGCAGTTCTGTCTGTTGGGTCTCCTATCATTCCAGTAAAATCACCCACTAAAAGAACAACTTTATGTCCTGCATTTTGAAATTCTCTTAATTTCCAGAGAACAACAGCGTGTCCAAGATGGATTACCGAACCAGAAGGATCTACGCCAAAGTAAATTTTAATTGGTCCTTTTTTAAGTCTTTGTTCAAAATTTTCCCTTGAGGGTAAAACTTCAGCTATATTGCGCACGAGAAGTTTGCCCATACATTTCATTATACTTTCAGCCTTGATATAATGTAAAGGTCAACGTATGCGAGATTATTATT
>CAYIKF010000011.1:2418-5086 GCA_964363945.1 uncultured Gammaproteobacteria bacterium
TTATTCGTATAGAACAGGTTCTAGTCGTCTAGGAAAAGCACGACTTTGGGCACGACTCGCAAAGTTAGCGTTTCTTGGTGTTGTACTTGCCTTCGTGGGGAGTTTTATCGTCGTCCCTTTTTTCGCATTGGGACTCCCCTCTCCTGATGAGATTGAAAGACAAAAAGGATTTTCAACCAAAATTTATGACAGGAATGGAGAACTTCTGTATGATGTTTTCGCTGAGCAGAAAAGGACACCTGTTAAACTTGAGGATATTCCCGTATATCTTCGTCAGGCAACAATTGCAATTGAGGATAAAAATTTCTACAAACATGAAGGATTTGATCCTTTTGGGATTCTGCGCGCACTCGTTAATACGGCGCTGAAAGGTCGGCTTGAGGGAGGATCAACACTAACGCAACAATTGGTGAAAAATCGACTCCTCTCTCCTGAACGAACCGTCTTTCGCAAAATCCGCGAGTTTATCTTATCGGTCCAAATCGAGCGCAGATATAGTAAAGAAGAAATTTTAGGAATGTATCTTAACGAGGCGCCGTATGGAGGAACTGCGTCGGGAGTGGAAGCGGCAGCCGAGACCTATTTTGGTAAACGGGTAAAGGAATTAAGTCTTGTTGAGGCAGCAATTTTAGCAGGACTTCCCCAACGGCCTTCTTACTATTCTCCCTTTGGTTCAAATCCAAAGGCGTATAGCACACGAGCGGAAGATGTGCTGCGAAGAATGCGCGAAGACGAGTACATTACGCGTGAACAAGAAGAAGAAGCAAAGAAAGAGTTGTCCAATGTACAGTTTACCCAACCGGGAGCGAACTTTAAGGCACCCCATTTTGTCATGTATGTCCAGGAGTTGTTAGAGGAGCGTTACGGTCGAGAGGTAGTTCAGGGGGCAGGTCTGCACGTCACCACCACGCTTGATTTGAAATTACAGGAAGAGGCGCAGAAGATAGTTACGGAAGAAATTGCTAAAGTTGAAAGCCTTCACATTACGAATGGGGCTGCGGTTGTGTTGGATGTCCAAACCGGAGAGATTCTTGCAATGGTGGGTTCCAAGAACTTTAATGACCCCAATTATGACGGGCAGGTCAACGTTACACTTTCTCTTCGTCAGCCGGGTTCTGCTATTAAACCGGTGACCTATCTTACCGCACTTAAGAAAGGGTATACTCCCTCCACCATGATTATGGATGTACCAACTGTTTTTCCTGGCGGGGTGGGGCAGCCGGATTACGAACCTGTTAACTATGATGGGAAATACAGGGGTCCCTTACAGCTTCGTTATGCGCTTGGCAATTCTATAAACTTGGTGGCGGTAAAACTTTTAGCCTTGGTGGGGGTCAGGGATATGTTACGCACTGCCTATGATTTAGGAATTACGACGCTTGAGCCAACAAAAGAAAATCTCTCCCGCTTTGGTTTATCAGTAACGTTAGGAGGCGGCGAGGTACGGCTTCTTGAACTCACCTCTTCTTACGCCGCGTTTGCAAACGGAGGTAAAAAGGTCGAACCTATTACAATATTAAAAGTTGAGGATAGAGCGGGAAAGGTACTCGAGGAAGTAAAACCGAAAGAAGGAAAAGCGGTCATGACCCCCGAGCAGGCATTTCTTATTTCCGACATCCTCTCTGATAACCAAGCAAGAGCTGAGGTGTTTGGTCTCCGTTCAGCTTTAGTGGTACCCGGGAGGACGATTGCAGTCAAAACCGGAACAACGAACGATAAACGAGATAACTGGACGGTCGGATGGGCTTCCGGCCAGGTAGCGGTGGGCGGCTGGGTTGGAAACAATGATAATAGCGAGATGAAAGAGGTTTCCTCGGGTGTGACGGGTGCTGCACCTATTTGGCGGCGGATTATTCAGGTGGCGTTGCGGGATAGGCCGAATGTATCATTCGCTCTCTCACCGGGAATTGTCACGGCCGAGGTAGATAGCGTTTCGGGCTTTAGTGCGCATGATGGATTTCCCGCTAGAAGTGAGTATTTTATTGAAGGGACACAACCACAGGGAGATGACCCAATACACCAAAAATTGAAAATTTGCAAAAGCGAGGGGAAATTGGCAACACCGTCGGATGTGGCTGCGGGAAATTACGAGGAAAGGGAATATTTTATATTTAAAGAAGAGGATCCGACGTCTGCCTCGGGTGGACCAAACCGTTGGCAAGAAGGAATTCTTAACTGGCTTGCTACCCAATCAGACCCTAAGTATCATCCCCCAAACGATTATTGCGGTTCAAGTCCTATTAATATAGAGTTTAATACTCCACACGATAATGACAAACTTACGAACACAACTTTTAATGTTCGAGTAAGTGTTGCCTCAATTGAGCGGATAACGCAAGTTGAGCTTGAACTTGATGGTTCGAAAATCGCAACCTTCACAACCACTCCTTACGAAACGAGTGTTACTACAACGAATGGTACTCATACACTCCGTGCAAAAGCAAAAGATGAAAAAGGTCGAGAATCAGATAGAAAAATTACAATTACAGTTGAAAGCGTCCTTTCCGCGACACCTACACCCTCCCCTTCACCCTCTCCAACCCCAGGACCTTAAAAAAACTTCTTGGAAATTTGCCCACATTTTTTCCACCTTCGAGGTGGATTACGTTGACACCTATCCTTTTATTTCGCGTAAACTTCTACAAGGGGTCCCCTTGCAGAGCTGTAT
>CAYIKF010000011.1:5186-12324 GCA_964363945.1 uncultured Gammaproteobacteria bacterium
TCCAAATTTTGAGCTAATCACTTTTATAATTTTCTCTCGGATTTTTTCTATCTCCTTGTCAGTTAATGTTTTATTAGGGTCAAGGTAGGCAATGCGAAGAGTTTGTGTATCTTGGTAAATATCTATAAGCTCAACCGAAACTACATGAGCATCCGTATTTTTAATTACATCAATAACTGGCCCAAGGAGCGTCCGTGGGGGAAGTACCAGCGAGATATCCTCGACGTGAGTTGGATATTTTGGAATAGGATGAAAAGAGCGGGGTGTCAAACTTTTACGTAATAGTTCCATATAAAATTCGTAATAAATGAACTTATTTTGAGTAAGTACACCTAACTGGCCAATATCCTCTTTTTTACTCGTAATTGAAATTCTATGGTTTAGTAAAAATCCTCCTGCATCTTGAGTTTTAAACGTTGCCTCGATGTTCAAATCCTTAAGGAGTGCTTCAATAATTCCCTTTACCTCTCTATAGTCATGTCCAACAAAAATCCCTCCCAATACCATTTTTTCTTCCGGTAATTTACCGCGGATGGGAAGATACACATTTGACATTTCAAACAAATGAAACGGTTCTTTTTCTCCTGCATTTTGTTGTGCAACTGATGCAAGAGAAGGTACAAGTGAAGTACGCAGATACTCGGAATCACTCCCAAGGGGGTTTCTTAATTTTAGTGCCCATGAGTGGCGTTTCTCCAAATCCACGTTATCCGCTGATGTAAGTGACAAGGTATACACTTCAATTCCTCCCCACCCTTTTAGAATATGTTTGACGCGTGTTTCTAGTTCAAAGGGAGCATCGGGAAGAGGATCTGGAGTTTTCCCACTCATAAGCATGCTTGGGAGATTATGATAGCCATACAATCGAGCAACTTCTTCTATCAAATCTTCCGGCGCCCAGATGTCCCTACTCCTTGATGAGGGTATGAAAACTTCAAGCGTATTTCTCGTCCATTTTGGAGAGAAGTCAAGTGAGGATAAAATCGCACTTACTTCCTGTTTTGGGATAGGAACTCCCAAACGCATTTGTATAAAATCAAGCGTTGTGGTTACTTTCTTGGTTTTATAAGGATTCGGATAAATATCTAAGATTTCAGATTCTGCTTTTCCATCGCAAAGCCCTTCGAATAAATCAATACCACGTCGTATGACAGGCTCAACAAGTTCTGGGTCAAGGTCTTTTTCAAAGAGGCTCACCGCTTCTGTTCGATGAGCAAGTGTCATCGAAGTCGCTCTTATGTTTATTGGGTTATACGTTTGAACAAACAGCAGCACATTTTTTGTATTTTCATCAACCGCAGAGTTTTCTCCTCCCATAATTCCTGCAAGATCAATGAGCCGACCATCTCCATCTTCAATCACAATATCTCCTCCAGGGAGTGTGTGCGTTTTCTCGTCAAGCGTTGTTATCTTTTCTCCTGCTTTTGAGGCTCTCAAGAGCATAGTTTTACCTTTAATTTTGTCGTAATCAAAAGTGTGTAGTGGTTGCGCAAACTCATGCATTAAGTAATTAGAAATATCAACGACATTGTTAATTGGTCGAAGTCCTACTGCCTTTATTCTTTCCTGGATGATTTTCGTAGATTCTTTAATTGTTACGTTTTTTATAAGAACGGCTGTGAATCGGGGACATAACGCATGGTCAACTCGAGCAGTAAGATATGGTACTCGCAAGACAAGTTTCTGGTTGGATTTGATTTTTGGAGGAACGAACTTTGCCGGGATATTGAATCGTGGTAAGATTGCCGCTGCTTCCCGTGCAAGACCAACTACACCTGCTGCATCCACACGGTTAGTGGTTATTTCAATTAAATAAACACTATCATTACTCTCTTTTGTTACTTTTTCAACTGAAGGTCCACACAACGAAAGATACTCAGCAATTTTTTTGGGTGTTGCCTTTGTGTTTAAAAACTCTCTAAGCCAAGAATTTGGGATTAAGATATCCATATATTCATATATGAATATTGAGATTAGAATTGTCGTAAGAATCTTAAATCCGAACTATAAAGTAATCGAATATCAGGAATATTTAGATCTTGCTTCATCATATACGTTCGTTCAACTCCCCAACCGAAAGCAAAACCGGTATATTTATTTGAGTCTATTCCTCCATTTTTAAGTACAACAGGATGTACCATTCCGGCTCCCCCTAACTCGAGCCACCCACTTTTGCAAAGTTTGCAACCCCTGCCATTACATACACCGCATGTGACGTCAACCTCAAACGAGGGTTCGGTAAATTGAAAGTGGTAAGGCCGCAGTCGCGTCCGCCGATTTGAACCGAAAAAGTTCCGCGCGAAATAATCAAGCGTCCCACGAAGATGAACGATAGAAATACCCTCATCTATTACTAGTCCTTCGAACTGATGGAACATTGGAACATGTGATATATCTGATTGGCGTCGGTAACATTTTGCAATATTAATCATTCTTATGGGTGGCCTTTTAACGCGCTCCATTTCTCGGACTTGTCCTGATGAGGTATGGGGGGTTAAGACCATCTGCCCGTATTTTGGATGAGGCGGGGCGTCAACAAAAAAAGTTTCCCAATCATCTCGTGCCGGATGATTTTTGGGCATGTTAAGACTTTCGAATGCAAACCAATCCCACTCTACTTCAGGGTAACGAACCCTCACAAAACCAATTTTTTCAAAGGTGTTTGAGATTTCTTCAATTGCCGCTGTTACAAGATGGAGGTGTCCAGCTTTTGGTTTTATTCCCGGAATAGTTGGGTCAAACCACTTCCCTTCTCTTTTTTCGCTTAATTGCTGCCTTTGTTCTACGAGTGCATTTTCAATTACCCCTTTAACGTCATTTATCATTCGTCCGACAGTTACACGTTCTTCTGGTGTGAGAGTGCGAAGTTGTTGTGTGAGGGTATTAAGTTCTCCACGTCTTCCAAGAAACGTAATGCGAAGATTCTCTAGCTCTTCAAGGCTTTGGGCACTCATTATCTGAGCTAACGCTTCGTTTTTGAGATTTTGTATTCGTTCTTCCATAATTATCACCCCATTCACCTACGGCGAATCGGGGACCCCGATTTCAGGTAAATAATTTGTTTTTCTTTAAGTGTAATAAAAAAGCTTCCTTTTGGGAAGCCTTCGATGTTGAGTGGGGATGTAAATGCTTTTTATGCACTCTTTACCCGCTCAACTATCTTACTAAATGTTTCCGGTTCTTCAATGGCAAGTTGAGAGAGGATTTTTCGGTCGAGGTTGATGTTGGCTTTTCTCAAACCGGCGATGAAGGTACTGTAGGTTAAACCTTCTTCTCGGACCGCTGCATTCAAACGTTCTATCCAAAGCGTTCTGAAATTGCGTTTGCGCTGTTTTCGCCCAATATACGCATATTGACCAGCATGGAGCACTGCCTCACGGGCTGTTTGGTATCGCTTTCGTCTTGCTTGGCGAAAGCCCTTCGCAGCTTTTAAAACTTTCTTATGTCTTCGTCTGGTTGGTGATTTAACTCTAGCCATAATAAGGTTATAAGTGACAAGCGATAAGTAACAAGTTAACCTGTTACTTGTTACCTGTTACTTTCTTCCCGTAGGGTTCCATTCTTTGATATGTCCCAAAGCTTTTTGCAGATTTATCTGCAACTCGCGCAGAACGCGTTTGTCGAAATGACTTTGTTTGTCTTCCCATCACACTCCCAAAATTTTTCTTACTTTCCTTAAATTCGCACCTGTTAATGCAACAGGCTTTTGTACGCGCGCTCTTTTTGATTTTACAGTTTTCAAATGTCGCCGGAAGCTTCGCAAATGTAAAATCTTACCGGTACCGGTTACCTTAAACCGTCGAGTAGCAATTTTTCTAGTCTTCATTTTTGTTTTCTTTGCCTTCATGGATGCTTTCCTTTCCCTTTTTAAGCGGTGTCACTACACCAATTAGTTGTCGACCCAGCATTTTTGGTTGTTGTTCAACTCGGGCAATCTCAGTCAAGTGAGCAAGTACTCGCCCCATCACAGTGTATAGTGGCCTTGTATCAAACAATCGCCTTTTTGGCCTAATTGTTATTCGTACCTTTGCGCCTTCTTCTAAGAACTCCTTAACTTTCGCGAGTCGAACCTCATAGTCGTTGGTGGCAATAAAAGGTGTAAACCATACTTCCTTGAGCTGCTCACCTTTCTTTTGTTTTTTCCGTTGCTCACGTTCCTTTTTCTCCTGTTCGTACAAAAACTTCGTATAATCAACAATCTTAGCAACAGGCGGTGTAGCGTTCGGCGCAATTTCTACTAAATCAACCGATAACTCACGTGCTCGCTTAAGGGCAACTTCGCGTGTCAAAATACCTACTTGTTTACCGTCAGGGCCAATGACGCGCAACGTATCCGCTCGTATTTGCTCGTTTTTTCGCCAAAATGATCGTTGAATTCCTCTTCTCAAACCCAGAAAAATTACTGGCAGGCCTGCCTGTACAGTCAGGTAATACGCTATTATATCAACTCGCTTGCTCTTTTGCCAATAGCCTCTTTTATTTTCTTGATAAACTCTTGAGTATCTTGTGTTCGAATTTCTTTCTGTCCCCTTGTTCTTATTGCAACTGTACCGCCCTTTTCTTCTTCATCCCCTACCACAAGAATGTATGGCACTTTTTGGAGTTCTGCATCTCGTACACGTGCCTGCATGGTTTCTGAGCGGCTATCGAGTTGGGCACGGATACCCTCGTCTTTTAATAGTGCAACTAATTCTCGTGCATACTGGATATTTCTGTCCGTTACCGGGATTGTGACTACTTGTATGGGGGAGAGCCATAGTGGAAAAGCCCCTTGGTAATGTTCGATTAAAATACCTATGAATCGTTCAAATGAACCAAAAATTGCCCGATGAATCATCACAGGTTGTTTTTTGCTGCCATCCTTATCAACATAGGTCAACTTCAAACTTTGCGGGATTTGAAAATCAAGCTGAATAGTTGCCAACTGCCAATCGCGATCTTGCGAATCTCTAATGTGGATGTCAATCTTTGGACCATAAAATGCCCCATCTTTTGGTTTTATGTCGTATTTCGTTTTTGCGTTTTTTAAAGCGATTTCCAAGTCGTTTTCTGCTTCTTCCCATAATTTTGGGTCACCCATTGCCTTGTCTGGTTTTGTTGCTAAATAAAAATGAGGGGTAAAATCGAGAGAGCGGTAGAATTCTGTAACGAGTTCAAGTAATGTGTGTATCTCAGTCTGGATTTGATCAGGACGTACGAACAGGTGAGCATCATCGATTGAAAATTGTTGGACTCGGAAAAGTCCACCTAACACTCCAGATAATTCTCTGCGATGTAGGATTCCATATTCTGATAATTTCATTGGTAAGTCTTGATAGCTTCGGGTTCGTGAACTATAAACGAGTGTTGATTCAGGGCAATTCATTGGCTTTAAACTCCATGATTCTTTTTCAACCACGAAATTAAAGATATTATGTTCTCCAAAATGTTCCCAATGACCGGATTGTTTAAACAGCGCACTTTTGACCATTACAGGAGTACTTATTTCTTGATATCCTTCTTTTTCAGTTTTCTCTCTGATAAATTCAAGGAGTGTGCGATAGATCCTATACCCGTTTGGGTGCCAAAAAATTGCTCCTGGAGCAACATCATGGAATGAGAATAAATCTAATTCTCTTCCTAATTCTCGGTGGTCTTTGAGGCCCCGAGAATCAAGCTTGCTTATTTCTCTATGATCTTTAAGTATTTTTACCATCAAGAATTATTGTACCAGATTGGGGCGCGATGTGGAAATATGGGCGATGGACCATTTCGTGGGGTCCCATGCCCTCCGAGTCGGAGGGTATACGAATGTTACGCGGCTTCTTCTACTTTTAACGATTCTTGCATCACTTTTGCGCCAAGTTTATTTGCGACATTAGCGAGCAAGTGCCCTTCTGAGGTTTTGGGATCTGGAGCCTCTTCTCTCCGAAAGTTTTCAAGTTCTTCTCTTGTCAGCTCACCACTCTGCTCTCTATTCCACAACTCCAGATATTTATCTGGAAGTTCATCTGGATTAATGTGCACGAGATCCTCATTTCCCCTTTCCCCTTTCGCGCTCTCTTGTTCCACTGCCACTCTTATCTCTTCACGCACTTGTTCAAATTCAGTCGCTTCTTCTTCCATTTGGTTTAAATTATACCATAGGTGGTTTGAGAATGTTGCAGAAGGGTGTAAAATACATTATGCAGTATGCGGGAGCGTCGACCAAGCGAACAAACTCCTGACCAAAGACCTCATTTTATAAGAACCATAGATCGTACGGGGATGGTTGGAATTATGCCGGATGATACATGGAAGGTTGGATGGAATCAGCCAGACGGAAGAATTGTTTGGCACACGCATCAAGATATTTTGGGGGTTTTTCGACAAAATGAAAGAGTGATTCAAAGATTTTTAGACAAACCAATAATTGATGAGAGCCAACAAGAAGAAGCGCGCACCGATCCAAGTCTAGGCGTATCGTTACCAGATTTAATGAATATAGTTATGATTAGAGGAGAGATTCGATTTGCCCAAGATTTATCTTCAAGAATTAATAGACTTAGGTCGCTCCTATTTGATCATAGAATTCCCGTTACTGTAATAATTGTAGAGCTTAATGGAATACGTAGGGAAATTGGTCCGCACGTAAAAAATCCTCTTAAAGTCGGCGCATTAACACATTTGGCTTTCGCCCAGACAGCACAGACAGTCGAAGAAGTTCAACAATACTCAGCAGAAGCTTATGAGGCTTTGTTATTACGTGCTTACGAGGGAACATCCATTGTAACCTCACTTCTGAGAAGGGGAGGAGAAATTATTAAGTGGGTAGATCAACAGGAGCTTTTGATAAGGAATCTAAAAAATGCTGTCGGAGCGGCTCTTGTTGAAATTTTAAGAGCCAAAGAAAGAAGTGAACCTGTACGTAGGCAATCGATTGAATTATGGAAAGATCGTTTTGGCGGTATAACAGATATTTTGAGGCCTTCATTTGAAATAAGAGGTCACCCTTACGCAGGACTTCTTCAACGCAGAGAACTACTACCGTTAAAAGAAGTAAGAAGTGTAATAGACAGCGGTGACGTAGCTAGAGTTGAGAGGATATTTAGTGCAGCGTATCCAGTGCTGGATAATGCAGTTAAAGATTGGGAAGATCGCGAGAAGTCTGGTAGGTACG